>DATBPS010000001.1:0-3511 GCA_036561225.1 Terriglobales bacterium
CGGCCCACGGCGGCGGCGACCAGCGGTTGAGCCACGGGCGCGGCGGCGGTGCCGGGAGCGCCGACCGCTTTGCCGCAGTGGGTGCAGTAAGTGACGCCGGGCTGCAAACGGGCTCCGCATTGGTTACAGAACATGGCTGGCTCCCCTTAAAAGCGACATCTTATAGGACTTCGGTTGTTCCTGCCTCTACTTTACGCATTCGGACCGGGCGTAGTTCGACCACCCGGCCCAGGGCGGGGCGCCAGCGGTCTTTCAGCCGTAGCAAGGGGCTTTCGAACCATCGCCAACTCGCCCCGGCCAGCACCACGGCCAGCGCCAGGGCGGCGGCATCGCGCGCCCAGACGGCCGTAATCATGGCGCCGACCAGCAGCAGCAAGGGGTAGTGGATGAGGTAGAGGCAGTAGCTGATCCGGCCCAGGAAACGGGCGGGGCGCCAGCCCAGGGCGCGGCAGAGGGGGTGGCGGCTGCCGGCCGCCAGGACCGTCCACCCGATCACCGCCGCCGCCAGGGCGGCAAGCAGCGAATACCCGAAGACGGCGAACCAGAAGTTGGCGCGATGACCGCCAGTGAGGGCCAGCAGTACGCCGACCGGGAGCAGGAGGGCGCCGGCGATGACGCCAAACCGAAGCGGCGGGCGCTCCCTGTCCCTGGTTTGCCAGAGCAGCAGCGCCAGCGCCGCCCCCCAGGCGAGGCTGTCGCAACGCGCGGGCAGGAAGCGATATTCGGGGTAGGTCGCGCTGTGGAGGGCGGCGCGCAGCAGCGGCGCGCCCACGATGGCCGCGCCCAGAACAAACCACAGACGGCGGGGCGCGATCCAGCGCACCACCGGCGCCCAGACGAGGTAGAACATCTCCTCGATGGAAAGCGTCCACAGCACGGTCACGCCGGCGTAGACGAAGCCCGGCGCGAGGAACATCCAGAAGTGATAGTGTTCGGCGACGCTCGACAGGAACAGCGCGTGCATCGCCCAGTAGGACCAGGGCTGGGGGCCGGCGGTGCGGGCGGCCACGGCGTAGATGGCCAACAGCAGGAAGTAGAGGGGGAAGATGCGCAGCGTGCGGCGGGCGTAAAAGGTGGAGAAGTAGGCAGGCTTGCCGCGGCTGGAGAGCAGGATGGAGGTGATGAGATAGCCGGATAGAACGAAGAACAGGTCCACGCCCGCCCAGCCGAGGCGGGTGACGGGGTTGGCCAGCGCGGTGCCCAGAGTGTAGTGAAAGCTGATGACCGCCGCCACCGCGGCGGCGCGCAGACCGTCGAGCTCGGCAATTCTGCCGGGCGGCGAGACCCGTGAAGGCACCATGCCCACGGTATCATTGATGCCGATGCGACCAGACGATTCCATACTGGCCCAAGCCTGGGACACCACCGCGTTGCGGCGGTTGGGGCGGGCATTCAGCGATCTGGCGGTGGGCGAACTGACCCAGGGCGCGGGCGGGCCGGTGCGGCATCCGGAGTTTCTGGCGCGCACCCGGGCGTTGCTGCGGGTGCGTGGCGGAGTGCGGCAGACACCCGGCTGGATGCGGCAGTTGGCGGCGGCCAGCCTGCACCAGAGCCATCCCTGCGCCATGGCGCAGCAGATCTGCGCTCCGCTGCCGCTGGCGGCGCTGGTGGAGTCGCTGGTTGCGGCGCTCAACCAGAGCATTGCGGTGTGGGAGATGTCGCCGGCCGGGACGCTGGTGGACCGGCGGGTGATGGAAGACTTCAAGCATCTTCTGGGCCTGCCGGCCTCGGCCGATGGGACGCTGACCCCGGGCGGCAGCTTCGCCAACCTGACGGCGCTGCTGGCGGCGCGGGCGGCGTTGGCGCCGCGGGCGTGGAAAGGCGGCAGCGGGGACGCCCGCATCGCCATTCTGGCGGGGGCGCACACCCACTATTCGGTGAAACGCGCGGCGGCGATTCTGGGGCTGGGCGCCGATTGCGTCTTCCCCATCGCCCTCGACGCCGAGTTCCGCGCTGATCCGACGGCCATTCCCTCGGCCGCGCGGCAGGCGCGGGCAGCGGGGTTCCGCAAGTTCATCCTGGTGGCCACCAGCGGTTCGACGCCCACCGGCAGTTTCGACGACATCGAAGCCTTCCACGCCGCGGCGCGCCGCATGAAGGCCTGGCTGCACGTGGATGCCGCGCACGGCGGCGGCATGGCATTTTCGCGGCGGCTGCGGCCCTTGCTGGACGGGCTGGAGCGGGCCGATTCGCTGGCGTTCGATCCGCACAAAATGATGTTCATGCCGCTCAGCGCGGGCGCGGTGCTGCTGCGCCGCGGCGCGGATCTGCGCGGCGCTTTCGAGCAGGACGCTCCCTATCTGTTCAGCCCGATGCGGCGCGAAGTGGCCGACGTGGGGCCGTTCACGCTGGCTTGTTCGCAGCGCTTCGAGGCGTTGAAGATCTGGCTGGTGGGGAAGGCTTACGGGCCGCGGCTGTTCGCCGCCGCCGCGGAACAGGTGTGCGACAGCGCCCAGGCGGGGTACCGGTACTGCCGGGGCTCGAAGCGTCTGGAGCCGCTGCATCAGCCGGAGAGCAACATCTTCTGCTTCCGGTTGCGTTCGGCGCCGGCGGGCGCGGGCGGCGACAAGCTGCACTGGGATCTCAAGGAAGCGGTCAACGGCAGCGGCAGGGGGTACATCAGCTCGACGGTGCTGAGCGGGCGCCGCTGTCTGCGGCTGGTGGTGATGAACCCGCGCACCCGGCCGGAACACGTCGAGCGGGTGCTGCGGCTGGTCGAGCGCCTGGCGGCGAAGGCAGGGGTGGCGTGACGCGCAAAGAGCGCTTTCTGGCTGCCTGCCGCGGCGAGCGCGTGGACCATCCGCCGGTGTGGCTGATGCGGCAGGCGGGCCGCTACATGGCCGAGTACCGCGCCGTGCGCGCCCGGCATTCGCTGCTCGACATCTGCCATCGGCCGGAGCTGGCGGCGGAGGTGACCATCACCGCCGCGGAGCGTCTGGGGACGGACGCGGCGATTATCTTCGCCGACCTGCTGCTGCCCACCGCGCCGCTGGGGCTGAACCTGGAATTCACCGCCGGTGAAGGGCCGCGCATCACCCCGCCGCTGCGCACCGCCGCGCAGATCGCCGCGCTGCCGGATGATTGGCAAGGGTCATTGGAGTTCGTCAGCGAGGCGATCACGCAGGTGGACCGCCACTTTGGGGGCGAGATGCCGGTGCTGGGGTTCGCCGGCGCGCCCTTCACCCTGGCCAGCTACCTGATCGAAGGCGGGCCTTCGACCCACTACCTTGCCACCCGCCAGCTCATGCGTCAGGAACCGGCGGCATGGAACACGCTGCTGGGCAAGCTGGTGAACGGATTGGCGGAGTTCTGCGCCGAACAGGCGGCGGCGGGGGCGGCCGCGATCCAGTTGTTCGACAGCTGGGCGGGAACACTGGCGCCGGAAGAGTACCGGCACAGCGTGCTGCCGCATGTGCAGCGGCTGGTGGCGCTGGTGCGGGCCAGCGGCGTGCCGGTGATTTATTTTTCCACCGGCACCACCGGCTATCTGGAGCTGACCGCCGCCTGCGGC
>DATBPS010000002.1:0-2565 GCA_036561225.1 Terriglobales bacterium
ACGCACATGCGCGTGCATTCGGCGGCGGTGCCGCCGCCCATGTCGTGTTTGACACCGCACATGTCATCGCTGACCACGCCGGTGTAGACAGTGTCCACCGGGCGGGGCGGGGTGAGGGCGCGCACGGCGGCGGGGGCCAGGCCGAGCGCCAAAGCTACGGTTAAAACGTGTATACGCCAGGTATGGGGCATGATGGCTTTCTCCTTGGGCTATATGAGCCACTCTGTCCCCAGTATGGCGCAAATTATTCGGGTGGATAGCTCAAGACACCGTCCACTACGCGCAAGAAGGGCGTCCGGCGATGGGGCTGGGCGGGTTTGGCGCCGATGATCTCGAAAACCTCCCAGCCGCGGACCTGCAGGGCGTCGGCGATCAGCGAGCGATGGCAGCGCCAGGGGACGGCTTCGGCGCAGACGAAGGCGGTAGCTTGGGAGACAGCCCATACGGCTAGTTCATCGAGGGCTTGAGAGAACTCCGCGGTCTGCATGTAGTCGGCAAAGCCGCGGAAGCTGAGGTTGCGCCAGCCGGTGTTGACCGAGTCCGCGCGGGCGTGGCGCAGGCCGCCGAGGCCGGGAAAGTGGCGATAGCCAACACCAATGGCATTGAGTTGGCGCTCCAATTCAGGTTGTGCGAACTGCGGGTTGTGGCGCGAGCGGGGGATGGTGCGCACATCGGCGATCTGGCGGACGCCCTGCGCCTCGATCAGCGCGACAAAGTCGTCCCAACTGCGGGTGGAGTGGCCGAGTGTGTACAGGGTAGGCACGGAGCGGCGGCTGGGCTACGCTTAGAGCGATGAGCGCATTGTACGAAAAGGTGGCGGCCGGGGGGCGGATTTCCACCGCCGAGGCCGATCAACTGTGGCGCGGGGCGACCGACAGCGAATTGCAGCGCCTGGCGGCAGCGGTGCGGGCGCGCTTCCACCCCGCCGACGCCTGCAGCTACCTGATCATGCGCATCATCAACTACACCAACGTCTGCGTGGCGCAGTGCGACTACTGCGCCTTCTACCGGCTGCCCGGGCAGGCGGGCGGATATGTGCTCAGCCGCGAGCAGGTGTTCGCCAAAATTGACGGGCTGCTGGCCATGGGCGGCGACCTGGCGGGCTTCAACGGCGGCTTCAACCCCCACCTGCCGCTGGATTATTACTGCGAGCTGTTTGCCGCTATCCGGGCGCGGTACGGCGAAACGCTGGAGTTCTACGCCCTGACCATCGCCGAGTTCATGTACCTCGCCGACCACGCCCGGCTGAGCTGGGCTCAGGCGGCGGAACGCATGAAGGCAGCCGGGGTGCGGTGGATCACCGGCGGCGGGTCGGAGATTCTGACCGAGAGCTTCCGCGCCCGCCACAGCAAGTTCAAGTACACGGTGGCGGAGTACTTCGAGGCGCAGCGGGCGGTGATCGCCGCCGGCTTGAAGACCACCGCCACCATGGTGATCGGCTTCGATGAGACGCCGGCCGAGCGCTGGGAGCATTTGGAGCGCACCCGTGCCTTCCAGGATGAAACCGGCGGGCTGGCCAGCTTCCTTTGCTGGACCTACAAGCCCTACGGCACCCCGCTGGGAGGCCGGGAGATCAGCACCGGCGAATACCTGCGCCACCTGGCGCTGAGCCGCATCTTTCTTGACAACATTGCCCGCATCCGCACCTCGGTGCTGACCCAGAACGAAGGCGCGCTGGAGGGACTGCGCTATGGCGCCGATGACTTTGATCTGCCGCTCGAGGACGAAGTGACGCAGAGCGCCGGAGCCACCATCAGCCTCGATTTTGACGGCCTGCTGGCGCGTGCCCGCGGGCTGGGATTTGAACCCCGGTACCGGGCCGTGGCCGCCGGCAGCCGGCGCGCGGCAGGGTAATGCCGGCAGGCGTGGCATGGCTGGCGGTGGGGTTGCTGCTGGGCGGGATGGTTGTCTTTTGGTGGTCTCGGCCGCGCGCCCAGCCCGGGGACGCTCTGGCGGGGCTGCGCGCGCAATGGGAGCAGACGCAGGCGCGGCTGGCGGCCATGGAGCAGGAACGGGCGGCGGCGGCGGCGCGGGTGGAGAGTCAATTGCCGCAGGTGGTGGCCACCGGTGCGGCGATGCGCGAGGAGGCCCAGGGGCTGCGCCAGGCGCTGACTTCGAGCGGCGCGGTGCGCGGGGCGTGGGGCGAGGCGGTGCTGGAGAACATTCTGCAGGGCTGTGGGCTCAATCGCGGCGTGGACTACGAGACGCAGGTGGAGCTGAGCGGCCGGTGGCGTCCGGATGTGGTCGTGCAGTTGCCTTCCGGGCGAAAACTGGCGGTGGACGCCAAGGCCGGCTTGCAGCCCTTTTTGGCGGGATTGCAGGCCCCCGATGACGCCGGGCGGCGGGCCGCCTTCGCCGCCTTCGCGCGCCTGCTGCGCGAGCGGGCGCGGGAATTGGCGGGCAAGGACTATGCCGGTGCGCTCGCCGCCAGCCTGCCCTGCGTGGTGATGTTCGTGCCCAGCGAGGGGGCGTTCCGCGCCGCGCTCGACGCCGATCCGGAACTGTTCGCCTACGCCCAGGGCATGCATCCCCCGGTGGTGCTGGCCAGCCCCAGCACGCTGTTTC
>DATBPS010000003.1:0-7456 GCA_036561225.1 Terriglobales bacterium
CGGGCGCGGCGGCGGATGCTGATGGCCGCGGCAGGGACGCTGGGGCTGGCGGCGGCGGTGGGCCTCACCTGGTGGTTGAAACCAAGCGCCGCCTCGATGCCGCAGTTTCAGCGCCTCACGTATGAGCAAGGGACCATCTTCGACGCGCGCTTCCTGCCCGATGGCCAGGGCATCCTGGGCGCGGCGGCCTGGAACAATCAACCCAGCGGCCTGTTTACCGGACGTCTCGATGCCAGCGGCCTCAGCCCGGTGGTGGCGGATGCCGAGCGCGTGCTGGCGGTGAAGAGCGGCGAAGCCGCGGTGTTGCAGCATGTCCGCACATTGGGAGGGTGGGTCGAAACCGGCACGCTGGCCACCATGCCGCTGGCGGGGGGATCGCCGCGCCCTCTGCTGGACAACGTTCAATACGCCGACTACAACCCGGTGCACGGCGACTTGGCGATTACGCGGTTTCACAACGACAGCAACGACTTTTCTCTGGAATATCCCATTGGCCACGTTCTGTATCAGGCGCCGGGATGGGTGAGCGATCCCCACTTTTCGCGCGATGGCAGCCGCATTGCCTTCCTCGTTCATCCCAACTTCGGTGACGATCTGGGTCATGTGGCGATGGTGGACCTGGCCGGACACCTGAGCACGCTCAGCCCGGAATACGCCTCCACCCAGGGGCTGGGGTGGTCACCTTCCGACAAGGAGATCTGGTACTCGGCCACGTCCCGAGGGACGGTATTAACGGTATTTGCGTCGACACTGTCGGGTCACGTGCGTCCCTTGATGAGCGCGCCCACCATGATGCAGGTGCAGGACGTGGCCGCCGACGGCCGCCTGTTGCTGCTGTCACAGAGCAACCGCCTGAGCGCTTTTCTGGTCAATGGCAACCCGCCGCAGCCGCACAACTTCACCGTGATGGACTGGGCCTTCGATGCAATACTGTCGGCCGATGGACAGGTGATGCTGGTGGGTGACCAGGACGCCGGCCCGCAGTACTCGACGTTTTTGCGTAAAGCCGACGGTTCTCCGCCGGTACGGCTGGGGGATGGTACGCCGGTGGCGTTTTCGCCGGATGGCCAGTGGGCGGTTTCCGTTCTGCCCGGTACCCAGCAGTTGATGCTGTTGCCCACGGGTGCGGGAGAGACCCGTCAACTGACGCACGGGAAGATTGCGTTTGCTCCACGTTATGCCGCGTGGCTACCGGACGGACAGGCCATTCTGGCGTCAGGCACCGAACCCGGGCACAACGTGCGGACCTATGAGGTCAGTCTGAACGGTGCGGTGAAGCCGGCGCTTCCCGATCAAGTGATAGAACCTGTGGTCACGCCGGATGGGCAGTCGGTACTGGCGCATGTGGCGGGAAGCAGGCAATTCAGCATGTACCCGTTGGCCGGTGGAGCACCACAAACATTGCCGTGGCTGCCCGCCGGGTATACACCCTTGCGTTATGCCGCCGATGGGCGCGGCGTGTATGCGGCGCATCGCCTAAACCCGATCGAGGACCAGGTCTTTCTGCTGAGTCCCGGCGGCAAGCCGCAACTTTTGTACTCGACTTCGGCCAGCGATGAAGCCGGGGTGTTTCGTCGTGTGGTAGCGGGTGTTTCCGCAGACGGCAAGACGTTCGCCGTGGGAGGAACGCAGAACCTGGGCACGTTGTATGTAGCCGGCGGCGTCGGCCATTAGTCGGCATCAAGCCGCTGCGTTATACTCGCGGCCATGCCCATCGCCGAGCAGAGCCCGTGGCGCCGGGGCTACTGGAGCCTGATCGCCACCCAGTTCCAGGGCGCCTTCAACGAAAATGCGTTGAAGTTCCTGGTCATCTTCCTGCTGCTGGCCGGGACCTTGAGCGAGCACCAGAAGCATGTGCTCACCGGCGTGGTGGGAGGGGTTCTGTTTGCCCTGCCCTTCATTTTGTTTTCGATGACCGGCGGTTACCTGGCGGCGCGCTTCGGCATGCGCACGGTCACGGTGGGCACCAAGATCTTCGAGATCCTGGTGATGGGGCTGGCGATCTACGCTCTGGCCATGCAGCAGATGAATATGGCGTTCGCGGCGGTGTTTTTGGCCAGCACCCAGGCGGCGCTGTTCGGGCCGTCGAAGTACGGATTGTTGCCGGAGCTGCTGCCCGAAGAGAGGCTGTCGTGGGGCAACGGCATTCTGGAGTTCGGGACGTTTGTCGCCATCATCGGCGGCACCATGGCGGGCGCCTACCTGGCGGACGCCTTCCGCGGGCGGCAGGCGGTATCGGGGACACTGCTGCTGGCCCTGGCGGTGGTGGGGCTGGTTTGTGCCTGCGGCATTGCGCGCGTGCCGGCGGTGGATCCGACACGGCGCTACCGCCTGAACTTCCTGGCAGACCTGTGGTCGCAGGTCGCCATCATCCGCCGCGATCGTGTGCTGACGCTGGCGGTGGCGGGGAGCACCTGGTTCTGGTTTCTGGGGGCGCTGCTGCAGTTCAACATCGTCATCTATGGGCAGGAGGTGCTGCGGCTGAGCGCCACCCGCGGGGGGCTTTTGCAGGCGGCGGTGGGGATCGGCGTGGGGGTGGGGAGTCTGGCCGCCGGGTACCTGTCGGGCGGCAAGATCGAGTACGGGCTGGTGCCGCTGGGCGCGCTGGGGATGACCGGGCTGGGGTGGGTGCTGGCCATCCACGGTTTGGGCTTCGGAGCGGTGATGGCGTTGCTGGCGGGACTGGGTTTCGCCTCGGGGTTCTTTGCCGTGCCGGTCAATGCGCTGATCCAGCAGCGGCCGGCCGAGGCGGATAAGAGCGCGGTGATTGCGGCCGCCAACCTGCTTTCGTTCGTGGGCATCGCGGCGGCCTCGGGCGTTTACTACGTACTGACGGAGTGGCTGCACCTGGGGTCTTCGGCCATCTTCTTCTGGTCGGCGGTCAGCACGCTGGCCGCGACGGTTTACGTGCTGCGTCTTTTGCCGGAGGCGCTGCTGCGGCTGCTACTGTGGCTGGCCACCCATAGCCTGTACCGCATCCGCGTCAGCGGCCGCGAGAACCTGCCAGCGCGGGGCGGCGCGCTGCTGGTGCCCAACCACGCCTCGCTGGTGGATGCGGCGCTGCTGATGGCGGCCAGCGAACGTCCCATCCGTTTCCTGATGTTCCAGGAGCTGTACGAGCACCCGCTGCTCAAGCCCTGGGCGAAGTGGCTGCGGGTGATTCCCATCTCTCCCCAGCAGCGGCCACGGGAGCTGATTCAATCGCTCCACCAGGCGTCAGAAGCTTTGCGCGCGGGCGAGCTGGTGTGCATCTTTCCGGAAGGCGAGATGACCCGCATCGGGCACCTGTTGCCGTTCCACCGCGGCATGGAGCGCATTCTCAAAGAAGCGCCCGCGCCGGTGATCCCGGTGCATCTCGATGGAGTGTGGGGTTCGATTTTCAGCTTCGCCGGAGGGCGCTACGTCTGGAAGCGTCCACGGCGGGTGCCGTATCCGGTCAGTCTGGTTTTCGGCAAGGCGCTGCCGGCGACG
Organism: Terriglobales bacterium; assembly: GCA_036561225.1. Classification (GTDB taxonomy): domain Bacteria; phylum Acidobacteriota; class Terriglobia; order Terriglobales; family SCQP01; genus SCQP01. The sequence goes on from DATBPS010000003.1 coordinate 3,472, forward strand.
GTGAGCGCCGAGGGCGCCCGGCGGGCGGTGGCGGGGTTGGGCCCAGAGGCGTTCGCGCAGCGTCCGAAGTTGCCCACGCTGCCGGAGAGTTTCGTGCGCAGCGCGCGGCGCCATCCCTGGCGAATGGCGATGGCGGATGCCCGGAGGCCGCGGCTGCGCCAGATTCAGGCGTTGGCGGGGGCCATTTTTCTGGCGCGGCGATTGCGCCGACAGTGGCAGGGCCAGGAGATGGTGGGCATTCTGCTGCCCCCCTCCATCCCTGGCGCGCTGGTCAATCATGCCGCGATGCTGCTGGGCAAAGTGCCGGTGAACCTGAACTACACCGCCCCGGCCGCCACGCTGGCCTCCTGCGCGCGCCAGTGCCGATTGACGTCGGTAGTGACCTCGCGCGCCCTGCTGGAGAAGCTGCCGCTGGAGCTGCCCGTGCCGCCGGTGTTTCTGGAGGACCTGGCGCAGAAGCCGCGGCGGGGGGAACGGCTGGCGGCGCTGGCGGCGGCGCTGACCCTGCCCACCGGCGCGCTCTGCCGTTGGCTGGGGGCGGAGCACGCGCCCCGGCTCACGGATACCGCCACCATCATCTTCTCCAGCGGCTCGACGGGCGAACCCAAAGGCGTGGTGCTCAGCCATTACAATCTGGCCGCCAACGTCGCCCAGATGGAGCAGATCTTTCTGCTGCGGCGGAACGACCGGATCTTGGGCATACTGCCGTTTTTTCACAGCTTCGGCTTTACCGCAACGCTGGGGCTGCCGGCATCCTCGGGGATCGGGGTGGTCTTCCATCCCAACCCGCTGGAGGCGCTGGCCATCGGGGAAGCGGTGCGGCGACACGCGGTGACGCTGATGGTGGCCACGCCGACGTTTCTGCAGACCTACACGCGGCGCTGCCAGCCGGGTGATTTCGGCAGCCTGCGCCTGATCCTGGCGGGGGCGGAGAAGATGCCGGAGCGCATCGCCCAGGCGTTTGAGGAGCGCTTCGGTGTGCGCCCGCTGGAGGGTTATGGATGCACGGAATGCTCACCCGTGGTGGCGGCCAACTCGCCCGATTACCGCGCCGCCGGATTCCATCAGGTGGGGGCGCGGCGGGGGACGGTGGGACACCCGCTGCCGGGCATGAGCGTGCGCATTGAGGCGGTGGAGACGCGCGCGCCGCTGGGCATCAATCAGCCGGGAGTGCTGTGGGTGCGCGGGCCCAACGTGATGCAGGGTTATCTGGGCCGCCCCGACCTGACCGCGGAGGTGCTGGAAGATGGCTGGTACAACACCGGCGACATCGCCAGCGTGGACGAAGACGGGTTCCTGAGCATCAGCGACCGGCTCAGCCGCTTCAGCAAAATCGCCGGCGAGATGGTTCCGCATCTGTTGGTGGAGGAAGTGTTGCACCAGTGCGCGGAAGCGACGGAAGTGGTGTTCGCTGTGACCGCGCTGCCGGATGAGAAGAAGGGCGAGCGGTTGATGGTGCTGCACACGCTCGCTCCCGACCGCCTGCGTCCGGTGCTGGAGAAGTTGGCCGACTCCAGCCTGCCGCCGCTGTGGCGCCCGCGGGCGGAACAGTTTGTGGCGGTTGCCGCACTGCCGTATCTGGGCACCGGCAAGCTTGACCTGCAGCGGCTGCGGCAGCTCGCGAAGGCCGCCGCCGCGGCGGGTAGTTAAGCGGGCGCGTCGCCGCGGAAGGCGAGGCGGGCATTGCGGCAGAAGGTTGCGACCTTCCCGTGGCTCTTGTGGCCGGGAGAGAACTCCACCCCGCTGGCCACATCCGCGCCGTCGGCGAGCGATTGGCGCAAGGCCGTGGCCACGTTGTCGGGGGTGAGGCCGCCGGCGATCAGCAGCTGGGGCCGCGCGTCCGGCAACTGGGCGGCGAACTCACGGGCCAGGCGCCAATTGAAAGTGGCGCCGCTGCCGCCGGAGACGCCGTCGCGTGCGGGAGTGTCGAGCACGAAGCGCTCGACGAAGGGCGCCCAGGCGAGGGCCGTCTTCATGCCCTGGGGCATGGCCACCGCCCTCCAGACCCCCACCTCGCGCGCCAACTGTTGCGCATCGCTGGGCAGATAGGCGCCATGCAACTGCACGGCGTGCAGGCCGCAGGCGTGGGCGATGGCGCGGATTTCGGCGAGCGGGGCGCCGGCAAACACCCCCACCCGGGCCACATCGGCGGGGAGCGACGGGGCGAAGGCGCGCACCTGATCCACCGAGGCGCGCCGGGGCGAGGGGGCAAAGACAAAGCCCACCGCATTGGCGCCCGCCTCACAGGCTTGCAGCGCATCCTCGCGCGTGGTCAGGCCGCAGATCTTCAGGAAGGGCAGCCGGCACTGGGCGAGCAGCGCCGCCAGCGCCGCGCCGGGGTCGGGGGCGCGCATGAACTGTTCGCCGATCAGAAAGGCCTGGAACCCGGCCTCCGCCATGCGGGCCAGGTCGGCGCCGGTGTGCAGGCCGCTCTCCGCCACGCCCAGCGCGCCGGGAGGCAGTTTCGGTCCCAACTGGCGTCCGAGATCGAGATTGACGTCAAAGGTGCGCAGGTCACGATGGTTGACACCGACGCAGCCTGCATCCACGGAGAGGGCGCGTTCCAGCTCGCGGGCGTCGTGCACCTCCACCAGGGTGGCCAGGCCGGCGCTTTTCGCCGTCCGGGCGAGCGTTTTGAGATGGGCGTCGTCGAGCATGGCGGCGATGAGCAGCACCGCGTCGGCGCCCGCCCAGGCGGCTTCCCAAATCTGGTAGGCGTCGAAGATGAAATCCTTGCGCAGCACCGGCAGGCCGGTGGCTTCGCGGGCGATGCGCAGGTACTCCAGCCGCCCCTCGAAGTGATCCTCTTCGGTGAGCACCGAAAGCGCGGTGGCCCCGGCGGCTTCGTAGGCCCGAGCCAGGGCGGCGACATCAAAATCTTCGCGCATCCGCCCGCGGGAAGGTGAGGCGCGCTTCAACTCGGCGATGATGGCGGGCCGCCGCGCCTGGCGCAGGGCGGCCACGAAGTCGCGCGGCTGACGGGGACGGGCGCGCAGTTCGGTGCGCAGCCGCTGCGCCGAAATCGCACGCGCGGCGACCGCCACCTGCTCGCGCCGGCGAGTGACGATTTTGTCCAGGATGGTGGGCAGGGGTGCAGACCCCGCCGTGCCGGAACTTGCCATGGCCGTACCTAATCATCCTAGCAGGAGGAAACCGGCACAGCCCGCGTGGCTGGTGCTAATCTGGTGGCAACATGCGGCTGCTCCCTGTTGTCCTTTCCGTCGGTTTGGCCTTGCCTTTGGCGGCGCAAACCGCGACCACCAAGCCCGACGCGCAGAAAAGCTACGCCGAATACGCTCTGGGGAAGTGGGCGGAAACACAGGCGGAGACCAAGGGCGGCAGCCAGTATATTGAAGCCGCGCTGCAGCACTACACTGCCGCCATGGCGGCTGATCCGCAGTCAGCATTTCTGGCCTCGGAGATGGGCGATTTGCTCTCCCGCCTGGGGCGCACCGCCGACGCCATCAGCCTGATGCAGGCCACGTTGAAGACGCATCCCGACAGCATCACCGCGCACACCACGCTGGGCGAGATCTATCTGCGCGAGTTGAGCCGCGCCCCGCAGCCGCTGACGGACGCCAATACCCACGGCGCGCTGAGCGCGGCCCTGGCGGAGTACAAGGCGCTGATCCAACTGGACCCGAAGAAGGCGCAGAACGTCGTGGTACTGGGCAAGCTGTACGGGGCGTCGGGACAGCCGGCGCTGGCCGAGGAACAGTTCCGGGCGGCGCTGCGGGTGGCCCCGACCAATATGGACGCGCTGGCCAGCCTGGTGCAGTCGCTGGCCGGCCAGGACAAGCTCGACCAGGCGCGGCAGGAGATCGCCTCGCTACCGCCGGTGGCGCGCGGGGCCCAGGTCTACGCCACGCTGGGCGACGCCTACCTCGGCGCCCATCGCTACAGCGATGCCGCCCAAGCCTTCCAGCAGGCAGTGGAGGCGCGGCCGGACGACGCCGACTTGCAGAAGGCGCTGGGGGGAGCGCTG
>DATBPS010000004.1:0-10637 GCA_036561225.1 Terriglobales bacterium
TCTTCCAGGTCGGCGAGCTGGCTGGCGAGCATGTTGGCCTTCATGTAATGGCCCTGGCGCTCCTGCAAGCGCTGATGGAGCATGGCGGGGTCGCCGCGCAGGTACACCCAGCGCACTTCGAGGCCGTGGTCCAGTTGGTCGCGGTAGCGCTGCTTGAGGGCGGAGCAGGCGACCACCAGAGTCTGGCCGGCGCGGGCGGCGGCTTCGAGGCGCAGGCGGATGGCCGCGAGCCAGGGGGCGCGGTCGGCGTCGTCGAGCGGGATGCCGTGCGCCATTTTGTCCACGTTGGCCGGCGGATGGAGGGAGTCGCCTTCGAGGAAGCCGCATCCCAGTGCCTGCGCCAAAGCGCGGCCCACGGTAGTTTTGCCGGATCCCGACACGCCCATCACGGAGTAGATCATGCCTGGCCCCAGTGTAGAGGGGCGGGCGGGATTATGCCACGGAAGAGCGTTCGGGTGCGCCGACGAGCGCGGCGACGCGGCGGCGGTACTGGGCGGTGATCATTTCCCATCCGTAGGCGGCGCGCATGTGGGCGGCGCCGAGCGCGCCGCGGCGGGTTCGCTCGGCGGCGCCGGCGTCGGCGGCGGCGCGCAGGGCGGAGACCAGGCTGTCGATGTCGGGTTCCAACCAGGTGAAGCGGCCGGTCATGGCGCCGGGGGGGCGGAGTTCCGCCGGGACTTCCTGCTCCCGGGCCTGCACCTGCCAACCGGATTCGGCCGGACAAAACTCCGCCGCGGGACCGAGCGCGGTGGCGATCACCGGCTTGCCACACGCCAGGGCCTCGGCCAGCGGCATGCCAAACCCCTCGCCGCGATAGGGCAGCACCAACACGTCGCAGCCGCGGTAGAGGGCGGGCAGTTTCTGTTCACTCCAATCCTCATCCAGATAGAGGACGGGGGCGACGGCGGCATCCTGGGCCAGCTTCCGCACCTCGGTGGCGAGGTTGAGATGCTTGTAGAAGCTGTGGGCGCCGATGTCCTTGATCACCAGGCTGACGTCGTCGCGGGAGCCGAAGGCCTGACGCCAGGCGCGCAGGAGCACGTCCATGCCCTTGCGCTTGATGGCGCCGCCGACGAAGAGGAAGCAGACGCCGCGGACGCCGTCGGGGCGGATTCCGTCGCCGGCGGGCTGATAGAGTTCGAGGTCCACGCCGTTGGGGACGACCACGACTTTGTCGCCGCTGACGCCGGCGCGCAGCAGGACCTGGCGCACGAACTCCGAGGGCACCCAGACCTCGTCGAGACGCTGCAGCGGCTTGACCCAAGCGCGCGGGATGGCGCCGAATTCCCAGGGCAGGATGAGGGAGAGCTTGCCGGTGGGCGGGGGCTCGAACTCGGGCGGCCAGCCATGGCGGACGGTGAGGTCGAGGCGCTGCGGCAGGCGGCGCATGCCGGCCGCCCAGGCGGCGGGGCGGGAAAAGGCGGCATCGGGTTCCTCGGCGGCGAGGGTGGGTTCGAGGGCCAGCTCCAACTGCGCATCGGATTCGAGCGCGGCGGCGAGGTAGCGGTTGATGCGGGCGGTGGAGGCGTGCATCTGAAAGGGGCCGCGCAGCACCACCCCGGCGCGCTGACCGGGGGGACGGCGCGTGGCCAACTGCAAGGGGGTGAGAGCCTTCAGCCGCTGTTCGGTGGCGGCGCGCAGATCGACGGGAAGGGTCCAGATTTCCAGGGCGCGCTGCAGGGCCTCAAAGGCGCGGTGCAGGAATAAGAAGTCGAGCACCTCGGATTGGTAGCGCGCCTCGAGGCGGCCCAGGCGGAGGAGGGCGGCCTCGACGGCGGTCCACTGGGTGGTGGGAACGCGCTGGCGCAACAGGCCGGCCACGGCGGGCGCGTAGGCGGGGGAGGAGCGGACGCCGCTGAGGTAATGGTGGAGGGCCACGGTCTGCCGGCCGGTGCGTTCGGCCATCACCGCCAGCAGGTGGTGGGAGCGGTAGCCGGCCTCGCCGCCGCTGCCGACAAAGATCTGCGCGGCGCCGGGGTGGGCCTCGGCAGTGGCGCGCTTGAGCGCGGCGATCGCTTCCTGCGCTTTCCCCTGCATCAAGGCGACGCGGGCCTGGAGATAGTCGAGTTCGCGGTAGTCGGGGTACGCCGCCTTGGCCTGGACGAGGAGCGCGGCGGCGGCCTCGGTGCCGCCCTGACGCAGCAGCATGACCGCCAGATTGCGCAACGAGAGGGAGTGCAGCAGCGGATGCAGGCCGCCCTCCTGCGCGAGTTGGGCCAGCGGCGGGATGCCGGCGCCCAATTGGGCACACTCGGCGCGCAGGGCGGCGCGCATGCGCAGCCACGGCTCGGCGTCGGGGAGCGGGGAGGCGGCGGGGGGATCGGGTTCTTCCGGGGCGGCCTGGATGCGCACCCGCAGATCGAGGCTGTCGCTCCACTGCGCTTCGGGGGCGCGGGGGGCGAAGCCGCGGGGCTCGAGGCCGATGAGCTCGAGGTCGCCGCCGGTGTCGTAATGCAGGGGGACGAAGGTGCGGCGGGCGGGAGCGGAGAAGGCGAAGCGGAGCTGGGCGGCGGTGCCGCTCAGCAGGCGCTCACCGCGGCGCCAGATCCAGGCGCCGGCGGCGTCGCCAGCCAGCGGCGGCGTGACCTGGTTAAGCCAAATCTGATCAGCGAGCGAGCGGACGACGGCGGGGAGGCGGGCGAGATCGGTCTCGTCGGTGAGCAGGCGCAGCAAGGGGCTGTGGTCGTAGCGGGAACGGGCACGATAGGTAGCGATCTCGACGGAATGCAGGGCCATAGGACTCTCCGGCGCGGACAGCGGGCGCAGCCTGATGACTGCAAGCGGGCTGCCATCGCCGCGCGGCACGCGGCGTGCAATGCACTATCGGCGAGGGGCGCGAGAGCCTTGAGAGTAAACAGCGTGGAACAGAAGAAATTAATGCCGGCCTAATCCAATTCTAAGATTCAGGCCGTAGTATCTGCCTACTGTGTTTCAGGAGATGCCACTTTGACTCAACCGACTACTCACTCCGCCGTCATGGTCGCCAGCGGCGATCCCGGCTTCCGCAAACAGGTGCTGGAGGCGCTGACCGCCGCCCGCCAGGACGGGATCGAGGTCTGCGGCGGCGCCGAGGCGCTGCTGCAGTTGGAGAGCGGGCCGTGCGCGGGGCTGGTGCTGGACCGCAACCTGCCGGACCTGGACGCCGAGGAGCTGGTGGCGATGCTGGCGGCGCAGTACCCGCAGCTGCCGGTGGAGATGCTGGACAGCGAGCTGAGCCCGCTGGCCTGGCCGGCGCCGGCGCCCGCCGACGGCGGCAGCACGGCGCGGGATTTTCGGGCGCTGATGCAGGCGCTGCGGCTGCCGCGGGCGAGCGAACCGCTGCCGGCGGCGGTGGTGCGGCCGGCGGCGGCGCTGCCCGCGCCCGCGCCGGTGGCGGCGGGGGTGGGGGCGGCGGTGGAGCTGCTGCCCGGCATGGTGGGGCGGAGCGCCCACCTGGGCGACATCAGCGGCCTGGTGCGGCTGGTGGCGCCGCGGCGCACGCCGGTGCTGATATTGGGGGAGACGGGGACGGGCAAGGAGATGATCGCCCACGCGGTGCACGGGGCCTCGACGCGGGCGCAGCGGCCGTTCGTGGTGGTGAACTGCGCGGCGATTCCCGAGTCACTGCTGGAGTCAGAACTGTTCGGCTACGTGCGCGGCGCCTTCACGGGCGCGGTGCAGTCGCGTTCGGGACGCATCCTGGCGGCCCATACCGGCACGCTGTTTCTGGATGAGATTGGGGAGCTGCCGCTCAACCTGCAGTCCAAGCTGCTGCGTTTTCTGCAGGAGGGCGAGCTGCAGCGGCTGGGGAGCAACGAGCCGCAGAAGGTGGATGTGCGGGTGATCGCCGCCACCAACGTGGATTTGGAGACCAAGGTAGAGGCGGGGGAGTTCCGCCGCGACCTCTACTACCGCCTGGCGGTGTTTCCGGTGGAGCTGCAGGCGCTGCGGCAGCGGCCGGCGGACATCGTGCCGCTGGCGCGCCACTTTTTGCGTCATCTGCACGCCGGGGCGGAGACGCCGCAGCCGCAGATCTCGCCCGAGGCCATGGACCTGCTGGAGCAGTATCCCTGGCCGGGGAATGTGCGCGAGCTGCAGCACGGGCTGGAGCGGGCCTACATTCTGGCGGGGGGGCGGACGCTGGCGCCGACCCACTTCCCGGCGGCCATCGCCTGGCAGGTGAAACGCGGGATTGGCCCCCGCCGTGCAGAGCAATGGACGGAGGCCACCGGCACTCATGCTTTCGTTTGACCCACCCATGCTGAACGGCCTGGAGAGCTATCTCGACGTCGCCGCCACGCGGCAGTCGCTGATCGCCTCCAACATGGCCAATGTGGATACGCCGGGGTATAAGACCCAGGACCTGGACTTTGCCCAGGCGCTGAACGCCGCCCAGGCGGGGCTCGATCCGGCGGAGGCGCAGCACCAGGTGAACGGGCTGCTGGAGCGGCCGGACGGCAACAACGTCAACCTGGACCGCGAATCCATGCTCATGGCGCAGACCCAGTTGCAGTACTCGACCGGGGTGGCGCTGCTGCGCGAGGAGTTCCATCGCCTCAGTCAGGCGATCAACGGGAGCAACAACGCATGAACCTGTTCGGCGTGCTCGATATCAGCGGATCGGCGCTGCTGGCGGAGCGGCAGCGGGCGGAGGTGGTCACCAGCAACCTGGCCAACGCGGAGAGCGCGGGGGCCAATCCGGCGCAGGTGTACCGGCGCCAGGAGGTGGTGTTCGGATCGCAGACGATGCCGTTTTCCGATGCCCTGGGGCAGGCGGGGGGGGCGTCCGACGACCCGCGCGCGGCGCAAGGCGTGGCGGTGCAGGCGGTGGTCACCGACCAGTCGCCGCTGGTGACGCGCTACGAGCCGGGCAGCCCCAACGCCAACGCCGAAGGCTACGTCACCTATCCCAACGTCAATCCGGCGCAGGAGATCACCGACCTGATGGAGGCGGTGCGCAGCTACCAGTTGAACATCTCCGCCGCCCAGGCCACCAAGGGCATGATCCAGGACACGCTGAACCTGCTCAGCTAAGAGAAATCTCATGTTGCCGCTCATCTCCAGCCCGCTTCTTCCTCCGATTACCGCGCCGGCGGCGCCGGCGCCGGTCACGCCCGCCGGGGGCGGCGCGCCCAGCTTCGCCTCGGAGCTGAGCGGCGCCGTGCAGCAGATGGAAAGCCTGCAATCCGCGGCCGGACAGCAGGTAAACGCGCTGATTCACGGCACCAGCCAGGACGTGCACGCCAGCATGATCGCGGTGGAGAAGTCGGACCTGGCGTTCGGCATGATGCTGCAGTTGCGCAACAAGGCGGTGCAAGCCTACCAGGACATCGCCAATATGGCCTTCTGATTGCAGAAGGTTGAAGCGTGAGCACCACCCTTAATCCCGGCCAAGCTTTGCTATCGCTGCGTCAGGCGGGCGCGCTGGTGGGCGGCATGAGCCCGCGCCAGCGGCTGATCGCCGGCGGCGGCGTGCTGGCGGTGATCGTCTTCATGGCGGTGTTTGTGCTGCGCATGGGCCAGCCCGCCTACACCTCCCTCTACAGCGGCCTGCAGCCGGCCGACGCGCAGCAGGTCACCACGCAACTGGCGGCGCTGGGCATCTCCTATCAGACCTCGACCGACGGCACCGGGGTGAGCGTGCCCGCCGACCAGCTCGACCGCGCGCGGCTGGCGCTGGCGGCGCAGGGACTGCCGCACAGCGGCCAACTGGGCTTCGAGGTGTTCGACAAGACCAACTGGAGCGGCAGCGACTTCGCCGAGCAGGTCAACTATCAGCGCGCCCTGGAGGGCGAGCTGGAGCGCACCATCGAGACCATCCACGACGTGCGCAGCGCGCGGGTGCACATCACCATGGCGCACGATTCGCTGTTCACCTCCGACCAGCGTCCGGCCAAGGCGGCGGTGCTGCTCAGCCTGAAGAACGGCGCGCTGGACCCGGACATGGTGAACGCCATCCGCCATCTGGTGGCCAGTTCGGTGGATCATCTGGCGGCGCAGAACGTCAGCGTGCTGGATGCCGACGGCCAGATCGCGCTGGCCGACTCCAGCGCCCAGCAGGGCACGCTGGAGAAGGACCTGGCGGCCAAGATTGTGGCCACGCTGGCGCCCATTGTGGGGGCGCAGCATGTGCGCGCCAGCGTCAGCGTCGCCTATGACCCGACTTCCTCCGACGATACCCAGGAGACCTACGATCCCGCGGCGACGGTGCTGACCAGCTCGCAGCGCACCGCCAGTGGGGGCGGTTCGGTGGCCGAAGCCAGCGGGGTGCCGGGCACCACCAGCAACCTGCCGGCGGCGCAGGCGCCGGGGACAAATTTCAAATCCCAGCTGGGGCTCTCCGGCACACCGGGCCAGATGAGCGAGAGCCAGACGTATGCGGTCAGCCGCAGCGTCAACCATATTGTGCGTCCGGCGGACACGATTCAACGGGTGACGGCGGCGGTGCTGCTGGACAACGCGGTGACGAGTGTGAGCCGCAACGGCAAGACGGTGACGGAGTCGGTGCCGCGCTCGCCGCAGGAGCTGCAGCAGATGCAGGCGCTGGCGGCGGCGGCGATCGGCCTGAACCCGCAGCGCGGCGACGTGCTGACGGTATCCAATTTGCCCTTCCTCGAGCCTTCGGCCGCGCCCAACGCGCCGTTGGCGGCGCCGGCCGCGCCCAACGCCTGGCTGCAGCGGCTGCCCTTCCCGTGGCAGTGGATGGCGGCCGGGCTGTGCGGACTGCTGCTGTGCGTGCTGCTGGCCGGAACCATGCTGCGCCGCCGCGCCGGCCCGGCGGCGCCGCCCGCCAAGACGGCCGCCGGCGCCCAGTTGGGCGTGGGTGAGTCCATGGCGCCGGCGCAGCGTGCCAGCGATCCCCTGGAAGTCGAGCACGAGGTACTGAACATCACCGAGATGCTGGAAGCCGATCCCGAGATCACGCCTCCGGAAGTCAAGCAGGTGTTGCAACTGAAGGCCCGGCTGGCCGATCGGGTACGGAAAGAGCCGGCCATCGCCAGCCGCCTGATCCAGGTTTGGATGTCGAAGCGCCGCGAGGAAACGCTATGAGCCATCTGGCTGCCATCCCTCCCCATCCCGGCGTGCGCAAGGCCGCCGTGCTGATGGTACTGCTCGGTGACGAGGCCGCCACCGCCATCTATCGATGTCTGCCGCGCACCGAGGTGCAGCGGCTGACGGAGGAGATCAGCGAGTTGTCGTTCGTGGCGCCGATGGAGGCGCACACGGTGCTGGAGGAGTACAACCAGCTGCTGCTCACCCACACCTATCTGGCCCAGGGCGGCACCGAATACGCCAACAACCTGCTGGTGCAGGCCTTCGGCGAAAAAGACGCGCGGGCGCTGCTCAGCCAGGTACTGGAGGCCCAGGAGGCGCGGGCGGGCAACCTGGACTCGCTGCAGCAGGCCGATCCGCCGCAGCTGGCGAAGTTTCTCCAGGACGAGCATCCGCAGACCATCGCCGTCATTCTGGCGCACCTGGGAGTGCGGGCGGCGAGCAGCCTGCTGGCGCTGCTGCCCGACAAGGTGAGCGCCGACGCGGTGAAGCGACTGGCGGAGATGCGGCAGTTCTCGCCGGAGATGGCGGAGAAGATTTCGATGGTGTTGCACCGCAAGTTTGAAGGGTTGGGGGAGAAAGGGCGCCGCGCCTACGCCGGCGTGAAAGCGGTGGCCGACATCCTCAACCGCACCGACCTGGCCACCAGCAAGATGGTGCTGGAGAACATCGAGAAGAACGATCCGGCGATGGCGCTCGGCATCCGCGACCTGATGTTCACCTTCGAGGACATGGTGTCGGTGCCCGAGGCCAGCCTGCGGGAATGGCTGGGGGCGATGGACAAGCGCACCCTGGCGCTGGCGCTGAAGGGCGCGCCCGGAGATCTGCGCACCCACGTGATGCAGGCCATGTCGAGCCGCGCGGCGGAGATGCTGCAGGAAGACATGGAGGCGCTGGGGCCGGTGCGGGCGCGCGATGTGCTGCGGGCCCAGCAGGACGCGGTGACCCTGGCGCGCAAACTGGAACAGGAAGGCAAAGTTACGCTCAAGGCCGACCATAATGAGGAATTCATTGTCTGATCAGGCACAACCTGGCCTGGCCGGGGGCGTGGCCGCCGACGTTTCCCTGTGGTCGGCTCCGCCGAGGCCCCAAGGGGATCGAGCGGTGCAGCCCTTCGTCTACCGTGACGGCGGGCGACTGGGCGCCGCGGTGGCGGAGGAAGCGCCGCCGGGGATCAGCGAGGGCGAAGTGCGCGAGCGCGAGGATCGGGCGCGCCGGGAGGCGCGGCAGGAGACCGAGCGCGGTCTGGGCGCGGACCTGGAGCGCCGTGTCCAGATGGAGCACGAGGCGGTGCTGGCCGCGCTGAGCGAATTTGGCCGGCAGCGGGCGGTGTATTTTCAGCGGCTGGAGCGCGAGGTGGTGCAGCTGGTGCTGGGCATCGCGCGCAAGATATTGCAGCGCGAGGCGGGGATGGATCCGCTGCTGCTGGCGGGAACGGTGCGGGTGGCGCTCGACCAACTGGCGGGCGGGACGCAGGTGGAGCTGTTCGTGCCGCTGTCGAAGATGGCGCAGTGGGAAGAGATGCTGCGCGGCGATCACGGACTGGCGGTGGTTCCCAAGCTGCTGTCCGATCCCTCGCTGGAGCCGGCCGGCTGCCGTCTGGAGACCTCGACCGGCGCCACCGACCTGGGGCTGGATGCGCAACTGCGCGAAATCGAACAAGGTTTTGCCGATCTGCTGGCCCGCCGCACGGCGCTGCAAGGCGCGGCAGCCACCGCATGAGCGGCGGCGGCGAGGCGCTGCTGGCCGCCTATGCCCACGCGCTGGAGATGATTCCCACCTGGCGGTGGAGCGGGCGGGTGATCAAGGCTGTGGGGCAGGTGGTGGAATCGGACGGGCCGCCGTGTTCGGTGGGCGAAGTGTGCGCCGTACTGGGGGCCCACGGGGAGAGCGTCGAGGGTCAGGTGGTGGGGTTCCGCAACTCCACCGTGCTGAGCATGCCGCTGCGGCCGCCGCAGGGGGTGCGCTTCGGCGACCGCATCGTCACCTGGGGGCGGAAGCCGGCCATGCGGGTGGGGGACGCGCTGCTGGGACGGGTGACCGACGGCAGCGGTATCGCCTTTGACGGGGAGGGGGAGATCCTCACCGACGCCTTTCGCCCCTACGACGGCGATCCGCCCTCGCCCATGGAGCGCGAGCTGATCCACGAGCCGCTGGGCTCGGGCATCCGGGCGCTGGACGGGCTGCTCACCTGCGGGCGCGGGCAGCGGCTGGGAATTTTCGGCGGCAGCGGCGTGGGCAAGAGCACGCTGATCGGCATGATGACGCGCAACACGCAGGCCGATCTCACAGTGCTGGCCCTGGTGGGGGAGCGCGGCCGTGAGGTGCGCGAGTTTCTGGAGGACGCGCTCGGTCCGGAGGGGCGCAAGCGGGCGGCGGTGGTGGTTTCGACCTCCGACCAGTCGCCGCTGCTGCGCATCCGGGCGGCGCTGGCGGCCACCGCCATCGCCGAACATTTCGCCCACCGCGGCAAACATGTGCTGCTGGTGGTGGATTCGCTCACCCGCTTCGCCATGGCGCAGCGCGAGATCGGCCTGGCGGCGGGCGAGCCGCCCACCGCCAAAGGCTACACGCCCTCGGTGTTCGCCATGCTGGCGCGGCTGGTGGAGCGCGCCGGCCAGTTCCGGGACGGCAGCATCACCGCCTTTTACACCGTGCTGATGGAAGGGGATGACCAGCAGGATCCCCTGGTGGACGCGGTGCGGTCGCTGCTCGACGGCCACATCATTCTCGACCGCTCGCTGGGGGCGCAGGGACATTATCCCGCTATCAACCTGCTCGACAGCCTGAGCCGGCTGATGCCGGCGGTGACCACGCCGGAACACCGGCAGAAGGCGGGGCGGGTGCGGCAACTGCTGTCGGCGTACCACCGCTCGGAGGATCTGGTGCGCATCGGCGCCTACCAGTCGGGGGCCGATCCGCTGCTGGATCAGGCGCTGGCGGCGCTGCCGGCGATTCAGAACTACCTGCGGCAGGGTTCGCATGAGCGGCTCGCTTTCCATGCCTCGGTGGAGCAACTGATGCAGTTGCCGCTGGGCACGGCATGACGTTTTCGCGCTCCATGCAGAGGCTGCTGCGGCTGCGGGAGAGCCTGGAGCGCCAGGAGGAATTGAAGATGGCGCTGACCTCGGCCCGTTTGCAGGCCGCCCAGGCGGCCCAGGCGGCGCAGCAGGCGCAACAACGGACGGAGCAGGAGTCGCAGCTCCGCGCCTTGAAAGCCGGCACCGCGGGGGCGGAACTGCAGGCCTCGGGGCTGCGGCAGGGCGTGGACGAGCAGCGCCGGGAGCGCTTGAACGCCGTGACGGCGGAGCGGCAGAGCGAGCAGGCGGCGCAGCGTGGGGTGTTGCTCGGCGCCCGCCGTGACCGTGAGACGCTGACCACGCTCTCCACCCGCTTCCAGCGCGCGCGGCAGCGGGAGCGCACGCGCCGCGAGCAGGCGGCGGCGGACGAAGCTTACTTGCTCTACGGTTCCGACACGAACCCGGAAGATTAGCCCGGTCTGAGCCGGCTTTGGCCCCCGGCGTGCAAACGATGGCCTTGGATGCCCGCTTCCGCCATCTCCGCACCCGCACCCCGCGCGGTCGTTCCGCCGCCGCCGGCCGCCA
>DATBPS010000005.1:0-3165 GCA_036561225.1 Terriglobales bacterium
GCACGCGGACACGGGATTGAAACTCCGCCAGGGTGCCGCAGTGGGAGCTGGCGGGCGAGCTGACCAGGATGAGATCCACGCGGCGCAGGAAGCGGGCGGTGATGGCGCGCTGCACGCGGCGCATCCAGGCGGGATGATTGAGCACCTCGGCGTGCATGGTGGCCACCCAGGGGCCGCGCTTGGGCAGGCGCAGCGCGGCGGCTTCGGCCAGCGGGAAAGGCAGATGAAAATGCAGCACCTGGCTGGCGGCGGCCAGTTGGGCAAGAGCCGCGCCGAAGCCGGGGTGGATCGGCATGGAGGCCACCACCGGGGCGCGCAGTTCGCGGCCCTCGACGCCGGGCGGAAACGGCCGCGCCGGGCTGGCGCGGGGACGGCAGGCGAGCACCCGCACCAGGTAGCCGCGCCGGCTGAGGTCGCAGGCCTGGGCGTGCAGCACCGCCTCGATACCGCCGCGATCGCGGCCCCAGTATTTGTTGACCAAGCCGACGGAAGGGGTCATGGGAGGTCCTTAACCGGCATAAGCGGCGGCGCCGCGCGCCCGTGTGGCGGCGGCCATGCGCCACACTTCGTCGCAGGAGATCTGCTCCATGCAGCGGGCACGTGGGCAGACATAGGCCATGCCGCGCACGCCCAGGCGCGGGTCATAGCAGGGCCCGCAGCCGGCGCGACCTTGCACCGAAGGCTGTCCCGGGGCATGGATCTGGGCGGCGGAGGTGGGGCCATAGAGGCCCAGCGCGGGGCGGCCCAGGGCGTGGGCCAGGATCAGCGGCAGGGAATCGTTGCCAATGACCAGATCGGCGGCGGCGATGGCGGCCGCGGTGTGGCGCAGGCTGAGCTTGCCCGCCCAGTGGCAGCGCGCCGGGTCTTCGAGGCCGGCGCACAGCCATTGGCTCAGGGCGGCGTCGCCCGGGCCGCCCACCAAACGCAACTCGATACGGGCGGTCTGGGCACGCCGTGCCAACTCGAGATAGCGCTCGCGCGGCCACAGGCGGTTGGGCATCGCCGACCACGGGTTGGCGGCCCCGCCCGGGGCGAGTACCCAACGCGGCCCCGTCCCTTCCGGACGCCAGACCTGCTCACCGGCGGCCAGCTCACTCCAGTTCAGATCGAGCCGGGGGACGAGGCGTGCCGGGTTGCCCGCCTCGAGATCGGCGGCGCGCAGCAGATCGGCAAGCTGCGGCAGGCGATGGCGGCCGTGTACAAAAGGTACGGCGCGGGCAAGTCCCCAGGTGTCGCCGGGGCCATCGCTCCATCCCACAATGTGGGAGAAGCCGGCAGCATGCAGCAGCGCCCGCAGGCGCCGGGAGCGGTGCGCCAGCAGCACCACCGCTTGCGGATGGCGGCGACGCCATCCGCGCAAGCGCCGCCCGGCCTCCCAGAACTCACCGGCGGCGCGCGGGCGGCGCAGCCGGCCGAGCGGAAAGGTGAAGACGCCATCGAGGTCGGGATTGCCTTCGAGCAACGGGGCGGCGTAGTCGGAGGTCACCCATACGCAGTGGGCGCGGGGACGCAAGCGCCGCAGCTCGCGTGCCAGCGCCGTGGTCAGCAGCACGTCGCCGGCGGCGCTGAGCTTGACGATGACGTAGCTGCCATCGGTCATACCGTCCCTCCTTCGGGTGCGGAGTGGACCGGCCAGACGAGGCCGGTGACGATCACCGCGATGGCCAGCAGGCGGGTATTCCACAGCGTCTCTTGCGTGAGCGCCGCGGCCAGCACGCCGACGTAGCCCGCGGCCAGCGCCAGCGGCCAGCGGCGGCGGCGCGCCAGCGGCGCCAGCACGGCCATCAGCAGCAATCCCAAACCGACCGGGCCGGTTTCGGCCAGCACCGTGAGCGGCATGTCCTGCGCGCCTCGGAACACGGTGGCGGTGGTGGCGACGGGTCCGTTGCCGCCGGCGGGCAGACCGAGGTAGAGAGCGCGGCCATAGCCCACGCCCAGCCAGGGATGTTGTTCCGCCACCTGCCAGGCTTGGGCGAGCGAGCGGAGATGCTCGCCGGTGCTGGCGTCCAGCGGCGCGGCGGCCACCGGCGCCGGGGCCAGGAAGGCGGCGAGGGAATCGGCCGCGGCCTCGATGCGTTGCCCGGTGCGTAGCGGGAAGCACAGCACCAGCAGGCCCAGCAACAGCGCCGCGCGGGCGACCGCCCGGGTTTGCCCGGCCCCCAGCAGCACGGCGATGCCCACGCCCAGCGCCAGGAAGCCGGCGCGCGAACCCGCCGCCGCCAGGCTACCCGCCACCGCGACGGTGAGCAACAGCCAGGCGGCGCGCCGCCCGGCGCGTGGCGATTGGCAGAGCAGCCAGAGCAGGGCCCAGGCCATCAGCGTGGCGTACATGTTGGCGTCGTAGAACAATCCGGTGGCGCGCGCCCCCTGGCTCTGGTCGGCCAGCGGACTGAAGACGCTCAGCCAGCCCGCCGCCTGCGCCAGCCCGACGGCGGCGTTCACCGCCACTGCGGCCAGCAACAGCAGCGCGGCGCGCCGAATCCAGGCCTCGTCGCCCCAGGCCAGCACTGCGCCCAGGACCAGAAAAAGTACCAGCTTGGCGGTGTGCTCCAGAATCGTCAGCCCCCCGCCAGGATGCAGCTCGCCACCGATCGCCGGTGGTAACAAGGTCATGACCGACCAGACCAGCAACAGCAGCATGCCTGCCGCCAGCGGCGGCCAGCGGGACGGCAACGGCCACTTTCCCATCCACCAGGCGCCGGCCAGCAGGGGAATGGCCAGCCCGGGGACGACGAAGTTGGACCAGGTCAGGCCGGCAGACCAGGTGAGGTGAAGGCCGAGGGTGGCGGTGCTGACCACGTCGGGCACAAACAGCAGGGCAGCGAGCAGAACCGTCTGGGTAGAGATCCAGCGCATGCGGCCGCCCGCCTGGAAGAGCAGCAGCACCGCCAGGGCGGCGGTCAAGGGCAGGGGGCTGGAGGCGGCGAGGGACATATTACGCTCGCGCCCGCAAGGTGGCGACCGGGGCGGCGGCCACAGATGTCTGGGCATGCCAGAGCGGGTGCCCAGGGGAGAGCGATCCCACGGGAGCGCGGTTCACGACCAGCGCGAGGTGTGCGGCGCCGGCGGCGGTGAGGTCGGCGATGGTCTGGCGCAGCTCGGCGCGGCGGGTGCCGCGGTAGCGGGCCACGATCCACGTGGAGTCGGTGATCCCGGCCCAGAGGC
>DATBPS010000006.1:0-3302 GCA_036561225.1 Terriglobales bacterium
GCACCGACGCCGAAGCCATTCGCCCGCTGCACGAATGGACGGAGTACTTCGAAAAATTGTGGCAGCACCAGCTTCTGCGCGTCAAAGAACGCGCTGAACAAACGACTGCAGGAGAAAAATCATGAGCACTCTCACCGCCCCCCTGGCCACCGATCAAGCCCTGGTCATCGAGCAGGAAATTCGGGTTAAGGCCTCACTCGACACCACCTTTGCCGCGCTGCTGGAGCAGCTCGGCCCGGCCTTCTCGACCCCCGACGGCGCCTCGCTGCAACTCAAGCTGGAGGCCTTTCCCGGTGGCCGCTGGTATCGCGACCTGGGCGACAACAACGGACACTTCTGGGCCACAGTGCAGGCAATCAAGCGCCCCACGCTGCTGGAGTTCACCGGTCCGTTGATGATGTCGGCCGCCGCCGTCAACAATGTTCAGTACCGTCTCAGCCATGAAGGCGGCGTCACCCTCATTAAGTTCCATCACCACGGCTTCGGCATCATCTCCGCCGACAGTCGCAAGAACATGCCCGACGGCTGGCGCATGATTCACGACCGGGTGCGCGAGCTGGCCGAACGCGGCAAGAAGTAGCCGCCCCCGCCCTCCCTCCTCGGCGATAATCGCCGGGGAGGGCCGGATGCGGATTACCTCACTCCTGCTCGCAATAGCACTGGGCGGCTTGACCGCCGCCGCCGCGCAGACGCCGTCCTATTACCTCGCCGGCCGCTACGACAGCCAGCACGTGGTGGTGATCTTCGGGACGGTCCACTACGGCACCGAGCAACCCCCGCCGGGTGCATTGCCCACTCCGGAGCCGGATACGGGCACGCTCGGCTTCCTGGGCGGGATCTTCGTTCTGCCGCCCGCCGTGGCGGCGCGCTTCACGACCCAGCCCCACGTCAGCCACTTCGCCCTGGGTGAAACCTACGATCTGCTGCCTGGTTGGGGGTACGATCCGGTGCCCATCACGCTCGAAAAATATGTTGGCTGGACCTTCGACGAGCAGGTCGGCAACGATTCTTTCATCGGCGCTCTCGCCCGTGTTGCGCCGCTCCGCGGCGACAACTTCCCAGTGCCGCTTTTTCCGCACGATCTTTATCTGGTCCAGCGGCACGCGCCGGCGGCAGCACCCGTCAAAGGCGCGCGTCGGGCGCGTCAGCCGCGTTGGGCCGCACAGCCGGCGCCACTCGCCGCCTACGACCAGGCCGCGACACTGTTAACCGACGCGGTGGTAGCCCCTGGCTGGAAGGCCGCTTGCCTCGTTAGAGACCGCGAAGGCAAGCTTCTGCCTTGGCTGCAGGGTCACCCCCATGCCCTGCGGCTGCAACTGCATACCCTGCAACTGCCTGACGGCTCCGCCCGCTACTTCGCCCAAGCCCAGTGGGACCTGCCGCGCGGCCTGATTCCCGACGAAAGCAGCTTCACCCTGACCGCCTGGCTCTCGCCCACTCCGGCGCTGCACGTGGTCAGCCTGTTGCCCGACTACGGCACCTGCTTTGCCGGCTTGCTGGGCCAACCCAAGGTGCTGAACGTTATCGGAATAGAGCAGGGCCAGACGGCGTTGATCATCTCGTGGTCGGGCGAGGATAGCTCCGGCGTGGCCGTGGTATTGTTCCGCGACCACGGCCCCATGCCGGTGTTGATCCATTTCGCGACCGGCGAATAGCCGCCGGCTTCGGTGATAATGCTACCGATGCCGCCCCTTCCTCGCCGCCCTCCTGCCCTGTGCCTGATATCTCTCGCCCTCGCCGCCGCGCTCCTCGCCCAGGCGCCCGCCGCGCTCAAGCCCGCCGTCCCCTATAGCGCCTATGACGGCTGGCGCGCCATCAACGGCACCGTGCTGTCGCGCGACGGCACATGGCTGGCCTATGCTCTTGTCCCCGAGGATGGCGATGGCGAGCTGGTGGTCCGCAATCTCTCCACCGGCGTCGAGCATCGCACCCCGCGTGGCGAGAAGCCCGCCATCACCGCCGATGGCCGCTACGTCGTCTACACCCTCGTGCCCACCCGCGCGGCGCGCGACGCCGCCCGGCACAAGACCGGGGACAAGGCCGCCGGCAAGCCGCAGGACGGCATGGGAATCATGAACCTGGCCACCGGCGCGGTCGAGACCGTGGACAAGGTCAAGAGCTTCGCCCTGGCGGAAAATGCCTCCGCTTTCGTGGCTTACCGTCTCGACGCCGAAAAGGAGAAGGGCAAGGCGCCGGAGGAAGCGGGCGAATCCGCCCACTTCCCCAAGCCCGACGAATTTGGCAGCGAGCTGGTCATTCGCTCGCTCGCCGACGGCCAAACGGCCACAGTCGCCGGCGTCACCGACTACGTGTGGTCCAAGGATGGCGCCCACCTCGCCTTCGCCGTCCGTTCCAAGGATCACCAGAACCTGGATGGCGCCTTCGTCTGGAACGCCGCCGACGGCCTCGCCGCCCGGCCGCGCGCCCTGCTCTCCGGCCCCGGCGTCTACAAGCAGTTGGCCTGGAACGAAGCCGGCAGCGAGCTGGCTTTCGTCAGCGACCAAGCGGATGCGAGCTCTGCCGCGCCCGTGTTCCACCTCTACCGCGCCTCCGGCGCCGCCGCAGCGCCCGTCCCTGACGTCGGCCTGCCCCCGGGCATGGCGGTCAGCGAGTGGGGAAAGCTCGACTTCTCGCGCGACGGCCGCCGCCTGTTCTTCGGCATCGCACCACGCCCGCAGCCGCGTCCCAAGACGGCCGATGATCCGGTGCAGGTGGATATCTGGAGCTGGACCGATGCCGAGCTGCAGCCCACCCAGGCGATCCGCGCCGAAGAGGAGGCCGAACAAAGCTACCGCGCGACCCTGGACCTGGCCGGCGGCGGGGCCATGGTGGCGCTGGCCTCACCCGCCATCCCCGAGCTCGAACTCACCCCCGACGGCCATCACGCCGTGCTGGCGAGTGACGTGCCCTACAAGCTGGCCGAATCCTGGCAAAGCGCCCGCCGCGACTACTACGCCGTCAACCTCGCCGACGGCAGCCACCGCCAGCTGATCAGCGACCAGCCCTTCCGCGCCGAGCTCTCCCCCGGCGGCCAGTACCTGCTCTACTTCGACGCCGCCACCTACAACTGGCACAGCGTTCGCATCCGCGACGGCAAGGACACCAACCTCACCGCCGGTCTCGGCGTGACCTTCCAGGACGTGGACGCCGACCGCCCCGAACCCCAGAACCCCTACGGCATCGGCGGCTGGTCCGCCAACGACGCCACCGTCCTCCTCTACGATCAGTTCGACATCTGGGCCGTCTCCCCCGACGGGGGCAACACCCGCAACCTCACCGCCGGCCTCGGCCGCCGCCGGCAT
>DATBPS010000007.1:0-2613 GCA_036561225.1 Terriglobales bacterium
CAGCGTCTTCAGCGCCTGGTACATCTGTTCGCCGCCCACCAGCGGCACGTTGGCGTCGAGCGTGCCGCCGAAGTAAATGGTCGGGGTCTTGATGCGGTCGGCGTGCAGGAAGGGATAGGCGATCTTCTGGTAGATGGCCCATGCCTTCGGGTCCCAGGGCGGCCCGATCTCATAGTTGTACTGGTTGATGTACTGATCCACGCCGTAGAAGGAAACGGTGAAGCCGGTGCCGGCGCCATCGGTGGCCGCCTTGAAGCGGGTGTTGGTGGCGATCAGATAGTCGGTCAGAATGCCGCCGTAGCTCCATCCGCCCACGCCCAGGCGGTCGGGATCGGCGATGCCCATCTGGATGACGTGATCCACCGCCGCTTCCAGGTCCTCGACCTCGAGGTGTCCCCAGTCGGCGGCGATGGATTTGGCGAAGGCCTGGCCGCGCCCGGCGCTGCCGCGGTAGTTGACGTTGAGCACGGCGTAGCCGTGGGCGGCGAACTCCTGATCCTCGAGGCTGAAGCTGTAGCTGTTCTGGCTGTTGGGCCCGCCGTGGATGCGCAGCAGCAGCGGCACCCGGCCGGAGGTGTAATCCACCGGCAGAGTGAGGATGCCGCCCACGCGGGTGCCGTCCGGGCTGGTCGAATCCACCCCCTGCACCTTGCCCAGCTTGAGCTGGGCGAACAACGCGTCGTTCTGATGGCTGAGTTGGCGCGGCGCAGCGCCCGCCGGCAGGGCGTAGACCTCGGTCGCCTGTTCGGAGTGGGCCACCAGCGCCGCCGCGCAACCGCCGGCGGTGCTCAGGCTGGAAACCACAATCGGCGGACTCTCCAGCCTGGTCACGCGGTGATCGGCCAGCGAAACGGCCGCCGGATAGGCCGAGCGGTCGTCGGTGACCAGCACCTCAATCGCCTGGCCGTCGGGGGTGAAGCGCGGTGAGGACACGGCGTGGTCGAAATCCTGGGTGAGCACGGTGGGCGCGGCCGAGGCATCGGCGGGCACCGTCGCCAGGCGCGCCTGGGTGTAGGAATCCCACTGAATCGGCTGACCCATGAGGAAGGCCAGGGTGCGCCCGTCCGGACTCCACGCCACCACGCCGCCGTCGGCGTGGTCGCTTTCCCGGGTGACCGCGTGCTCCACCGCGCCGGGCCGCACCGCGATGACATAGATCTGGTCGCTGTCCTCGCGTTGCGGCTGGGCATCGTGATTGCTGAAGAAGGCGATGCGCGCGCCGTCGGGCGACCACTGCGGGTCGCTCTCGTCGAACTGGCCCGCGGTCAGCCGGGTCAGCTTCTTGGTCGCGACGTCGAAGATGTAGATGAAGGTGTGGCGATCATTGAGAAAGCCGACGTTGTCGTGCCGGAAGCGGTAGCGGTCCACCACGATGGGCAGCGGCGGGGCGTCGGGCTTGCGCTCCGGCGCCGGTTCCTGGATGACGAGCGCCAGCCGCTGGCTGTCGGGCGCCCACTCATAACCTTCGAGACTGCCCTTGACGTCGGTGAGCTGCATCGCCTCACCCCCGCTGCGGGGCAGCAGCCATACCTGATTCCCCTTCGCCGCCCCGGGCCGCGACGAGGTAAAGCTCAGATACTTGCCATCGGGCGACCACTTGGGCGACGACTCCGATGATTCACTGTCAGTCATCTGCCGGTTTGCGCCGCCGGGGTAATCCACCGCCCATATATGGCTATGGTGCTTATCGGCTTGGGCGTCGGTGCTGCCCACCACGTAGGCCACCTGCCTGCCATCGGGCGAGCACACCGGGCTCGACACCGTCCGCATGCGCGCCATATCGTCGAGGTTGAGCGCCCGCCGCGGCCCCGCTTGCGCCGCGGCCACGGTCCCCAGTCCCAAAACCACCAGCCATCCCAGTCTCTTCATGCCGAGCAGTATACCCACTGTCCACCGTTCACTGTCCACTGTTCGCCGTTCACCGTTATATACTGCGCGCATGAATTACTCCGGTCTGGTCAGTCTTGTCGCCCTCGCCGCCGCCGCCGCGCTGGGGCAATCCGCCGCCGCCGGCAGCCACGGCCCGGCCGGCCCGCCGCGCACCAACGTCACCGCGGCCGAAGTGGCCCAGGTGACGAAATCCACCCTGCTGATTGACACCCACAACGACATCCCCAGCAAGACGGTGGACGGGCTCGACATCGGCCTGCCCGGCAGCTGGGACAACGCCACCCAGAAGGGCACCATGACCGACACCGCCCGTCTGCGCGCCGGCGGCGTCGGGGCGGTGTTCTTCGCCGCCTATGTGGACAAGAAGTTCGTCCAGGGCAACCACTCCGCCAACCGCACGCTGCAGATGATTGACACCATCCGCACCGACATCGTGGGCCGCCATCCCCGCGACTATGCGCTGGCCACCAGCGCCGCCGACATCGAGCGCGCCCACCGCGAGGGCAAAATCGCCGCCCTGATCGGCATGGAGGGCGGCCATGGCATCGAGGACAGCGTCCGCCTGCTGCGCGACTACTACGCCCTGGGGGTGCGCTACATGACCCTCACCCACACCAACACCAACGACTGGGCCGACTCTTCGGGCGATGAGAACGATCCCGCCATTCAGCACCACAACGGCCTCACCGACTTCGGCAAGCAGGTGGTGCTGGAGATGAACCG
>DATBPS010000008.1:0-12354 GCA_036561225.1 Terriglobales bacterium
CCATAATAGACCTGATAGGCGCCGGTGGCGTTCACGGCATAGCCGGCATCGGCGACCACGCTGCCGCTGGTGGAGTTGTACTGCGCCCCGCAGGCATCGCTGAGTTGCACCGCGTAGTTGGCCCCCAGCGAGGGGCCCATGTACTGCGACTGGGCGTAGGTGGTCAGGCTTTCATTGCACGGCGCCCAGTTGCTGCCACTTGCGGCGCACGTCGCCTCCCACCTGGCCGCCTTCTGCACCGCGCTGCGCAGGTTGACCTCAGCGTAGGTGACCAGGAACATGTTGATGAAGCCGAACAGCAGGAACATCACGGCCGGCAACACCAGGGCGAACTCCACCGCGCCCGCGCCACGGCTATCGAACGCATAGCGGCGAGGGCGGCCCATGGTCACGCAATCCTCATCCAGGCGGTCTTAGTGACCTTGGTCACCGAGCCGTTGAACAGGGTGAGCAACGTCAGTCCCTTGAACAATGGTTTGTAATTGTAAGTGGTGGTGGCGATGACGTAGTCGCCCGGAACATCGGCATCGTTGGTGGCCGTGAAGGCGCAATTGGATGGCTCGGTGGCTACCGTACCGCCATTGATTAGCCAAGGGCTGGTGGCCGTATTGGTGGCCGAATTGGCGACC
Source organism: Terriglobales bacterium (assembly GCA_036561225.1). Lineage (GTDB taxonomy): Bacteria > Acidobacteriota > Terriglobia > Terriglobales > SCQP01 > SCQP01. The sequence continues at coordinate 630 of DATBPS010000008.1, forward strand.
ACCAGGTTGCCGGAGCTGTTGTTGCAATAGTAGCCCTCGAAAGGTGCCGAATCGCTGTTGCCGGCGGTGGTCCCGGCGGTGAACGAGACCCGGGTCCCAAGCAGGGTGCTCTGGGCCGCGGTGGTCATCTCGGAAATCAGGGTGGGGCTGAGGGTCTGGCACTGGCTCGCCGCCGGCGACTTACCGGACTGGCCGCACATGGTGGCCGCGGTATCCACCGCCGCCTGCGCCGCCTGGCGGACCTCCATGGCCTGAAAGACATAGTAGCCAAAGTCGACGGCGTTCATGAACGGCCAGATCATGATCACCAGCCACAGAGCCATCTCAGCGGCGGCCGTGCCGCGACGCTCGTGAAGATAGGCCTGAACTCGACGCACCCTTCTCGCCATCGTCAGCCCACCAAGGCCTGGTAGTAGGTGTGGGTGTGCGGCACTCCGGGCAGAATGGCTCCGGCTTGGCTGCACTGGCTGGTGATGCTGGATGGCCACCCGGTCAGTGGATTGTTGTCGAGAACCGCCCCCGTTCCGTTGGTGGAGAAGGCCTTGATGATCCAGCCCGTGCAGTTAAGCGAGTTAGGTTGGAACTTGCTGATAGCGCCTGCGAAGCTCAGCTCCGCTTCGGGCATGTAGATCAGCCCCTGGAGATCCAGGGTTGGCTGGTTGCCAGCCCGGCACCAGTCGATCGGGCCCGAGTGGACGCCGCTCTTGCCGTTGCCGCAGCCGCTGTCCGGGGCGTAGTTGGCGCTCTGCGCGATGCTAAGGCCGGTGAACGGTCCCGAAGTGGGCGCGCCCACCTGGAGGGTGCCGCCACTATTGGCCCCATTCGTCGAAAGCGGATAACAACCGCCCGCCGACTTCCCGCCCGTCATGTCGCAACTTGTGCTCAAGGTGGCCCCGCCCGCTACCGTGGGAGCGGGAGCGAAGATAACTGTCATACCGCCGCCGGTGGACGTGGGCGTCGAGCTGGCCAGCGTGCAGCCGTTCATATCGAGGCCACCGTCATAGATGATGATGGCGAGGTTCGACGACGCGCCAGTATAGGTCAGCGCATTGCCGCAGGTCGCCGGATTGCCGGTACTCGCCGTCGGCGGTGTGGTGGAGAGCGTGGCTGTGCCGCACACCTGGATGACCTGCATTGAAACGCCGCCGATGGTCATGGTGGTGGCATTGCTGGCGGCGTTGAAACCGCTGGCTGTGCCGTCCAAAGACGCCTGGGTGATGACGTTGCTCGATGGGAAGCTGGAAGTCCCGTCGTTGTTGTTGTTGGTGGTGGCGACCGAACTGCCGCAGTTTTTCGGCGCCGGCGGTATGGCGCCGCTGACGTTCAAGGCGCCGCTACAGGTTTCGGTGAAGGTGCCTTGGGTTCCGCCATTGTAAGGGAAGGTCTGGGTGGTCGCGCCATATGGGTCGCATTGGTATTGCTGGTCCGCGGGGGCCGAGCCGGGAGTCCCCGAGATGGTGCAGGTCGCGCTGGAACTCGTTCCGCTAGCGAAGGACTCGCCGGCCTGCAAGCCGTTGCCGACGCAACTGGTATTGCCGTTCGAGAATGTATCGCATCCGAGCAGATCGGCTTTCGGTGTCCCCTTGCCGACAATGTCGCCGTCGGTGGTCAGCATGCAGAACTTGATTGGTGGCCCGGGCACGCTGGCCAGCGCGTGGGCGCCGATCTGCTGGTAGTTGACGCCGGCGATGGTGGTGGTGCCGCGAAAGCCCATGATCCCCAACAGGAACACCGGAATATCTTTCGTCACCGTGACTTTGTAGCACCAGTTGTTGCTGAAGCCGCTGGACAGATTCACCCCCAGGTTGGAGCACGTGTCGGCTTGCGGGGTGACCGTGACCGTGTTCATACCATTGACGTAGCCGTACTTGGCCGCCGCCGCGATCGCCTGGCAGTACCAGGAGTGATTTGGATCCGTGGTCGCCTGGCTGCAGTTGACCGGCGAAGCGGGCGCCGAACAGGCGTAACCAGAGCAGGTGTTGGGCGATGGATAGTTCCCCGCGTCGGTGGCGGCCACCAGCGCGGCCGAATCAGCCGCATGCTGCAGGCTGCGCTGCATCAGCCACCAGGAGGACATCTCGGTGGCGAAGCCCATGGTGAAGATGATCGGGATCAGCGCCAGCGCCAGGATCGGCGAGACGGCGCCGCGCCTGTCGCGCCGAAAACCGGCCAACGCCTTGCCTTGACGCCGCGCCAAAGATGCCGATTTGCCCACCATCGCACCCTCCTAGCCCCCGGCTCTACGCCCCGGATCGATACTCGCTCTCACGGCGATGACCAACGGAAGAATATCTCAAGTGCGCGCGCGCGTCCATGCGCGCCGTGGCGAGTAATTCGGTGATCACGCGAACGCCTCGGCAGGTCAAAGCCGACCGCGAGCCTGCGCCATTGGCCTCCGCGACGAAGGGCGGGGCGCGGCGGTTGGTCGCGGGCGCGATAGACTTTAGCGTCAAAACGTCGCAATGAACGCGGCTGTAGCGTAAAAACGCAAGATAAACCGGGCCACTATCCAGAATAGTTTTCCGTCCGGTAGCTAAAATCCGCGCTGGGCAAGCTTGACATGAGCGGCCCGGGCGTCAATTCATTGGCCGGCCGGATCGGGGGGACGCACGCCCGGCGGACGAAGACATATCCGCGTCTCGCTAAAGAGTAAGCGTTCAGTTCGTTGGCCTGCGGGCCGATACTCGGGCGTCGCCCGCAGTCTATAGGAAAGGTTCCTCTCTCATGGACAAGCTCATGCAATATCTGAGCGACGAATCCGGCGCCTCGGCAGCCGAATACGCGCTCATCCTCGCCCTGGTGGCGATCGTCATCATTGGCGGTCTGACCGTTCTGGGGACAGCGATCAACAACGTGCTTTCCTACGGGGCGAAGTACATCTCGACCTGAAGCACGGCGGCTCGATCGAGTCGCAGGAATTCAAGACAACACCGCGCGCCCGGCTAATCAGCCTGGCGCGCGGTTCGTCTTTCGGCTGCCTGCACTTGCAATCTCGCGCGGCAAAGTGACGCAGCGCAATGAAACTATTCATGGTTAACGCCGCGCCGCGGTTTTGACTGAATTGAGGCGTTCCTTGATCGCCAACCTGGCGATCGACTACTTGCCGCCGGTGCGAACCGGACGCTCAATTTAGTCGTATTGTGATATATCTCGGTCGGGCATAGGCTTGACCGCTAGCGCAAACGCCTTCTAAAGCTGCCGGCGTCTCTGTAACCGGGCTCCGTCTCTCCTTGGGCGTTGGCCGAAAGACTGTAAGGGAAGGCATCACTCTCATGGACAAGCTAGTTCAATATCTCAGCGACGAATCCGGCGCTTCGGCGGCCGAATACGCGCTGATCCTGGCCCTGGTGGCCATCGTCATCATCGGCGGCCTGACCGTGCTCGGCACGGCGATCAACAACGTGCTCAGCTACGGCGCGGCGTACATTTCGACCTGATCAGGCGTCAAATCGCCAAAAGCTAACCGCGCGTCTGGCAACGTCGGGCGCGCGGTTAGCATTTTAACGGCGCCGCTTCCGCGACCTTGCCACTGAATCGCCACAAAAGTGTCGGGCTTAATGGCGTCGAAACCAAATTCGATTGATAGGTTGTTCGACAGGCTCTAACCGCAATAAGTCTTTAGTTTGATTCCTGAGTTGGGGGGAACGGACGGATGCCTCTAAGGACCATCGCCACCTTTGCGATCGCCATCGTGCTTGGCCTGATCGCCGTGGTGCTCATCAATGCTTACATGGGTTCGACCCGCAAAGCCCAGGTGGCTCAGGTGCAGGCCGGCGTCGGCGCACCAGTGGTCGTGGCCGCGGCCCCGATCACCCGCGGGGCGGTGATCCAGCCGACCCAGCTCAAGGTGATCAACTACCCGGCCGGCTCGGTGCCGGCGGGCTCGTTCACCGCCATCAATCAGCTGACCGGCGGCAAGGATCAGCAGCGCATCGCCACCCGCGACCTCGGCGTCGACGAGCCGGTGCTGAAAACCCGGGTCACCGATCCAGGGGCCAAGCTGACCATGGCCAGCGAGCTCGATCCGGGCATGCAGGCGGTCACCTTCCGCACCAACGACATCCAGGGCGTGGCCGGGTTCGTGTTCCCGAACGACCGCGTCGATGTGCTGCTGACGCGCAGCGTGGCCGACGGCAAGCTGCCGCTGACCCAGGTGATCGAGCAGAACGTGCGCATCATGGCCATCGACCAGGCGGACGACCAGGAAATGAGCAAGCCGGCGGTGGTCAAGGCGATCACCGTCGAGGTGACGCCCGAGCAGGCGCAGCGGATCACCCTGGCCCAGACCATGGGCGTCGTTTCGCTGGCCCTGCGCCACGTTCAGGACACCGCTCCGATCACCAAGATCGCCACCACGGCGGTGTCGTTCGGCTTCTTCGCCGCGCCGTCGCCAGCCAGGCCCGGCGGTATCGTCCGGCGCGGACCGCGCGGACCCGAGGTGCGGGTGACGCGGGGCACCGACACCACGGCCTATCAACTGGTCAGCTCGCGCTAGGCGGGCGGCCCCGGAGCGTAACCTTGAGTCGAGGGGGAAAACCGGCATGACGAATAAAAGAGGCGCGGGCGCTCTGCTAGCCGCCACGCTGCTCTGGGGCGCGATGGCCGGAACGGCCGCCGCCCAAGGCGCGCCGCGCGGCGCGGGCGGCTACGAGCTGGACGTGGCGGCGGGCAAGTCGCAGGTGCTGGAGACGCCTGGCGTCTACACCGACCTGATGATCGGCGACGCCAAGATCGCCGACGTGGTGCCGCTCTCAACCCACTCGGTCTATGTGGTCGGCAAGGCGGTCGGCTCGACCTCGCTCAGCATCTACGGGCCAGGCAAGCGGCTGATCGCGGCCATCAACGTGGTCGTTGAGCCGGATATCGCCACCCTGCGCTCGCGTCTGCGCGACCTGTTGCCGGATGAGAAGGACGTGGAGATCCGCTCCTCCAACGGCTCGCTGGTGCTCTCCGGCACGGTGTCGAACCCGGTCGCGGTGCACCAGATCGAAGAACTGGCCGAGACCATGGACCCCGGCAAGGTGGTCGACATGCTGGGCGTCGAAGGCACCCAGCAGGTGATGCTGTCGGTGCGCTTCGTGGAGATGGAGCGGTCGACCGCGAAGAATCTCAGCATCAGCCTCAACCGCACCAGCCTGCTCGGCAATCCGCTGTTCAACTTCGGCACCGGCAACTTTCAGGGTCAGGCGATGCAAAGCCCCGGCAACCCTGGCGGCCCGGGGCCCGGCTCGCTCTGCTCGTCTCCGGCGGTGGCCTTCGGCTGCACCAGCCTGACCTTCCTGACCCCCGACGGGGCGATGAACGTTCAGCTCGACGCCCTGGAGAACAGGGGCCTGATCAAGACCCTGGCCGAGCCGAACCTGGTGGCGATGTCGGGTGACACCGCCAGCTTCCTGGCCGGCGGCCAGATCCCGGTGCCGATCGCCCAGACGGCCGGTGTCGGCGGCACGGCGATCACCATCGCCTATCAGGACTTCGGCATCTCGCTGGCCTTCACCCCGACCATCCTCAAGGACGGGATGATCAATCTGGTGGTCAAGCCCGAGGTGTCGAGCATCGACCCCGCGGTCAGCGTGCAGGAGGCGGGGGTGACCATCCCTGGCCTCAAGGTGCGCCGCGCCTCGACCACGGTGGAAATGCGCGATGGCGAATCGCTGACCATCGCCGGCCTGCTGTCGGACAACTATCAGAACCAGATCACATCCTTCCCGTGGCTTGGCGATATTCCGGTCCTCGGCGCGCTGTTCCGCTCGCCGAACTTCCAGGCCAACAAGACCGAGCTGGTGATCGTGGTCACGCCGCATCTGGTGGTCGCCAGGCGCGGTCCGGTGGCCCTGCCCAGCGATCACTTCACCCCGCCCTCGGACTATGAGCTGTTCCTGTTCGGCATGATGGCCGGCCAGGGCGCCCATATGCGACCCGAGGACCGGGCGCTGATGTCGCAAGATCCGACCAAGGTCCGCGGCGGCGTCGAAGGCCCCTACGGCCACGTGCTCTATTAGAGAAAACGGAGTCTCGCCATGAACAAGGCTTTGCGAACCGGACTCCTGGCTGCGGGTCTGGCGGCTACAGGCGCGCTGCTGGCCGGCTGCGCCGACGACAAGCTGCTCGATCAGCAGATGCAGACGAGCGATTTCGGCCGCGCCGTGCAGGAAGACCTGGCGGCTCAGATCGCCGACCCCGACGCCACCTACAAAGGCCCGCCCCCGCCTTCCAGCGGCGAGCGGGCGGCGGTCGCCCAGACACGCTACAAGTCCGACCACGTGATCATGCCCGTGAATCAAGGCACCGGCACCGGTGGTGGTGGCGGCGGTGGTGGTGGTGGTGGTGGTGGCGGCGGTGGGAGCAGCGGCGGCGGCGGCGGCTCCTGATCGTCAGGCCGGACCGGTCAACCGCGCGTCTTGCCTCTTGGAGCTGAAATTGGGGCGAATTGCCGCATTCACGCCAGCTGGTGCTGCGAGGACACTCGCCGCCGCTGGCCGTGCGTGGTAGGCGGGAGTTCGCGAAATGAACATGTCGCTCAACATGGCCTCAGCGGATGATGCGCGCAGCGCCCGCACCGGGTTGACTCGGGTCGGCTATGTCGAGGGCGCGATCGGCGGTCCCGACCGCGTTGGATCGCTCGCCGCCCTTTTCCCGCAGGTGCAATTCGTCAGCGTTGGCCGCGACTGGCCCTCGCGGCCCCTCAACGGGCTCGGCGTGATGATCGTCGCCGTGGGCTCGGGCGAGGTCGATGCCGCCCTGCGCCGGCTGGCGGCGCGACCCTCCGGTCCGTCGGTGATCATCGCCCTCAAGGATTCCGACGTCCGCACCAGCCGCCGGCTGATGCAGGCGGGGGCGGCCGACATCCTGGTGGCGCCGGTCGCCGAGGCCGCCCTGGCCCTCAGCCTGGAGAGGATCCTGGCCCAGGTCGAAGCCGAGGGGAGCAAGGCGCCGGCCGGCCGCGTCATCACCCTGCTGAAGGCCGGCGGCGGCGTGGGGGCGACAGCCATCGGCACCCAGCTGGCGGCCATGATCGCCAGCCGCGAAGGCGCCGCGGGCGGGGTCTGCTTCGCCGATCTCGACGTCCAGTTCGGCATGGGGGCGATGTTCCTCGACCTCACTGACGCGATGAACCTGACCGATATCCTCGAAGGCGGCGGTCCGCTCGAGGAAACGCCGCTCGGATCGGCCCTCGCCCTCCACCGCAGCGGCGCGCGCCTGCTGGCCGCGCCTCGCGACCTGCAGCCGCTCGAGGCGATCAATCCGCGCCAGGTGGAAAGCCTGCTCACCGCGCTGCGGCGCGATTTCGCGGTCACCATTCTCGATCTGCCCACGGTGTGGACGGCGTGGACCAATCGCGCCCTGCACCTGTCGGACCAGATCATCCTGATCACCAACCTGTCGGTGGCCCACGCCAATCTGGTCAAGACCCAGCTGCGCATGATCGAAGCCCAGCGGCTGGACGCCATCCCCCTCACCCTGGTGCTCAATAAGGTCAGCGCCGACCAGAAGGTCCTCATCTCTCAGAAGGCGGCCGAGAAATCGATCGGCCGCGTGTTCGACCACGTGATCCCGGAGGACCGGCAGATCGTCAATGAAGCGGTCGCCCAGGGCTGCGAAATTTCCCAGGTGCGCACCGGGACGCGGATCGAACGGACGCTGGCCGAATTGGCCAGCACCATTGTTCCCATCACCGTGGCCTCCGAGTCCAAGCGGCGGTGGTGGCCATGACCCTCTGGTCTGACCAGCAGGAGACCCCCGCCAAGGGCGGCGGCGGCGGCAAGACAGCGGCCCCGATCGAAGGCGCGAGCGCGCTCAAGTCGCGCATTCACACCCGCCTGCTGGACGTCCTCAACCTGGCGCTGATCGAGCGCACGCCGCGCGAGACCCTGCGCCACGAGGTGCGGGCGGTGGTGATCGAGCTGCTTTCGGAAGAAAAGCGGCTGCTTACCCCCAAGCAGACCGATCAGCTGACCGACGATGTGCTGGACGAGATCCTGGGCCTTGGGCCGCTGGAGCCGCTGCTCAAGGACGACAGCATCGCCGACATCCTGATCAACACCCACGACACGGTCTATATCGAGCGCCGCGGCCGCCTGGAGCTGACCGACATCCAGTTCCAGGACAACCGTCACCTGGTGCGGATCATCAACAAGATCGTCTCGGCGGTCGGTCGGCGCGTGGACGAATCCTCGCCCATGGTCGACGCGCGCCTGGCCGACGGCTCGCGGGTCAACGCCATCATCCCCCCGCTGTCCGTGGACGGCCCCCTGGTTTCGATCCGCAAGTTTTCTCGCGAGGCCCTCAGTGTCGACCGGCTGGTCGGATTTGGCAGCCTGACCGAGGAAATGTCGCTGGTTCTGCGGGCGATCGTCCAGGCGCGGCGGAACGTGCTGATCTCAGGCGGCACCGGTTCGGGCAAAACCACTTTGCTGAACGCGATGTCGGCCTTCATCGACGTTTCCGAGCGCATCATCACCATCGAGGACTCGGCCGAGTTGCAGCTGCAACAGCCCCACATCGGACGGCTGGAGACGAGACCCCCGAACATCGAGGGGAAGGGCGAGATCACCCAGCGCGATCTGGTCAAAAACGCCCTGCGCATGCGTCCCGATCGCATCATCGTCGGCGAAGTGCGCTCCGGCGAGGCTTTCGACATGCTGCAGGCGATGAACACCGGCCACGACGGCTCGATGACCACTGTCCACGCCAACACCGCCCGCGACGCCCTCAACCGTATCGAACAGATGATCGGCATGGCCGGGCTCGACATTTCGCCCAGATCCATCCGCCAGCAGATCGCCTCGGCTATCAACGTGGTGTTGCAGACCGAGCGCTCCGAAGACGGCCGCCGGCGCGTCATCTCCATCGCCGAGATCGTCGGCATGGAAGAGGACACGATCACCATGCAGGAGATCTTCCGCTTCCGCCGCAAGGGCCGCACCGATGACGGCACCGTGCTTGGCGATTTCGAGGCCACGGGTGTCAGGCCCAAGTTCCTGGAATTCATGGGCGCCCGCGGCATCCGCCTCGATCCGCAAATGTTCGCGCCAGTTAGGCGATCAGCTTGAAAACGATCTGCGTGAGAAGGTCAGCGTGATCCGATGCTAGTAACCCTCGCTTACATTTTCGCCTTCGTCGCTGTGGTCATGATCGTGCAGACCGCGGCCACGGTGCTGTTCTCCGCCGGCGATCGCAGCAAGCGCGTGAACCGCCGCCTCGAGCTGCTCGATTCGGGAATGTCGCGCGACCAGGTGTTCGAGACGCTGGTGCGGCGCAAGCCGCCTGGCGGCGGTCTCGCCGAGGCGGCCCCTGATCTCTACAACCGCACCCAGGTCTATTTCCGCCAGGCCGGGATCACCATGACCCCGCAGCGGTTCCTGATCATGCTGGCGGCCCTGATCGGCGTCGTCCTGGTGATCGGCTTCCTGCTGCTGACCGTGGCCGCCCGCGGCGGCGTGGTGGTCAACCTGCTGGTCTCGACCATCGGCGCGATAGGCCTGGTGGTGATCGGCTCGGCCCTGTTTGTCGGTTATCGCCGCACCCAGCGTCTCAAGCGCCTCGAAGAACAGCTGCCGGTGGCGCTGGATGTCACCATCCGCGCGTTGCGCGCCGGCCACCCGCTGATCACTTCGGTCAAGCTGGCCTCGGAAGAGATGGCCGATCCGATCGGCTCCGAGTTCGGGATCATCGTCGATGAGACCAACTACGGCATGGAGTTCCGCGACGCCCTGATCAGCTTCGCCCATCGCTCGGGCTCGGAATATGCTCACTTCTTCGCCGTCTGCGTGGCCATCCAAAGCGAGACCGGCGGTAATCTGGCCGAGGTGCTCACCAACCTGGCCACGGTGATCCGCAACATGCTGACCCTGCACCTGCGGGTCAAGGCGCTGTCGGCCGAGGGCCGCATGAGCGCCACCATCCTGACCGTCCTGCCGATCGGCCTGGTGTGTTTCCTGCTGCTCACCCGGCCCGAATTCTACACCACCAAGTTCGGCGATCCGATTTTCTGGCCGGCCACGGCGGGGATCATTGTCTGGTTCCTCATCGGACAGTTCATGATGAACCGGATGGTCAATTTCAAATATTGAGTAGCGCGCCATGACACAGCTTACCTTCCTGGTCCTCGACTTCTGCGTCTTCGCGGTGGTGGCGTTCGCGGTGCTGGTCGCCTCGCGCCGGGTCGAGACGGCGATGAGCGTTCGCCGACGCCTGCAGGCGGACCAGTCCGCCCCAAGACGCTCGACCCTCACCTCGCCGCTGATGAAGAAGGAGCTGACCAACAGCGTTCTTCAGTGGGTGCAATCGACCACGCTGCAGGATCCCGAAGCGCGCAGCAAGCTGCGCCGCGACCTGGCCCTGGCGGGCTGGGACAGCGCGGCGGCGCCGCCGCTCTATGTGCTTGGCCGCTTCGTGCTCGCCATCGGCCTGCCGAGCCTGTTCGTGGTCAGTCAGATGCTGTCCGCCAAGCCGATCAAGGGGTTCATGTTCCTGGTCATCGCCGCCGGCCTGGCGGTGGTTGGCCTGATCGCGCCAAGAGGGATTTTGGATAACCGCGCCAACGCCAGGAAGACCGAGATCGAGCACGAGTTCCCCGATGCCCTCGATCTGCTGGTGGTGTGCGTGGAATCGGGCCTCGGGCTCGAGGGAGCGATCGTCCGCGTGGCCGGCGAAACCCATGAATCACACCCGCGCATCTCCAGGGAATTCGACATGGTGTCGCTGGAGCTGCAGGCCGGACGCACGCGGGCCGAGGCCCTGCGCAACATGTCCGAGCGCACCCAGGTCGAGATGATCGCCTCGTTCGTCGCCCTGCTCATCCAGACTGACGCTCTGGGCGGATCGATCGCCACCACCCTGCGCACCTACTCGGCGGAAATGCGCCAGCACCGCATGCTCAAGGCCGAGGAGAAAGCCATGCGCCTGCCGGTGTTGCTGACCATTCCGCTGGTGCTGTTCATTCTGCCGGTGATCATGATGGCGGTGATGTTGCCGCCGGTGATCGACGGCATTCGCACGTTCCTGCCGACCATGAATGGAATCACGCGATGAAAACCATGGGGGGGATGTTCGTCGTCGCCGGATTGACGCTCGGCCTGGGGGCCTGCTCCCACCTGCCGGAATTCGCCAATCTGCTGCGCGCCAAGCCGGTGTCGACCCCGGCGGCGATGGAGCCGGTCGGATCGGGCGCGGCCGAAAACCGGCTCTACGCCGACGCCGTCAAGGCGATCTACGCGCGCAATTACGGCCAGGCCATCGCCCTCTTGCAACTGGCGCGTGAAGGCAAGGCGGACGATGCGCGCGTGCTCACGGCCATGGCCGTCGTCTATGACAAGCTTGGCCGCTTTGATCTTTCCGATCGCTATTACGCCCAGGCGGAGAAGGCCGATCCCGGCTCGCGGATCGTGGCCATGGACGAGAAATACTCGATGATCCTGCGCGGCGCGGCCAAGGCTGACGAGGCCGGCGTGGCGCTGGCCCAGCAGACGACTACCGGCCCGGTCGAACCGGTGAGGATCGCCGAAGTCACCACGCCGGAGACGCCGGATCAGCTGTACGCCCGGGCGGTGAGCGCGATCGAAAAGCGCGAGTTCGGCGTCGCCATCGGCCTGTTGCGCCAGGCCCGCGAAGCAGCGCCGCAGGATGTGCGGGTGCTGACCGCGCTCGGGGTCACCTACGATCACCTGGGCAGGTTCGATCTTTCCAGCCGCTATTACGGTCAGGCCGCCCAGGTCGATCCGGG
>DATBPS010000009.1:0-19856 GCA_036561225.1 Terriglobales bacterium
AGGCGCAGCAGGAAGAAACCGGCCGCCAGGCACCCCACCACCGCGCCGGCCACATTGGCGGCGTAGAGCCAGCCCCACCAGGCGACGCCCTGGGGCGAGCTTTCGATCCAGCTCACGATGGCCGGCAACGACGCGCCCATCAGAATGGTCGGCGGCAGCAGAATCAGGCCGCAGAGGCCGCCGCGCAGCAGCATCGAAGGCAGGCCGTGGGCCGCCGCCGCCACGTAAACCCGGTCAATCAGCGGGATGAAGCCCAGCGCCAGCAGCCCGAGTACGCCGGTGAACAGTTCCAACCCGGCGTAGACACGCAGCGGATGCACCTTGCGCCCCCGCATCCAGCGCGGCAGGGCGAGGCTGCCGATGCACAGGCCGCCCATGAAGGTAGCCAGCAGGATGCCCAGCGAGACGGCGGTGGAGCCGATCACCAGCTCCAGCATCTGATACCAGACGATCTCGTAGATCAGCGCGGCGCAGCCGCTGCCGGCGAAGAGCAGGAGCAGCCAGGGGAGAAAGCGGGCCCCGGGCATCGGGGCGGCCGATACGCGCGCAGGTGATGCCACGCCTTCTACCACGCTTATTCCGGCTCGGCGGTTACTTCCAGGAAGCGCTGCAGGATTTGGCGGCCGGTGGCACCGATGGTTTTCACCTGCTCCGGGGTCAATTCCAGTCCGCGCGGCCGCCAGGCGGCGGCCAAAGCGTCATCCACTTCCATGTGGAACTGCAAGCCGTAGGCGCTGTGTCCGGCGCGAAACGCCTGTTGCGGGTACAGCGCGCTGGAGGCCAGCAGCGCCGCGCCGGGAGGCTGCGGGAAGGTGTCCTGATGCCAGTGGGCGACGGGCAGGCGGGCGGGGCCAAACCCCAGCACCGGGTCCTGGCGGCCGTCCTCAGTCAGCATCACCTCGCCGGCGCCCATCTCCATCACCGGTCCGCGCTCGACGGGGGAGCCCAGGGCAGTGGCCAATAACTGTGCCCCCAGGCAGATGCCCAGCACCGGAATGTCCTGGGCCACGCAGGCGCCCAGCAGCTCGACCTCCTGCTCCAGAAACGGGTGTTTATCGGTGTCATAGGCACCCATGGTGCCGCCCATGACGACCAGTCCCTCCACCAGGCCGATGTGGGGCACCGTGCCGCCCTCATCGAGACGGACAATCTTGTACCCCAGGTTGCGCTCGCGCAGCGCGGCGACCACCAGGCCCGGACTTTCCCAAGCGACGTGCTGAAGCACCCACCACATGCGGCATATTGTACGTGGTTTTACTCCGTTCTCAATGCCCCGGCTGTGTCCACCTGCGTGGCCCGCCAGGCAGGCAGCAGGCAGGCCGCCGCCGCCACCAGCAGCAACAGCCCCGCCGCCGCCGCCAGCGTCGCCGGATCACCCGGCTGCACGCCCGCAAGCAGGCTGGCCAGAAGCCGCGCCAGCGGCAGCGCCGCCGCCACGCCCGCCACCACACCCGCCGCCGCCAGCAGCAGCCCCCGCGCCACCACCTGCCGCAGCACCGCCCCGCGCGTCGCCCCCAGCGCCATGCGAATGCCGATCTCCTGCCGCCGCTCCGTCACCGCATACGCCAGCAGCGCATACAGGCCCACCGCGGTTAGGGCCAGCGCCAGCACGGCGAAGCCGCCGCTCAGCCGGGCCTCGAAGATGGGCCGGGCCAGGGTGTGGGCGACCACCGTGTCCATGGCCGCCACGTCGCTCACCCTCGCTTCGGGATTCACCACCGCCACCGCCCGGCGGATCTGCGCTTCGGTTTCACCCTGGCCGCGCAGCACGAACCAGCCGGCGCCCATGGCATCCTGCGCGGCGGGCACATACATGGTGAGCCGCATGGGCTTGTCCACCCGCTGGGTGCGCACATCGGCGACCACGCCCACGATGGTGCGGGGCTGCGCCATGGCCGCCGGCACCCACGATTGGTTGCCGATCACCCCGATGCGCACCTGTTGACCGAGCGCGTGTCCCCCGAACCACGCCTGCGCCAGCGACTGGCTCACCACCGTCACCAGCGGCGCGCCGGCGGTGTCGCGCTCCGAGAGCGCCCGCCCCTGCAGCAAGGCGATGCCCAAGGTGTCGCAGTAGCCGGGGCTGGCGGCGCGGTACTCGACCGCGGTGCCGGTTTCCGGCCGTCCCGCCGCCTCGCCCGGCAGATTGCCCTGGCCTTCGAGAGGCGGCATGGAGACCACCGCGGCGGCGCGCACTCCCGGCAGGCGCCGCAGTTGCTCCAGGACCTGCTGATCGAACCGCCAAGCCGCGGCGGCGTTCGGCGCCGCTCCGCTCGGCAATTGCGTGCTGAAGACCATGCGGCCCGCCGGGTCAAAGCCCAGCGGACGGCTCTCCAGCCAGACCAGGCTGCGCACCAGCAGGCCGGCGCCGGCCAGCAGCAGCAGGCTGAGCGCCACCTGCGCCACGACCAACACGTCGCGGCCCAGGCCGCGCCGGCGGAAGCGGCCGACGCGCAGCGGCCGCGCCGCGCCTTGGCGGGCGGCGGCGACGGCGAAGGCCAGGCTGGCGCCCAGCGCCACCAGCAGCGTGTAGCCCAGCACGCGGCCATCCAGGCCGATGGGGCCGCCCAGCGGCACATCCCAGGGCAGTTGCCCGGCCAAAGCCTGCAGGGTGGCCGCCGCCAGCCCCAGCGCCGCCGCCCCGCCCAGCAGCGCCAGCAGCAGCCCCTCGGTGAAAAACTGCACGAACAAGCGCCCGCTGCCCGCCCCCAGCGCGCGCCGCAGCGCCAGCTCCGGCTGCCGTGCCAGGGTGCGCGCCAGCAGCAGCCCGGCCACATTGGCGCAGGCGATCAGCAGCAGCAAGGCCACCGCCGCCAGCAGGAACCACAGCCCAGTGCGCACCGGGCCGGTCATCAGCTCCTGATAGTTCTGCACGCTGACCCCAGTGGCCCAGTTCGGCAACAGCCCGCGGCTGCGCATCGCCGTCGCCAGCGTCGCCATCTCCGCCCCCGACTGGGCGGACGTCACCCCCGGCCGCAAACGGCCGATGATCTCGCTGTTGAGGCCGGTATCGGAAAGGCCGCTGCCCGGGCGCATGGCCACGAACATGCCGGGATTGTCGGTGACGTCCTGCTGGAACACAAAGCCCGGCGGAAGAACGCCGGCCACCGTGTACAGGCTGCCGTTTAGGCTCACCGCCTGCCCCACCACCGGCGCGCCCCCGAAATCGTGACGCCATACCGCGTCGGTCAGGATCAGCGCCCCCGCGCCGCCCGCCTGTTCGTCGCTCCCGTTGAAGTCGCGCCCCTGGCGCGGGGCAACGCCCAGCACCCGGAAGACATCGCTGGTCACCAGCATGCCTTTCAGCCAGGCAACCTGGCTGCCGTGCCGCACCTCCACCGTGCCCATGCCGCGTATCGCGGCCAGCGCGGAAACCGACTGCAGCCGGCTCCGCAGAAACTCGAAGGCAGGCATGCCGAAGCTGGTCACCGGCGCGCCCGATTGCGTGATCGCGAACTCCACCAGTTGTTCCGGCGCGGGGTAGGGAAGCGGACGCAGCATCACCGCCTCCACCACCGAAAAGATGGCCGTATTGGCGCCGATCCCCAGCGCCAGGGTGAGCACCGCAGCCAGCGTGAATCCGGGCGAGCGGCGCAGCCGCCGCGCCCCCTGCCGCAGTCCCTGCCCCAGCGCCTCCAGCCACGGCCACAGCCACACGCCGCGCGCCGCCTCGCGCATCGCCAGCTCGTTGCCCATCGCCCGCTCGGTCGCCGCCGCCAGCCGTTCGCCGCTGACCCCCGCCGCCGCCAGCTCATCCTGCTTCAGCGACCGATGCGCAGCCAGTTCTTCCGTCAACTCCCGCTGCGTCTTCCTCCAGCGCAGCCAGCCTCCCACCCGCCTCAGAAGTCCTCGCATGTCAGCACCCTCCCGATGGCCGCCGCCATGCGCTCGTAATCCGCGCATTCCCGCTCGAGTTGTCTGCGCCCCCGCGCGGTCAGCGTGTAGTAGCGCGCCCGCCGGTTGTTCTCCGACGACCCCCACTCCGCCGCCACCCAGCCCTTGAGCAGCAGCCGCTGCAGCGCGGGATATAGCGAGCTCTCGCCGATTTGCAGTACCTCTTCCGAGGTAACGCGCAACCGCTGGGCGATGCCGTAGCCGTGCGCCTTTCCTCCGCGCAGCGCGCGCAGGATAAGGAGATCAAGCGTTCCCGGATAGAGTTCCATGCCAGCTCCCATCGTCTACCGATGGGAACAGCGTACCACAGGCACGGACCACCGCGGGATTGTCTGCTAATGGCCTACTTCCGCCCGGTATCCGCCACTTCGCGCTGCAACATCTGCATGTCGGCGCCGTGCGGCGACGATCCCAGCAGGTACTGGCAGAAGTAATCGGCCTTGCGCCAGAAGAAGTAATCGGTGTCGCTGGAATAGCCGTGGCGCTCACCGGGCAGCATCACCAGATCAAAGCGCTTGTTGGCCCGGATCAGCGCGTTCGCCAGGCGCATGGTGTTGGCCATGCTGACGTTGTTGTCCATGTCGCCGGTGGAGAGCAGCAGATGGCCCTTGAGGTTGGCGGCGAGGTCGCTGTTCTTGTCAATCGTGAAGTAGAACTTGGCCGCCCCGTCCTTGCCGTCCTGCTCGTAGATGCCGTTGTGCTCTTCGCTCCAGGTGTTGTTGTAGACGTTGTTGTCGTGGTTGCCCGATTCCGACACCGCCACCTGGAAGAAGTCGGGGTACTCGAGGATGGCGGCGGTGGACATGAAGCCGCCGCCGGAGTGTCCGGTGATCCCGACGCGATGAATGTCAATGAACGGATACTCCTGCGCCAGCTCCTCGGCGGCGCGCTTCTTGTCGGCCAGCCCGTAATCGCGCAGGTTGCCGTAGCCGTAGGTGTGGTACCAGCTGTCGCGCTGCGGGCTGCCACCGCGGTTGCCGACCTCGATGACCACGAAGCCGAACTGGGCCAGCAGCATCTGCTGGCTGCGCGGGTTGAAGGTGGATTCCACCGACTCCGTCTGGGGGCCAGGGTAGACGTACTCGATCAGCGGGTACTTCTTATGCGCGTCGAAATCGAAGGGCTTGAACATCACCCCGTAGAGGTCGGTGATGCCGTCGTCGGCCTTGACCGTGAAGGGTGTGGGGAACTGGTAGCCGGCGGCCTGGGCGGCCTTGAGATCGGTGGTCTCCAGCTTCAGCACCCGGCCCGTGGTGGAGAGGAGATCGGATTCGGGCGCGGTGTCCACGCGCGAATAGGTATCCACAAAGTACTGGCCGTCGTCGGAGGCCGCAATGCGGTGGGTGGCGTCGCCGGCATCCAGCGGCCGCATCCCCGCGCCGTCGAGCGAAATGCGGTACAGGTGGCTGTCGTAGCTGTTCTCGCCCGCCTTGTAGCCATAGGCGTCGAAGTAGAGCGTGCCGGTGGTGTCGTCCACCGCCTCGACCGCACCGGCGACGAACTGCCCCTGATCCACCTGATGTTTGAGCGTGCCGTCGGCGCCATACAGGTAGTAATGTCCCCAGCCGTCGCGCTCGGACCACACCAGCAGCTCCTGGCCGTGATCGGCGAGGCGCAGCGGCTGGCGCATGATGTAGACGTTCGAGCGCTCTTCGACGATGGGCTTCACCGAGCCGTCAGCGAGGTTGGCGACGCAGTAGTCCACCTTGTGCAGGTCGCGGCTGATGCGCGCCAGGTAAAGCTTGTCATTCGCCCCGCCCAGCCAGATTGAAGCCGCGCGCTGCCCCTCGGGCAGCGCCTCGCGCTCGCGGTTGGTCTCCGGCTCGGTTTCGACCTCGACGTGCTGGTCGGCGAAGCGGTCGGTATTCAATTTGGTGGCCTTGTGGGTGGCCAGGTCAAACATCCACAGCTCGTACTGCGGCACATTGACCTCGCCCGGCATGGCGTACTTGTAGGTCTCCAGCGTGGGCCGCGGGTTGTGCAGCGAGTGGATCACCCACAGGTCGGCCACCTTGCGCTCATCGGCGCGGGTGACCACGAAGCGGCTGGAGTCCCGTGACCAGATGACGCGCACCGCCGGCATGCGCGGATGCTCGCTCTTGTCCTTCTTCGCCCCGCGTCCGCCCGCCGCGCCGCCCCGTCCGCTGCCCCCGCCCTTCCCCAGGTCCTCGCTGTTGGTGCTGTCCAACGTGTCGCGCCCGTAGGCGTAGTCCTTGATGCCGTCGGTGGTGAGCTGCACCTCCTTGACGCCGGCGTCGTTGGGATCTTTCACCGCCAGGGCGTAGCTGGCCGCATCCATCAGGTAGAGGTTGTAGTTGCGCGAAAAGACCACGGTCTTGCCGTCGGGTGAGATCTGCGCCCACTGCGGCTCGCGCTCCGGGGCTTTGTAGTCGCCCAGCAGCTTGACCGCCTGGGTGGCGAGGTCCATCTCGAAGTAGACATCGCGCTTGCCCTTGGGGGGGCCGTTCTGGGCGCGCCCGCCGCGGCCACCCTGTTCCTGGCCGCCTTCCTTGTCTGCGCTATCCTCCTGCTCGATCTCCTCCTGGGTCTCGGCCGCCAGTCCCGGAATCACCGCCGTGCGCGGCACGCTCAGCGAGAAGCGCAGCGTCGCGTCTTTGTCGAGCAGCTTGAGGTGTTCAATCGGCAGGTGCTCGCCGTCAAACGGCAGCCCGGTGATGCGAGTCAGCGCCGCCGCCAGCTTGACGTGGTCGAACATGGCCGCCTTGCTGCCCTTGGCCGCGTCCACCACGTAATAAGCCGTTCCGGTCGAGGTCTTGAAGCTGTACCAGAACCTGTCGCCGGACTCGAACCAGTGCGGGGCGACCGCGGTGTCGAACACCAGCTTGTCGACCTTGGCCCGCGTCCACTGCGAGGCCAGTTGATAGTTCGGTGCGACGCGGTTGACCGACAGGCTGGCGGCAAACTCCGCCGGCGGCGCCCCCGCGGTCTGCGCTCCCGCGCCGACCGCCAGCCCCAGCCCAATTACAGTGACCCACCCCTTGACTGCCATGGCTCCCTCCCGGGAAAACCCCAGCAGTATAGCCCAGCCGCCCGGCATAGCTGAAAGCTGACGGCTGAATGCCGATTGCTGACTACTTCCGCCCCGTCTCCGCCTGCTCCCGCTGCAGCATGGTCATGTCGGCGCCGTGGGGCGAGGAGCCGAGCAGGTACTGGCAGAAGTAATCGGCCTTGCGCCAGAAGAAGTAATCGAGGTCGCTGCCGTAATGGTGGCGCTCGCCGGGCAGGATGAACAAGTCAAAGCGCTTGTTGGCGCGGATCAGGGCGTTGGCCATGCGCATGGTGTTGGCCATGTGCACGTTGTCATCCATGTCGCCGGTCGCGAGCAGCAGGTGGCCCTTGAGGTTGGCGGCCAGGTCGCTGTTCTTTTCGATCGAGAAGTAGAACTGGGCGGTGCCGTCCTTGCCGTCCTGCTCGTAGATGCCGTTGCGCTCCTCGCTCCAGGTGTTGTTGTAGACGTTGTTGTCGTGGTTGCCGGATTCCGACACCGCCACTTTGAAGAAGTCCGGATACACCAGCATGGCGGCGGTGGACATGAAGCCGCCGCCGGAGTGCCCGGTGATCCCCACCCGGTTGATGTCAATGAAGGGATACTCCTGGGCCAGCTCCTCGGCGGCGCGTTTCTTGTCGGCCAGCCCGTAGTCGCGCATGTTGCCGTAGCCGTAGGTGTGGTACCAGGTGTCGCGCTGCGGGCTGCCGCCGCGGTTGCCCACCTCGATCACGATGAAGCCGAACTGGGCCAGCGTCATCTGGGCGCTGGTGGGATTGAAGGCGTAGTCCACCTCCTCGGTCTGCGGGCCGGGGTAGACGAACTCGATCAGCGGATATTGCTTGTGCGGATCGAAGTCGAAGGGCTTGAACATCACCCCGTAGAGGTCGGTGATGCCGTCATCCGCCTTCACTTTGAACGGGGTGGGGAACTGGAAGCCGGCGTCCTGCAAGGCCTTCACATCGGTCGTTTCCAGCTTCAATATCCGGCCGCGGGGCGAGAGCAGGTCGGACTCGGGCGCGGTGTCCACGCGCGAATAGGTGTCCACAAAATACTGGCCGTCGTCGGAGGCGGCGATCTCGTGGTCGGCATCCTGCGGATCGAGCGCCGCCATGCCGCTGCCGTCGAGGCCGATGCGATACAGGTGGCCGTAGTAGCTGTTCTCGCCCGCCTTGTAGCCGTAGGCGGTGAAGTAGAGGGTGCGGGTGGCGTCATCCACCGCCAGCACTCTGTCGGCCATGAACTGGCCATCGTCCACCTGGTTCTTGAGCTTGCCGTCGAGGCCGTAGAGGTAGTAGTGTCCCCAGCCGCTGCGCTCGGAGTAGACCAACAGCGACTGGCCGTGGTCGGCCAACCGCAGCGGCTTACGCATGATGTAGATGTTGGAGCGCTCCTCAATGATCGGTTTCACCGAGCCGTCGGCGGTGGAGGCGACGCAGTAATCCACACGGTGGTAGTCGCGGCTGACGCGGGTGATATACAGCTTGTCGTTGGCGCCGCCCAGCCAGACGGCGGCGGGACGGCTGCCCTGCGGCAGCAGATCACGTTCGCGGTTGGTGGCCGGCGCGGTCTCGATGCCCAGCGTCTGGTCGGCCCAGGCGGCGGTGTTCAGCTTGACGCCCTTGTGGGTGGCGACGTCGAAGACCCACAGCTCATCCTGGGGCATGTTCTTCTCGCCCGGCATGGCGTACTTGTAGGTCTGTAGCGTGGGGCGCGGGTTGTGCAGGGTGTGGATGACCCACAGGTCACCCACCTTGCGCTCATCCTGGCGCTCCAGCGCGAACTTGCTGGAATCCGCCGACCAGGCAAGGCGCACGGCGGGCATGCGGGGATGGGCGCTGGTATCTTTTTTGACGCCCGGCTCGGGGCGGTCGGGCCGGCTGCCGTTGCCCAGGTCTTCGTCGTCGGGACCATAGGAGGGGCGGGCCTGGTAGCTGTAATACTCCACCCCGTCGGTGGTGAGCTGGGTTTCCTGAATGCCGGCGTCGTTGGGGTTCTGCAGCGCCTTGGCGTAGTTGCCGGCATCCATCAGGTAGAGGTTGTTGTCGCGGGCAAACACCACCCATTTGCGGTCGGGCGAGACCTGGGCCCAGCGCGGCTGACGCGCCGGGGCGCTGAAGTTGCCCAGAAGCTGCACGTACTGGGTGGCCAAATCCATCTGGAAGTAAACATCACGCCGGCCCTTGGGCGGCGCAAACGCGCCGCCGCGTCCGGCGGTGGCCTTGGCGGCCGCTTCGCCGGTTTCGGCTTCGGCCTCCTGCTCGGTCTCCGGCGCCAGGCCGGGGATGACGGCGGTGCGCGCCACGCTCAGCGAGAAGCGCAGCGCGGTATCGTGGTCCTCCAGTTCGAGGTGTTCGATGGGCAGGTGCTCGCCATCGTAGGGCAGGCCGGTGAGGCGGGTGAGCGCGGCCGCCAGCTTGACGTGATCGAAGAGCGCGGCCCGGGTGGCTTTGGCCGGATCCACGACGTAGTAGGCGGTGCCCGACGAGGTCTTGTAGCTGTACCAGAAGCGGTCGCCGCTCGAGAACCAGTGCGGGGTGACGGAGGTGGAGAAGACCAGCTTGTCCACCTTGGCCTTGGTCCACTGCGAGGCCAGTTGGTAGTTGGGCTGTACCGCCGGCGGCGGTACTGTCTGCGCCCCGGCCGCTGCCGCCATCATCAAACCCGCTGCGATTGCCGCAAATTTCATCCCGCCTCCCCCAATCGAAAGGCCATTATTCCATACCTGATAGCATGATTCCGTGAGTAATTCCGCCCCGCAGGCACCCGTGGTGCTGGTCACCGGCGGCGCGCGGCGCATCGGGAGGGCCGTCGCGCTCGACCTGGCGCGGCGCGGCCTCAACGTCGGGTTCACCTACCGCACCTCCGACGCCGAGGCGCTGCGGCTGGAGCAGGAACTGTTGGCGCTGGGCGTGCGGGCGATGGCGATCCGCGCCGACCTGCGCCACGCTTCGGCGGCCCAAGCGGCGGTCGAGGCGGTGGCGGCGACGCTGGGACGGCTGGACGTGGTGGTGAACAATGCCGGGCGGTACGAAACCGCGGCCTTCGAAGATATTTCCGATGGGCAGTGGGACGCCATGCTGGCCACCAATCTCACCGCGCCCTTTCTGGTCAGCCGCGCCGCCGTGCCGCATCTGCGCAAGGCGGGGCAGGGGCGCATCATTCACATCACCTCGATCGGTGCGCTGCGGGCTTTCCCCACCCACGCCCACTACTGCGCCTCGAAAGCCGGCCTCGCGCACCTGACCCGGGCCATGGCGCGGGCGCTGGCGCCGGAGATCTCGGTGAACGCCGTGGCGCCGGGGCTGATTGCGTTCTCGGATGATCTTAGCGACTGGGAACAGAAGATGCGCGACCGCACTCCGCTGCAACGCGCCGGCACGGCCGCGGATGTAGCCGAGGCGGTGGGCTTCCTGGCCACCTGCAACCCCTTCCTCACCGGACAGACTCTGGTGGTGGATGGAGGCTTGTCATTAATATGAAGTCCCACACCGCCTACCTGGTCTTCAACACGCAGAAGCACCGCGAGTACATCAACATCACCGATCAGGTTGCGGCCGAGGTGCGCCAGTCGGGCGTGGCCGAGGGCATGGTGCTGGTCTCGGCCATGCACATCACGGCCGGGGTGTGGGTTAACGACGCCGAAGACGGACTGCTGCGGGATATTGACGCCTGGCTGGAGCATCTCGCGCCGTTCCGTGCCGACTACCAGCACCACCGCGCCGGCGAAACCAACGGCGACGCTCATCTCAAGAGCCTGCTGGTGCACCACGAGGTGATCGTGCCCATCACCAAGGGGAAACTCGACTTCGGTCCCTGGCAGCAGATCTACTATGCGGAGTTTGACGGTCAGCGGCGCAAGCGGGTGGTCATCAAGGTGATGGGGGAATAGCCGAGGGATGTCGAGCCCCCGCCGCATTCTGCTCATCCATCTCGGCCAGTTGGGCGATGCGGTGATGGCGCTTCCCGCCGCCCAGGCGCTGCGGGCGCGCTTCCCCAAAGCGGCGCTCACTGTGCTCACCGGGCGGGGCGCCGACGGCATCTATCGCCTGGCCGGCTTCGAGACGGTGTGGACGCTCGACCGGGTGGCCTGGAAGCGTTCCTGGCTGCGGGCGCTGGCCGAATTCCCCGGCCTGTTGTGGCGGCTGCGGCGGGCGCGCTTTGATTTGTCGGTGGATCTGCACTCCTTTAAGGAGACCAACTGGCTGGCGTTTCTGGCGGGGATACCCGAGCGGGTGGCCATGCTGCGGCCCACGCGCTCCGTCCCCACGCTGATCAACCGCAAGCCGCCGCCCGATGATCCCCACGGCCGTCTGCTGGAGCGCTACCTGCAGGTGCTGGTGCCGCTCGGCATCCATGTGGCGGCGGCGCAGCAGGTGCCGCGCCTCACTCCGCCCGCGGCGCCGCCGGGATTCGAGGGCGAGCGGCCGATACTCGGCCTGTGTCCCGGCGCCGGACACCCGTCGCGGCGCTGGCCGCCGGACCGTTTCGCGGCGGTGGCGCAGGTGTACGCGGAAAAAGCTGATGTGGTGGTCTTCGCCGGACCGGAGGAGAGCGCGGAGATTCTCGACCCGCTTCGGGCCATCTCCGGCGTGCGGGTGATGAGCGGGTTGAGCATCGCCGCGCTGGCCGGGGCGTTGGCACGGTGCCGCGTGGTGCTCACCAACCCCACCGGACCTTCGCACATCGCCGCCGCGGTCGGCTCGCGCGTGCTTACCCTGGGCGAAGTCGCCGCCTTCGACCCTGTGCCCCTCTCTCCCGGCGCGGTGGTGGCGCTGCGTGGCGCGGTGGCCGACATCACCCTCGCCGACGTCCTGGCCGCCTTGTCCCCCCTCTGGTCCTAGCACTGTTCACTGTTCACCGTTCCCTGTGCAAGATTCCCCTGCCATACTGAGCTCGATGCCGCCGCTTGCGCGCCTCGCCGCTGATCTGACCGCGAAACTCGGGGCCGAGAACGTGCTCACCGACCCGCTGGCGCGCACGCTCTATGAATATGACGGCGGCGTGGATCGCGCCCAGCCAGACCTGGTGGTATTTCCCCGCTCGCGTGACCAGGTGGCGGCGATTGTGCGGGCGGCGGCGGCGGCGGGCGTGCCCATCGTGGCGCGCGGCGCGGGTACCGGGCTGAGCGGCGGCGCGGTGGCGCGCGAGGGCGGAGTGGTGGTGGCCTTCAACCGCATGCGCCGCATCCTCGAGGTGGACGTGGAAAATGCCCGGGCGGTGGTCGAACCCGGGGTGGTGAACCTCGAACTGTCGCAGTCGCTGGCGCCCACCGGTTTTTATTTCGCCCCCGATCCCTCCAGCCAGCGCGCCTGCACCCTGGGCGGCAACGTGGCGGAAAACAGCGGCGGACCGCACACCCTGCTGCACGGGGTGACGGTGAACCACGTCACCGGCCTGGAAATTGTGCTGGCGGACGGCTCGGTGGCGCAGTTGGGCGGCCAAGCGGGCGAGGCCCTGCCCGGGGCCTGGGATCTGACCGGGGTGGTGGTTGGTTCCGAAGGGACGCTGGCGCTGGTGACGGCGGTGACGGTCAAGCTGACCCGTCTGCCGGAGGCGGTGGGGACGCTGCTGGCCATTTACGATCAGGTGGGGCAGGCGGCGGAGACGGTGACGGCGCTCACCGCGGCGGGCATCACGCCGTCGGCCTGCGAAATGATGGACGGCTTCTGCCTGCGCGCCATCGAAGCCGCCACCGGCGCCGGCTACCCGATGGATTCGGCCGCGGTGCTGCTCATGGATGTCGAGGGGCTGCGCGAGGAGGTGGAGGAGGACGCGGAGCGGGTGGAAGCCATCTGCCGCGCCGCCGGGGCGCGCAGTGTGCGCCGCGCGGCCGACGCCCCGGAGCGCGAGCTGTTGTGGAAGGGGCGCAAGAACGCCTTCGGGGCCATGGGCCGCATCAGCCCCAACAATTACGTCATGGATGGCGTCATCCCGCGCACCCGCATCGCCCCGGTACTGGAGGAGATCGAGGCCGTGGGACGGAGGCACGGCTTCCGCATCGGCAACATGTTCCACGCCGGCGACGGCAATCTGCACCCGCTGGTGTTCTTCGATGAGCGGGCGGGGGAGCTGCCGCGCGCCCTGGCCTGCAGCCACGACATCATTCAGGTCTGCGTGGCGGCGGGCGGCAGCATCACCGGCGAACACGGCGTGGGGATCGAAAAGCAGGACCTGATGCCGCTGATTTTTGCGGATGCGGACCTGGCTTACATGGAGCGCATACGCCGGGCGTTCAATCCGGACGGGCTGCTCAACCCCAATAAAATGATTCCCCAGTCGCGCCTGTGCGGCGAGATTCGCGGCAACGCGGCGCTGTACCGGGAGGGCCTGTGAACGTTTCCGCGGCCACGCCGCCGGAAGCCGCCGCGTGCGTGCGCGCCGCCGGCGAAGCGGGCATCAGTTGCGCCGCCTCGAAATGCGGCCATGTGCACCTCGATCTGCGGCCCATGCAGGCGGTGCGCTTTTATCAGCCCGGCGATCTGACCGTCGGCGCCGACGCCGGCCTGACGGTGGCGGCGCTCAACGCCCTGCTGGCCGGGCACGGCCAGTTTGTCCCGCTCGATGTGGCCGAACCCGAGCGCACCACGCTGGGCGCGGTCCTTGCCCGGCACGGCAGCGGCCCGCTGCGGCAGCGCTTCGGCACGGTGCGCGATTTCGTGTTGGGGCTGGAGATGGTCAACGACCGGGGTGAGATCGTGCACTGCGGTGGGACGGTGGTGAAAAACGTCGCCGGTTACGACTGGATGAAGCTGATGATCGGCGCGCGCGGAGCGCTGGGCATCCTCACCGGGGTGAACTTCAAGGTGTTTCCGCGACCGCAGGGGATCGAGAGCGCGTGTTTCCGCGGGCTGTCATGGCCGCAGGTGGAGGCGATCCGTAGCGGTCTGCTGCACTCACCCCTGCGGCCGCTGGCGATCGAGCTGCAGGCGCGCGGCGGCGAGCGCGCCGTGACCGTGACCTACGCCGGCAGCGCGGCGGTGCGCGGGCGCTACCGCAGGGAGATGAGCCGGTTGGGCGCGCCGGAGATTACGGAAGGCGCATGGCCCGCCGCCACGCCGCCCACCAACGCCGTCTACCCGCCGGCGCAGGCGGTCGCGGCCCTGCAAGCGTGGGAGGAGCGGCATCAGCAACTTTCGGTTACGGGGCGGCTCGGCGTCGGGGCGTTCCATGTCGAGCCGGCGCCGCCGCCTCCGCCTGTCGCGCCCGCGGCGGCGGGGCTGATGCGGCGTCTCAAACAGGAACTCGATCCGGGCGGCCTTTTTCATGGAGAAGACTGTGGCCCCAGCGCCTGAGAGCGCCTTCCGCACGCCGGACGCGCCGCGCGCCGCCGACTACACGCGCTGCGTGCGCTGCGGCCTGTGTCTGCAGGCCTGCCCCACCTACCGCCTGCTGGGCGAGGAGCTGGACTCGCCGCGCGGCCGCATCTACCAGGTGGCGCTAGCCGATGCCGGCCGCCTGCCGCTCGACGACGGCTTCCGCCTGCACATGGACCGCTGCCTCGACTGCCGCGCCTGCGCCACCGCCTGTCCCTCCGGGGTGGACTACGGCGCCATCATCGAGCGCGCCCGCGCCGAGATGTTCGCCCGACGGCAGCCGCCGTTCTGGCAGCGTTGGTTGCTGCACGGCCTGGTGCCGCATCCCCGCCGCCGCCGTGCCGCCGCGCGCCTGATCGCCTGGGCGCAGGCCCTCAGGTTGGACCGCATCGCCGGAAGCCGCGCCGCCCTCTGCCCCCGCCTCGATCAACCAGCCTTTGCCGCCTTCGGCCAGACCTTCGCCGCCGAAGGTGAGCGCCGCGCGCGGGTGGTCTTCCTCCCCGGCTGCGTGCAAAACGAAATGCTTCCCGGCCTGAACCATGCCACCGTGCGCGTGCTGCGCCGTCAGGGATGCGAAATGGTGGTGCCGCCGGACTTCGGCTGCTGCGGGGCGCTGCCGGCGCATGCCGGGGATCGGGATTTCGCGCGCGAGCTGGCGCGGGCCAACCTGTCGGCGCTGGAGTCGGTGGAAGCCGATGCCGTGGTGGTCAACGCCGCCGGCTGCGGCGCCATGCTCAAGGAGTACGCCGCGCTGTTTGAGGATCACGATCCGGTTATGGCGGCGCGCGCCGCCGCCTTTTCCGCCCGGGTGCGCGATGTCACCGAATTTCTCGACCAACTCGGCCTGCGGGCCGAACTTCTCGGCCCGCTGCCGGCGGTGGCCGCCTATCAGGATGCGTGCCACCTGGCCCACGCGCAGCGCATCCGCAACGCGCCGCGTTCGCTGCTGCGCGCCATCCCCGGGTTGGAGCTGCGCGAGATGGAGCGCGCCGATCAATGCTGCGGCTCCGCCGGCCTCTACAACCTGCAGCAGCCGGAGATCGCCGCCGCCCTGGCGGCCGACCGCGCCGCCGCCTTCCGCGCCACCGGCGCCGGCGTGCTGGCCACCGCCAACCCCGGCTGCACCCTGCAATTGGCAGCCGCCCTGGGGCCGGGGGTGAGGGTGCAGCACGTGGTCGAGCTGCTCGATGCCAGCCACCGCGCCTGCAAGCTATAGCACGCTGATCCCCAGCCGCCGCGCCGCCCGAGCCTGCACGCGATCCATGGTCAACAGGCTAGCGGAGTACCGGTGCGCCACTGCCAGGTGCACCGCATCGGCGGCGCGCAGGCCGGAAGGAAAATCTTCCACGTAGACACGTGCAGCGGCGATATCGTCACTGACGATTGAGCAGACCACAAAGCTCGCGTCGGTCAAGTTCTCGCATTTGCGGATGGCTTCGCTACCCTCCCGCCGGTCTAAGCTGCCGGACCTCACCCGCGCCGCGATGGCGCTGTTGAATTCCAGCAGAACCCAATCACTGATCGCCGGCTCCCGGTTCGCAAGTCCCGCAAGCGCCGCTTGCACCCGGTCGGAGCTGGACTCACGCACGAACAGAGGCACCAGTGCGCTGGTGTCGAGATACACCATGGGGCGTCAGCAGCGGCTCTCTTCCCGCAACCGCCGTAGCCAGCGTGCGGAAGGCTCCGCCCCCGGCTTCTGACGCGCCCGCAGTTCCTCGGCAGGTCCGAAATCCATCGGCTTAAGCTGCTTCGCCACCGCCGTCAGCCGCACCACCGGCTTGCCCCGGCGCGTGATCAGCACTTCTTCCCCCGCCTCGGCAGCCTGCAGGATGGCGCTCAGCCGCGCCTTCGCCTCTGCCACACTGATGGTCATCTAGATGGTCATTCTAGCATGAGGCGGGGGCGGCGCCGTTGGCACCGTGGGCCAAGGCTGCGCGGAAGGCCGCGAAGTTCATGCAGTGGCGGTCCGCCTGCGGCAAACGACCAGGCGCGGATCCAGGGGTGGCGCGCCTATCAATCCCGGCAGGCTGCTCACTCCGCCCGCAGGGCCTCCAGCGGGCTCACGCGCGAGGCGGTGCGCGCCGGCAGGGCGCTGGCCAAGGCCGCGATCGCCAGCATCGCCAGCGCCACCGCGGCGAAGGTAGCCGGATCGCCGGGCAGCACGCCATACAGCAGCGACGCCAGCAGGCGCGCAGCGAAGCCCGCCGCGAGCAGCCCCAGCAGCGTGCCCAGCGCCGCCAACCCCAGCCCCTGACGCACCACCGCCTGCATCAGCCCTGCCGGCGCGGCCCCCAGCGCGATGCGTACCCCCAGCTCCCGCCGCCGCTGCGCCACCGCGTAGGCCAGCACCCCGTACAGCCCGATGATGCCCACCAGCAGCCCCATGCCCGCCGCCAGCCCCAGCACGCTCATGGTGAAGCGCGTCTGTGCCAGCGAGGCGTCATAGTAGTGCGCCATGGTGGTGGTTGCGGCCAGCGGAATGTTGCGGTCCACCGACCACACCGCCTGCCGCAGCGCCGCGCTGAACGCCGCCGTACCCGCGTTGGTTGCCCGCACCACCGCAATCACGCCGCCCGGCTCGTTGAGCGCTGAGCCTTCGAAATGGGCAGCCAGCAGTGGCCAGTACACCTCTGCCGGCGCCGGCTGATCGAGTCCCTGCTCATGTACGTCGCCCGCTACTCCTACGATTTCGCGCCAGTCGTCGTTGCCGGTCACCCGGATCTGATGCCCCAGCGCCTCCGCCGGTGTCTTCCAGTACTCGCGGGCGAAGGCGGCGGAGACCATCGCCACCGGACGCAGATCAGCCGCGTCCTGCCAGGTCATGTCGCGTCCCGCCAGCAGCGGTATGCCCATGGCCTGCAGGTAGCCCGGCGAGATGTAGTGAAACACCCGTACCGCGGGCAAGGACGAGCCCGCCGGGGTTCGATTTTGCACATACACCGGATCCATCATCCGGTTCCCGTCCATCGGCGCCGTGCTTGCCAGCCCGGCGCTGACGCCCGGCAGCGCACTCAGGGCATCGAAGATCCGCCGCTGCATCGCAAACTCGGCCCGCGCGCCGGGGGCATCGGCATCCGGAATGCTGATCCGGACGACGGCAATCGGCTGCGAGCGGTCGTAGCCCGGATTCACCTGGGCGAGCGCCATGGCGCTGCGCAGCATCAACCCCACCGCGGTCAGCAGCACGCACGCCAGCGCCACCTGCACCACCACCAGCGCATTCCGTGTCCGCAGCCGGGCCCGGCTGGCGCTTAGCCCGCGGCCGGCTTCCCTCAGGTTGGGCCTCTCCGCCAGACGTTCCACCCGCAACGCCGGACCGATAGCCAGCAGCAGGCTGGCCCCCAGCGCCAGCCCCAGCGTGAAGACGACCGCCCAGCCGTCCATATGCACTTCCGGCAGCCGCGCCAGGCCTTGCGGCGCCGCCGCCACCAGCGCATGCAGCCCGGCATCGGCTACGCCCAATCCCAGCAGTCCGCCGAATATGCCCAACCACACGCTCTCCGCTACCAGCAGAGCCGCCATGCGCGACCGGCTGGCGCCGAGCGCCGTGCGGATCGCCAGTTCGTGCCGCCGCCCCTCCACCCGCACCAGCAACAGCCCCGCCGTGTTGGCGCACACAATCACCAGTACCAGCCCCAGGCTGCCCAGCACCATCCACAGCAGCCGCGCCGTGCTGCCGATGATCGCATCCTTGAGCGGGCGCAGGCTGGAAGCAATGCGCGCCTGGGCGAAGGTGGCCAACGAATACCCGTCGGGCGGCGGGTAGGTTTGCATCACCAGCGCCAGCATGCGGTTCGCGTCGGCGTTGGCAGCCGCCAGCGTCACCCCTGGCCGCAGCCGTCCGATGGCGTTCCAACTGAAGTTGCCCAGCCCCACTTTTGCCGGATCAAACCCCAAGGGCTCATAGAGCAACGTCTCGGTATGGTCGAGCACCGAAAACCCGGCCGGCATCACGCCGATGATGGTTGCCGGCTTCCCGTCCACTTCCGTCTGCCGTCCCACCACGCTGCTGTCGCCGCCAAACTGCTTCCGCCAGAAGGCGTCGCTCAGCAGCACCACCAACGGCGCGTGCGGCGTAGCGTCGGCGGGGCTGAAGGTGCGTCCCAGGCGCGGCTCAACCCCCAGCGTGGGCAGCAGGTCGGGCGTCAAGTCCATGCTCGCGACCTTTTGCGGCGTCGCCGACAGCCGCACACTGGCGGCGTCGGTCTGGTAAATGCCCAGCGACTGGAAAGCGCGGCTGTGATCGCGGAAAAAAAGGTAATCCGCCGGGCCGATAAGCAGGTTGTCCAGCTTGGCTCCTGGCGCCGTCAGCTGTACCTTGACCAGATTCTGCGCCTGGGCATAGGGCAGCGGCTGCAGCAGCACCCGCTCCACCAGCCCGAACGCCGCGCTCGTGGCTCCGATGCCCAGTCCCAGCATGAGCACCGCGGCAATGGCCAATCCTGGCGACCGCCGCAGCCCGCGCAACGCCATTGCCATCTCCCGTCCGGCGATCTCCAGCCACGGCATCCCGCGCGCCTCGCGCGCCTCTTCCCGCCAGCGCTCGGCGCTGCCCAGGGCAATCGCCGCCTGCCGTGCCGCCTCCTGCTTCGCCGCTCCGGCCGCTTGCCGCGCCTCCGCCTCCCGCGCCAGAAAGTCCGCCATCTCCACTTGCGCTTCCCGGTCGCGCCGCTGCCGCCGTGCCACATTCCACAGCCGCCGCCAGCTCATTGCGCCTCCTCGCCCGCGCCCAGCACCAGGTTGATGCCCGCCGAGATCTGCTCCCAACGCGCCCGCTCCTCGGCCAGTTGCCGCCGCCCCTTGACCGTCAGGCTGTAGACCTTGGTGGGTCGCGCGCCCTCGCCCGTCTTCCACTGTCCCTGGATCCAGCCCCGCTCCTCCAGCCGGTACAGCGCCGGATACAGCGAGCCCTGCTGCACTTGCAGCGCGGTCCGCGAAAGCTGTTCAATCCGCTTGGCGATGGCCCAGCCATGCTGCGGCTCCAGCGCCAGCGTCCGCAGAATCAGCAGGTCGAGAGTCCCCTGCATCAGATCGCCGGATGCCTTGGTATGCTTCATACCTTGTCATCCTACAATGCGCCCCCAGCTCCGTCAATGCGGCCAGTGTACAGCGCAGGCTCGGCGCCGCTCGCCGGGAGCAAAGCGGGCGGAGGTGAACGTGTCTACGCCTCCACGCTCCCCCCTCTCTGCGTGGTCACCGGCCTGCACTGAAAGGCGCGTCAGCCCTCCTCTGCCACCTCGGCGTCGAGCGACTCGGTCTCAATCCCCCGCCAGGAGACACCTTCATGCGCCCCGATGGCCACCCCGAACGGCGCCACGGCGTAGAAGCACACCAGCCAGATGATGAGCGCCGCGCTGGTGGCGGCGGCGCTGTCGGCGCCAAAGATTTTGGTCAGGCCGAAGATCGTCAGCACCTGAAAGCCGCCGCCCACCGCCGGCAATTGCGCCACCGATCCCACGGCGGTGAGGCCCATCAGCAGCACCCCCGCGCCCAGGCCGAACTCGGGCAGCATGTCGGGATAGGCCTTGACCACCATCCAGATCGAGCCGCTGACCACCACCCAGAGCAGCACCGTCAACAGGATGGAAAACAGCAGCGTGCGGCCGCGCTTCAGCCCCGCCAGGCCCTCGGCCAGCATC
>DATBPS010000010.1:0-4954 GCA_036561225.1 Terriglobales bacterium
CGTGTGCACCCCTCCCTTGGGCCCCACATCCTCGCCAAAGACCAACAGACGTGGATTGTGCCGCAATTCTGCTTCCAGGGTCCGGCGTATCGCCGCCACCATGTTCAGCCTCGCGCCCGCCGTCTCCGGCGCTGACTCGGCGATCGCCTGCCGGGGAGCCCACATGTCCTCCTGCACCTGGCTGGCGTCGGGTTCGGGACGCGCTTCCGCGGCCGCCAACCCTGCCGCCACCTCCGCCTCCACGCTCTTTTCGAGGTCCGCCCACTCGGCTTCGCTCAGCAGCGCCGGAACGAGGTAATCATGCAACCTCGGCAGTGGGTCGTGCGCCCGCTCGGCGGCCAGCAGTTGCGGGCTCTTATAGGCCTGCGAATCCTGCCCCGAGTGGCCGCTCAACCGCGGCACCGTCAGGTGGACCAGCGCCGGCGAACGTTCGGCGCGCGCCGCCGCCACCGCCCCGGTGATGCAGCGTACGACTTCGGCGGGGTCCGTTCCGTCGCCGTCCCAAACCCGCAGGTTGTGAAACGACGCCAGGTTCTGGGCAATGTTGCCGTCCGGTGTCTGCCGCGATCCGGGCACCGAGATACCAAAGCCGTTATCTTCGATCAGGAACAGCATCGGCAGCCGCTCGGTGGTGGCGATGGTCAGCGCCGACCAGAAACCGTTGCTGGCCACCGAAGCCTCGCCTCCCAGTGCCACCGCCAGCGCCCCACGATAGCTGACATCGCCCAACTCGTCGCGGTGATAGCGAATCGCCCGGGCCCAGCCTGCCGTGGTGGTGAACTGCGTTCCCACACCGCCCGCCATGGGCAGTACTACCGGCCCTGGCCGCCCGTCTTGACGGGGCAGATTGTAAACGGCCCCAATGTCACGGCCATCGCTCAGGCCCCCCGACTTGGCCATGCCCGCCGCCAGCGTCTCTTCGGCCGTCAGCCCCAGGGTCAGCAGCAGTGGCCGCGAACGGTAATAGCCGCTGGCCGCATCGTGGGGGCCAATCAGCAGGCTGCCCAACACCACTTGCGGCAATTCATGACCGCGCGCCGAAAACTGGTACAGAACCTTCTTGGCGGGGTACAGCTCGGTTTCTTCCAGATGATCGAGGGCGCGGGAAAGCAGCACCGTGCGGGCGATCCGCCGCCAGTCGAAACGTGGATCCGGACCGCTGACCGCGGCGCTCG
The DNA here is from genome assembly GCA_036561225.1 of Terriglobales bacterium. Classification (GTDB taxonomy): domain Bacteria; phylum Acidobacteriota; class Terriglobia; order Terriglobales; family SCQP01; genus SCQP01. The sequence goes on from DATBPS010000010.1 coordinate 1,176, forward strand.
GGCGCGGCGCCAACTCGGGCCCACCCCTCGCTCCCGGCCTCGAACCCGCCCCCGCCCCCTGGCTCACGCCCGGCTTGGGTTTGCGCCGCCGCGGCCGCCGCCGGCGGCGCGGCGGCGCCGGGGCAGGGGACGTCACCGTCTCCGCCGGAGTTTCCGTCTCCGCGCTGGGTTCCGGCGTGGTGGGTGGAGGAAGACTTTCGTCAGGCACGCACGGCCTCGGACTGATAGACGGGCTCCAGCCAGTTGCGGTAGCCAGGCATGCGACCGCGTGTCGCCTCAATATACAGCGTGCGCAGTTGGCGGGTAATCGCGCCCTGCTTGCCATCGGCCACCGGGCGGTGATCCACCTGCAATACCGGAATCACCTCCACCGCCGTGCCGCACAAGAACAGCTCGTCGCAGATATAGAGCTCACTGCGATCCACCGAGCGTTCCACCACCTCCAGCCCCATCTCGCGCCGCGCCAGTTCCATCACGCTGTCGCGCGTGATCCCTTCCAGGATGTTGTCGGTGATGGGGGGCGTAATCAACTTGCCGTGCCTCACCATAAACAAATTGCTGGCCGCGCCTTCGGCCACATGACCGTCCTGGTTCAGGAATATGGCCTCATCATGGCCGTTGGCCTTGGCCTCATCTCCCGCCAGCACGCTGTTGGCATAGGCGCCGCTGATCTTGCCCCGGCCCGGGATGGCGTTGTCGTCCACCCGGCGCCAGGAAACCACCCCGGCGCGCAGCCCGCCTTCGCCGTTGAAGTACTGTCCGAAAGGCACGACCACGATGGCATAGGCGTCGTTGTCGTCCGAATGCACCCCAATGCGTGCCGACGCCTTGTAGGCCAGCGGACGCACATAGACATTCGAACGGAACTGGTTGCGGCGGCACAGCTCGGCGGTGATCTCACACAGCCGCTCCACGCTGGCCGGCACCTGAATCCGCAAAATGCCGCAATTCTTCTTCCAGCGCTGGTAGTGTTCCCGCTGGCGAATCAGGTAGACGTTCCCGTCCTCGCCCTCCGAACCTCGTATGCCCTCAAAAACCCCCGTACCGTAGTTCAAGGCATGGGTAAGGATATTGACCTGGGCATCGCCCAGGCGCACGAACTGCTCACCAAACCAGACGATTATGTTGGGATCGGGCGCGGGTGTGGGCATCGTCGTCGCGGGCCTCCGGACCTATTGTCCCCCATTTCCGCCACAGAACCAAAGACCGGTCGGTAGGTTCGCCGTGCCTCTGGTTTGCCGCCGCTTCGGGGCGGTGCCACACTGAGAGGGCATGCACCTGACCGAAATCATCAACCTCCCGGTGCGCGGCGGCGACGGCCATCGCTATGGACGGGTGCGGGAGTTGGTCATTGAGCCGGAACAGGATGCCAACCTCGTGCGCCAGTTGATCTACACCCACGACGGCAATCTTTGGCAGGTTCCCTTGCGCCTGCTGGGCGTCGATCTGGAAGGTATGACGGTGGACATGCGCCAGGTCTCGCCCGTGCCCATGCAGACCAACTCCGGCCACCTGCTGCTGCGCCGCGACGTGCTTGACCAGCAGATCATTGACGTCAATGGCCGTAAGGTGGTCCGCGTCAATGATGTAGGCCTCGAGACCCTCCCCCGCGATGGCGGCCTCGAACTGCGCGCCCAGCAGGTGGAGATCGGCGTTGGCGGCGCCCTGCGACGCTTGTTGCAGGATGCCGTCCCCCGCCGCTGGCTCTCGCCCGCCAGCACCTGGGTGGCCCCGCGCACCATCCCCTGGCGAACCTTTGATCTGGTCGAGACGGATCCGTCCCGGCGCATGAAACTGCAGATCACCTACCAGGCCCTGGGGCGCCTCCATCCCGCCGATGCCGCCGACATTATGGAAGAACTGGCGCCCGCCGAGCGCGAGGCGGTGTTTGGCAGTCTCGACAGCGAGGTCGCGGCCGACATTCTGGGCGAGGTTTCGCCGAAGATGCAGCGCTCGCTGATCGAGGGGCTGGAGAGCGAGCGGGCCGCCGACATCATCGAGGAGATGGAGCCCGACGAAGCCGCCGATGTCCTGGCCGAGTTGCCGGAAGAGCAGTCGGAACAAATTCTGCGCGAGATGAAAGCCACCGAGCGCGAAGATGTGGCCGACTTGCTCGAGTACCCCGAAAATACCGCCGGCGGTCGCATGACCACCGATTTTTTGGCGCTCAACGAAAATGCCACCGCCGCCGCCGCCGTGGCCGCCGCGCGCTCCTACCAGGGCCAGATCGCCGGCGTCACCACCGTTTTCTTGCTCAATGGCGAGCGGCAACTGGTGGGCATGGTCCCCATCGGCCGCATTCTGCTCGGCACCCCCGCCAGTCTGCTGCGTGATATGGCCGAAGAGCCGATCTCGGTCGAACGCAACCGCGAGGAAAAGGACGTGGCCGAACTCTTTAATAAGTACAACCTGTTGGCCTTGCCGGTGGTGGACGAGCAAAAACGCATGCTGGGGGTGGTGACCGTGGATGACGTCATCGCCTGGCTGAGCGGGAGATAATAGGGGCCATGTCCACCGTCGCCGTCTCCCGGCCGCAAGCCGCCGCACCGCCGGCGGAGCTTTCGGCCGCGGGCAGGGAACTGTGGCAACGGGTAGACCGAGCGCGCCTGCCCCGCCATGTAGCCATCATTATGGACGGCAGCGGCCGCTGGGCGGCCCAGCGCCATCGTCCCCGGGTCAGCGGCCACATGGCCGGCATGCGGGCGGTGCGCGCCACGGTGGAAACCTGCGCCCACCTCGGCATTCCCGCTCTCACTCTGTACGCCTTCTCGGTGGAGAACTGGCGCCGCCCCGCCGGGGAAGTCAGCTTCCTCATGCGCCTGCTGCGCCGCTACTTGCGCAGCGAAACCGGGGAACTCAATCGCCAGCAGGTTCGCCTGGAGGTGATCGGACGCTGGCGCGATCTGCCGCCCGCCGTGCTCGACGACCTCAACGCTGCCCGGGCGGCCACCGCCGCCAATCGCGGCATGGTTTTATCCCTGGCCCTCAACTACAGCGCCCAGGCGGAAATCGCCGACGCCTGCCAGGCCCTCGTCCAGGAAGCCCGCGACCGCGGTGACCTCGCCACCCTGCGTGTCACCGAAGCCTCGCTGGCGCAGCATCTCTCCACCGCCCATCTGCCGGAGTTGGACCTGCTCATCCGCAGCAGCGGCGAACGCCGGGTCAGCAACTTCCTCCTCTGGCAGTTGGCCTACGCCGAAATCTGGATCACACCGGTCCTCTGGCCCGACTTTCGTGGTGAGCATCTGCTCGAGGCCGTGGTAGATTTCCAGGCACGCGAACGGCGTTTCGGCGGCCTGGGCAAGTCCGTCGCCCCGCTCGCTTCCGAGGCCGTACGGTGAAACGCGTCGCCACCGCAGTGGCTTTGGCCATACCCGCCTTGGCGATCGTCGTTTGGGCGCCGCAGTGGCTTTTCACCGCCTTGCTGGCCGCCCTCGCACTGCTCGCCGCGCACGAGTTCTTTCGCCTCGGCGAGGCTTTGGCCGTGGCCCCCTACCGGCTGCTGGGCTTTTTGCTCACCGCCGTCTTCGTGGTGGCTTTGGCTCTGCCACTTGATGGCCAAACTTGGGTAGCGGTTCTTGTTGCCGCTTGGCTGGTCCTGCTGGTGCGCGCCCTGGCGCAACCGGAGCGCATCGGGCCCGCCGCCACCGACGCCGCCTTCACCCTCCTCGGCGCCGGCTACTGTGGCCTTCTGCTCGGCCTGATCGGCGCCATTCGTCAATTCCCCATGGGCGATCTGTGGGTACTCTTCTTACTCGCCGTCGTCTGGGTGGGTGATA
>DATBPS010000011.1:0-10572 GCA_036561225.1 Terriglobales bacterium
GAATCATACTGAATCGGCGCCGCACCTGCCCTGGCCGCGGCCGGCCGGGGCCGCCCCGCACCTCTCTACATGGCCGCTGCTTTGTACTCGTCGAAGGCGGCGAGCAGGCGGGCCATGTCGGTTTTGAGGAAGTAGTAGGGCGTCGCCAGCCGCAGCTTCGAGGGCTCGCTGCCGCGGATGCGGATCTTCTTCCGCGTCCACATCCAGTTTTCCAGCTTCATGCGCTCGATGGGGGAGATGTCCACCGTGGTCAGGGCGCAGCGCAGGCTGGGATCGAGTCCGGTGATGTTGGTGGCGCCGCGCTGCTGCATGGCATCGAGCATGGCCTGGTTCAGGGCGCGGTGGCGGGCTTCGATCCGGTCCATGCCGATCTGGTTGGCGAAAGAAATGGCCGCCTTGAGGCCCCACAGCGCGGGCACGTTCGAGGTGCCGATCTGCTGAAAACGGTAGGCGCCGCCACTGGAGCTGTCCCAACCGGCGCTGGCGATGGTGTTCCAGAGCCGGTCTTCCATGCCCGCCTTGACGTAGAGGAAGCCGCTGCCCTTGGGGGCCTGCAGCCACTTGTGCGGGCTGGAGGTGTAGTAGTCACAGCCGATGTCGTGAACGTTGAGCTTCATCATGCCGGTGACGTGAGCGCCGTCAACCGCCGAGGCAATCCCTTTGTCGCGTGCCAGCGCGCACAGCGGTTTTGCGGGCAGCACCACGCCGGTGATGGTGGTGACGTGACTGAAAAAGAAGATGCGGGTGCGGGGCGTGATGGCGTCGTTGAACCGGTTCAGCACGTCCTCGGGTCTGGCGACGGGCCGGGGCAGCGCGACTTTCCGGACCGTGATCCCGTAGCGCTTGGCGCGCAGAAACCATCCGTTTTCGCCGCCCTCGTGCTCCTGGTCGGTGATCAGGACCTCGTCGCCGGGGTTCATCTTGAAGCCGTTGGCGATGTAGTTGTTGGCTTCGGTGGCGTTGCGCAACATCGCCAGCTCGTCGCGCTCGCAGCCGATGAAGGCGGCCAGGGGATCGCGGAACTGGTTCCAGGGGCCGTAGCCCCAGATGGGGTAGTCCTCGGGGTTGGCGTCGTCCATCTTCTCGGTGGCGTTGTAGCCATCGAAGATGGCCTTGAGCACCGGCGCGGGCGAGGAGCCGCAGGTGCCATTGTTGAAGTAGATCTCGTCGGCGGGGATGAGGAACTGCTTGCGGATGCCCGCCCAATAGGCCTCCTCGTCGTCCTGGTAGAGGCGGGCGGGCGGCAACGCGCGCGGCGCGGCGGCCATGCGTTCCAGCAGCCGCGGGGGAATCATCGCGCCCGACGCGGCGCCCGCGCCGGCGGCCAGGAAATTGCGGCGGTTCATGCTCATGCCCACACCCCCAGAATTGCTGCCTACGCGCCTACTGTAGCCGATCTGGAGGCCGGTGGCATACTCGACCGCGGCGCCCGGCGCACCGCGGATAGGGTGGGGTGAGTGGAGGGATTCGAACCCTCGGCCCTAGACGGGCCAGCCGGGAAAATGCGGGAATCAGCATTTTTCCGCGTCAATGGAACGCCCGTACTCTCGCCACGACATCCGTACCCTCGCGGTGCTACACTGCGCTCATGGGAGAGCGGGGCCTGATCGAACTGCTCGAGCATTCCGGCGACGCCGCTTTTGTCATCGCCTCCGACGGTCGCGTCCGCTTCTGGAATGCCGCCGCCGAAGCGCTGTTCGGCTACTCCGCCACTGAGGCCTTGGACCAGAATTGCCATCAGTTGCTGCATGGCAAGAACGCCGTGGGAGCGCTGGTGTGCCGCCAGGACTGCCACATCCGCGACTGTGGGGCGCGCGGAGAAACGGTGCCCAACTTCGACCTCGAAGTCCGCCTCTCTTCCGGCGAACGGCGCTGGGTGAATCTTTCCAACCTCTTTTATCGTGACCGGCGCACCGGCCAAACCTGGATGGTGCATCTGGCGCGCGACGTCTCCGGCGAGAAAAACCGCGAACTGCTGGTGGACAACCTCTTATCGCTCATGCATCAACTCGAGCAGCCGTCACCCGCCGCCTCTCACCTCGACCGCACCGCCGACCTCTCGGTGCGCCAGCGGCAGATTCTGCGTCATCTGGCTCAGGGCAAGGATGCCGCCGCTGTGGCCACCGAGTTGGGCATTACGGCGCAGTCACTGCGCAACCATCTGCATCACATCAACCGTAAGCTGAACACCCACGACCGCCTCGGCGCGGTAACCCAAGCCCAGCGCCGCCATTTGATCTAAGTTCACGGCATGACGCGCCCCTGGATCCCCGGTCTGCTACTGTGCAGTCTGGCCGCGCTGGGCGCCGCTCAAACGGCCAAGCCGGCGGAGCCGTCGCCCGGCACGCTGCTGGTTGCCTCCGCGCGCGTGGCGCCGGGGCGCTTTCATGAAGCCGTGGTGCTGCTGGTCACCGTCAGCGACAAGGGCGCCGCCGGATTGGTCCTCAATCAGCCGGGCGCCGTTCCCCTGCCGCGCCTCTTCCCTTACCTCGCCTCCGCCGAAGGGCGCACCGATGTGGCCTTCACCGGCGGCCCGGTCGACCCCAAGACCACTTTTTGTCTGCTCCATCTCCAGGGAAAGCTGCGCGAAGCCCGCGAAATTCTGCCCGGCGTCTTCTTCAGCACCAGTCAGGACTTGATGACGCTGGCCCTCAACTCGCAGCAGCCGCCCACTGTTTTCCGCGTGTTTCAGGGCTACGCCGGCTGGACACCGGGGCAACTGCCGCGTGAAGTGGCGGCCGGCTTATGGACGGTCGTCCCGGCGACGGCGGCCATTCTGTTCGATTCTGACCCAGCCACCCTCTGGACGCGGCTCATGGCCCCGCGCCGGTAAGAAAGGCTGGCGGAAAATTGTAGATTGGATAAAATAGTCGGGATTGACATGCTGCCTCCCCCCAACTTTGAGGCCAGCCATGACGCACCCCGCATCGCCCGTCGCTCAGTATTGCTTTGGCCCCTTCCGCCTGTGCCTGATGCGCCGCAGCCTGTGGCGCGGCGAAACTCCGGTGGCGCTTACCCCGCGAGCGCTGGATTTGCTGGCCCACCTGGTGCGCGCCTCGGGACGGGTGCTGACCCGCGAGGAACTGCGCCTGGCAGTTTGGGGCAATACCTGCGTGCAGGACTCCAATCTGACCGTCCACCTCTGCCTCCTGCGGCGCGCGTTGGCGCCAGGGGACTACATCGCCACCGTTCCCGGCCAGGGCTATCAGTTCACGGCACCGGTGATCACCGAGTTGGGACCGGCCCGCCCCGAAACGGCGATCTGGCTGACCTGCCTGCCCTTCCGCAGTGGGGAGAAAAGTTGTGCCGAAGTGGCGGAGGGCATCAACCTGGCCACCGTGGTGGCGCTGGCGAAAATACCGGGACTGCGCCTGCGGCCGGCCGGCGCGGCCCCGGTTTGTGGACGTGACTGGACATTGGAAGGCTGCCTGCAAGTCCGCCGGGAGCAGATCCTGGTGACGGCGGAACTGGTACAGCCCGATGGTGCGGTGGCCTGGGCCGAACAGCAAGACTTCCCCCCCGGCGACAGCGAGCGTCTGCAGCAGGACATCGCCGGGTGGCTGCAACAGGCGCTGCGGGAAAACTTACCGGGCGGCCGCGACCTGGCCGCCGCCCGGTAATCGTTGCCGTTTAGAAGGTGATCTTGGCCACGATCTGCACCGTGCGGCCGCCGTGGTCGCTGTCGGAGTCCACCGCCTGGAAGGCGTTGGTGATGCGGCCGAAGTTGCGCCCGGACACGCTGCCGCTGGCGGTGCCGAAGGTTTGCGACGAACCGGTCCAGAAGAAGTTGGCGTTGTTGAAGGCGTTCAGGAACTGCACCTGAATCTGGGAGCCGATGCGCTCGGTCAACTGCGTGTTCTTGACCAGCGACAGGTCGGGCAGAAACAGCGGCGCGTCATAGAGGAACAGGCGCTGGCACTCGGCGCCGGGTGTATTGCAGGAGCGAATTACGCTGGGCAGGGCGCTGCCGTCGGAGGCCAGCAGACTCTGCGGCACGTACCACACCGCGCCCGGCGCCGGCGTCGTGGTCTTGTACACCTGCAACTGGCTTTGCAACGACTGGGCGGTGATGCCGTTGAGGATCACGCCGCTGTCGCCCTGATTGACGCTGCCGCCCAGACCGCCGGTAATCAACCCCGGCCGGCCGCTCTGCAGCAGCAGGTTGCTGTCGAACTGCCACCCGCCCGCCAGGGTGTTGATCCAGCCGCTATGGTTGGCCCACCGCTGACCGTTGCCGAAGGGCAGGTCATAGATGGAGAAAAACTTGAAGGAGTTACGGATGTCAAACGGCGCCGGCCCCTTCATCAGACCGGGTTCGCGCAACGTGGCGGAGTTGAGGAAGTTGGAGCCGCTGCGCTGCCAGTCGTCGGTGAGGCTCTTGCTGTAGGTATAGCTGGTGTTGAGCGTCAGGCCATGGACAGGCCGCCGCCGTACCTCAATGATGAGCGCGTTGTAGGTGGACGCCAGGCCGTTGTGCAGGATATAGGAACCGCCCCGCGCGTCGGGGTTGACCAGAAACTCGTTGCTGGGCAGGCCATTGGCGATCATGTCCTGCCAGTAGTTGTAGGTGGTGGCGATGGAGTTGGCCATGCTGCCGGCCGCGCCCCGCGCCAGATCGGTGACGTAAGTGCTGTTGGTGAATCCTTTGGCGCCCTGACTGGTCGCCCCGGCGGGATTGAAGGCCGCGGTCATGATCGGCAGCGCCGCCTGGCCCGGCAGACCCCAGTCTCCAAAGCTGTTGGCGGACGGCGCGCCGGCGCCCTTGCAGGAGGCCGCATTGGCCTGGCAGATGGCCAGGTTGTTGGCTGCCGCCTGGAATTCCGGCAGAAATTTATTTTCAAATATATTGGCCTCGTTCAGATTCTGCCGCTGCCACAGCCCCACGCCGTGATTGCCCACGTAACGGATTTCCAGCGCCGTGTGGCTTCCCAGGGCACGCTGAATGCCGAACGTCCAGCTCTCGACATAGGGCATGTGCAGATGCGGGTCAAACAGCCGGACCGAATTCTGGTTGGAGAGCGGATCCAGGGGAATGTGCGATTGGAAGGCGGCCGGAGTCTGCGCCACCCCCGGGATGTTCATATTGCCGATCTGAATCGTTCCCGCGTCGAACTGGCCCGCCGGCTGCGAGGCCTGCGCCGGCGCGGCGCTGGCAAACTGCACCCCGCTATAGCCGGGATTGTTGGCGGCGATGGAGGAAAAATTCTGCAGTCCCTCGCGCGAGTAGGCGATGGAGTAGCCGGCCCGTACCACGGTGTCGCCGGCGTTCCCCAGCAGACCCCCCGCCGGCGACCAGGCCACGCCCAGGCTGGGCGCGAAGCCCTTGTACCAGTTGTTGTACCACTGCTTGCCCAGGTCGTTGGTGAAGGTGGGCGTGGCGCCGGTCTGGGTGCCGGGTTTGAACAGATTGCCCGCCCCCGAGATGCCGTAAGCGGCCGCCATGCCGCCGTCCGGAATGAAGTACTCGTTGTAGTCGTCCACCGGCACGCCTTCATACTGCCAGCGCAACCCGTAGTTGACGGTCAGGTTCGGGCGCAGGCGAAAGCTGTCGGAGCCGAAGATACCGAAGTCTGTCTGGTGATAGCGGTCCACGCCCGGAGCGCCGGTTACGAACTTGCGGGACGCCGGATCGAAGGCCACATTGGAGGAGTAGCTGGTGACGTTTCCGGTGAGCAGCCCGTAGATGTTGCCCGCCGAGGTGAGATCCGCGGGCGAGATGCCCGGGAAGTTGGAGTTGACGAACTGAGCGGCGACCGGTTCATTGCCGCTCAGTCCGACCCCCACGCTGGCCACCTCGTTGCCCTCCGTCTGGTCGGAGAAGCGGGCGCGGCTGACCGTGACCCCATAGCTCATGTTGTGGTTGCCGCGCACCCAGGCGAAGTTGTCGTTCAACTGGTACACGTTGTCCCACTCCGAGGTCGGCCCGAAGTTCTTATAGGGGTTGGTCATCTCCGCCGGCAGTAGCGGCCGCATGCGGATCGCGCCCACGTTGGTTTGCAGCGTCGGGTAGATGGCATTGGTCTGGTTGAAGTTGAAGCTCGAGGGGCTGTTCTGGAACCCCACCCGCAACTCGTTGTTCATGTTCTCGTTCACCGCCCAGCGCCACGCCGTGGCCCAGATGGCGCGGTTGGCGGCATAGCCGAACTGGTTGGTGTTGTAGGGAGCGACGGGGTAGCTGAATCCTCCGCCGTTGAGGTCGTCGGGGAAGATGATCAGCCGGCTGAGGTGATAGTCAAACTCCAGCGAATGGGCGCTGTTGATGTTGTAATCCAGACGGAAATCCGGGTTCTGTTGCGCGTTGCTGCCCGTTTGGGGAAACGCCAGCGTCTGCTGGAAGGTACTGGGCGGCGTGGTCAGCGTGACCCCCGGCGCGGTCGCCGCGCCGGCCACCTTGCTCAGCATCCCGCCCACAAACGGATCAATGTTGGAGTTGTAGCCATAGTTCTGCGCCATGGCCAGCAGGTTGGCCTTGCACAGCCCGTTGCTGCATGACACCCAGGGCGTGGCGCTGGTATTCGGGTTGCCGGTCACCGAGTAATCGAACAGGCCCTTGGCGGCATCCGCGTTGAGGATGGTGGCGTTGGCCACCTGGCCCTCGGGCTGCGAAAACTTGGTGATATCGAAGTAGAAGTACAGCTTGTTCTTCCAGATGGGGCCGCCCACCGAAAAGCCCCACTGGTTGTAGCGCATCACCGGCCGCGGCTGACCCGCCAGATTGTTGAAGTAGTAGTTGGAGTTGAGCGCATCATTGCGGAAGTAGTCGAACACCGAGCCGTGGAACTGGTCGGTGCCGCGCTTGCTGGTGAAGTTGATCTGCACCGCGCCCTCGCCCGTCTGATTGGCGGAGCCGGCGGCGCTGACCACGTCGAATTCGCTGGTGTCGCTGGCGTTGGGGGTGATCATGGTGAACACCGGATCACCGCTCTTGCCCGACTCCCATTGCGCCGAAATGCCGTCAATGGTGATGTTGATGGCGCCGCCCGGCAGACCCTCGGCGCTGGACTGGCGCGGCGCGCCCATGGTCTGGATGGCGGGATCGGTTTGGGTGAGCGAGTACAGGGCGCTGGAGGCGGAGGCCGAGGGCAGCTCGGTGATCACGTTGCCGGTGATCGAGGTGCCCACCGAAGACTGCTGCGTTTCGATCACGTTCTGACCGGCTTCGACCGTAACCGTGGTGTCCTGCGTTCCGACCTGGAGTTGCGAGTTCAGGGTGTAGGTCTGATTGGCGGCAATGGTCACATCCTGATAGGTGCCGGTCTTAAACCCGCTCTTGGCCACGGTAATGATGTAATTGCCGGGAGCGACGTTGGCCAGCGAATAATGGCCGTCGCCGCCGCTGGTGGTGTGCAGCTCAATGCCGGTCAGGATGCCCATCACCTTGACCGTGGCGCCGGGAATGGCGGCGTGGGTGGCATCGGTGATCGTGCCGGTCACGGTGCCGGTGGGATTGGCTTGCGCCGTCAGCGCCAGGTTGAGTCCCAGCAGGGTCAGAACCACACACAAATACCGCGAGATCGTCCGTATCATGCGCAACTCCTCCGCCGCTCAGTGTGCACCGGCGGACGACGGGGGCAGGGTTAGAAGATATTAAAAAAGATTAAAGCCGCCGCCGTGAGACTTCAGGCGTGCTACCTTCGCCCGCATGGAAACTTCCCTCTCCCGCCGCGCCTTTGCCCGTGCCGGAGCGGCGGCACTGGCGGCCGCCGCGGCCCTGCCCACGGCGGCGGCGCAGGCGATGCCGGCCCCACCCGCCGTAACCTCCGAGACCGAAGCCACCGTCAGCCGCATTCTCGCCCGCTATGGTTCGCGCCTCACCGCCGAACAGCGTCAGCGGCTGCCGCGCATCGTGCAAGGGCACGTGGACATGCTGCAGGCGGTGCGCGCCGTGGCCTTCGATAACACCGCCCCGCCCGCCACCGTGTTGCAGTTGGTCGAGGGGCGGCGCGCATGAAGCCGGCGACCGTGGACGAAGCCACACTGTTTCTGCCCGTCCGTGAGCTGGGCGCGCGTTTCCGCAATCATTCCCTCTCACCCGTGGCGCTCACCCAGGCCTATCTCGACCGCTGCCGCCGCCTGGGGCCGGAACTGAACGCCATCGCCTGCCTGACGCCGGAGAGGGCGCTGCGCCAGGCGCAGCAGGCCGAGCAGGAGCTGGCGGCGGGGCACGATCGCGGACCGCTGCACGGCATCCCTTATGCCGCCAAGGACCTGCTGGCGGTGAAGGGCTATCCCACCACCTGGGGCGCGAAGCCGTATGAAGACCAACACTTCGACTACGACGCCACGGTGATCCGCAACCTGGACGCCGCCGGCGCGGTACTGATCGCCAAGGCGGCCATGATCGAGCTGGCGGGCGGGCTGGGCTACAGTGGCCCTCACGCCTCGCTCACCGGCCCCTGCCACAACCCCTGGAATACCAAGTACTGGACCTGTGGTTCCTCGAGCGGCAGTGGGGCGATCGTATCCGCCGGACTGGCCACCTTCGCGCTCGGGTCGGATACCCGCGGCTCCATCGTCTGCCCCTCCACCCAGTGCGGCATCAGCGGCATGCGGCCCAGCTTCGGACGGGTCAGCCGCCACGGCGTCATGACCATCGCCTGGACCATGGACAAGATCGGGCCGATGGCGCGCAGCGCCGACTGCTGCTCGCTGATTCTGGCCGCCATGGCCGGCCACGACCCGGCCGACTGGGATTCGCTGCCGCCCGCCCAGGCCGCCTTCTCCGCCCGTGACGCCGCCCCGCGCCCGCTGCGCATCGGCCGGCTGACCAACGTCTTCCCCAACGCCCGTCCCGAGCTGCATCAGGCCGTGGACCGCGCCCTGGCGGTGTGCCGCGCTCAAGGCGCAACCGTAAGCGATGCGCAAATCCCCGCCGGCCCGTTTGAAGAAGCCTCCGAGCTGGTCATCCTGATTGAGGCGGCCAGCGCCTTCCGCGAGCTGATCGAGAGCGGCCGCTGCGCCCTCTTGCAGGATCCGCTGGGCCAGATCAACGGCTACGCCTCGAGCGAGTTCCGGGCCAACGACTACATTCAACTGCAGCGCCTGCGGCTGGAGCTGGCGCGCAAGTTCGACGCCCTCTTTGACCACTTTGACGTGGTGGCCGCCCCCGGCCAGGGTTCCACCGCTTCCTTGATTGACCGCCCGCCGCGGCCGGCGGCCCCGCCCCGCACGCCGCCTCAGCCCAACCCGCAGCGCCGCGCCTTCACCCGCGACAGCCTGCAGCCCGACGGCATCTCCAGCCTCTGCGGCCTGCCCGCGGTCACCGTGCCCGCCGGACTGGCGGAAAACCAACTGCCCATCGGCATCCAATTCATCGCCCGCGCCGGCCACGATGGCGCAGCCCTCGCCGCCGCCCGCCTGCTGCAGGCCCACTCCGACTTCCACCGCCACTTTCCGCCCGCTCCCTACGGACCGGAGTAGCCGGGGAAAGGTCGGATCTCGCTCAGCGCCTCCGCCGCCTTGGCGCGCACCGCCGCGCTCGGATCGGTTCGCTCGACCTGCAGAAGTAGGCCGCGTGTGCCTGGATCGCGAACGCCGCGCAGCCCGTTGACCGCCATGACTCTGTTGTTCGGGTCTGAGTCCTTGAGCTCGGCCAGGAGGGCCTTCTCGATGGCCGCCGTCACGGCGGGGTCTTTCTCATGGTTGTTTTCCATATAGAACGGCATGTCGACCAGCGCGGCGAGTACCGCGGTCTTCTTCCGCGCCCTGCTCCAGTTGCGCAATCCTTGCCGTCACCGCGGGGCAGCGGTTTGAGCGCGTGTGACCCCCGCGAGGCCAAACACCAACCCGGCCCCGGCTACCGCCCCTCGGGAAAGCTTGGCGATGCGGCTCAAGGCTTGCCCCAGAAGCCCGCCTTGGTTGTGGGACAGGGAGCCCACCTCTCGCGCGCGGTGCCGCCGGTGCCTGGTTTACCGCGTCCATGGGTCGCATGGTGACACGGTTTTCTCTCCTGTCAAGTCCTGATGGTTGCGCTCCGGTATCCGGCGCTTTACTTGCTGACCTGCTTACGCGGCGCGACGGCGCTCGGGGAACAGGGCGGCGAGATCGGGCGGAAGCTGGCTGCGGACCTCCTGCATCTGGCCGGGGGAGACGTAGGCGGAGAGCACGGCGAAGAGGTTGCGCAGAAACTCGTCGGCTTCGGCCTCGCCCAACGCCAGCTCGCGGCCGAGCTCGCTGCGCATGCTGGCGGAGCTGACGGTGCGGTCGGGGCCGTCGGCGCAATAGGACAGCGCGCCGTGCAGGCGGCTGGGGAGTTGGGCGATGGTGTGCTGCGCCTCCTCCGGGCTCAGCCGGTGGCAGAGCAGGCAGGCGCCCAGGCGCAGGCCGCGTTCGGCGCGGTCGCGGTCGAGGCCGGTGCCGTCGGCCACCGCCGTCAGCAGCCGGCCGTACACCTGTTCGGCGCGGGCTTGGGCGCGCAGGGCGGCGCGCATGCGCTGTCCGGGCTGGTTCGGGCTCACCGGGTGCGGGCTGCCGGCGGGCTTCAGCGGCGCGGCGGCTTCCACCAGTTGCCGCTCCACGATGGCGCGCAGATCCTCGATGCCGACTTGGGCGTCGAGCACCAGATCATCGAAG
>DATBPS010000012.1:0-3379 GCA_036561225.1 Terriglobales bacterium
AGGTCAGAAGGCTCCGGAGGGGTCATTTCTTCTTTTTGCCGCGCGACTTCGCTCCCGGCGTTTCCGGCGCGGGCGCGGCGTCGCCCAGGATACCGGCCAGCACCTGATCAAAGGCGCTTGACTTCGACCGGGGCCGCGCCGGGATCTTCGCCCCGCGGTAGTCGTGCTGGAAGCCGCAGGTGCGGCAGGTGGTGCTGGCGATCGTCTCCCCAACCATGGCGGCCACGCTGTGGTCCATCAGGCGGTGGCAGCGGGTGCAGTAATCGTCGGTGGTGTCGCCAATCCGTGGGTTCATTGCCGCAAAGCCCTCCGGTCCTGTATAATCTTAAGCTTAGGCTGGAGAGGATTTCTATGGCACGCGTCTGTGATCTGTGCGGCAAAGGGCCGCAGTTCGGCAATCGTATCAGCCACGCCCACAACGTCACCAAGCGGCGTTGGAACGTGAACCTGCAACCGGCGCGCGTGCAGCGCCCCGGGGGCGGCACGGCCAAGCTGCGCGTGTGCACCGCCTGCCTGAAGAGCGGCAATGTCCAGAAGCCCCTCCGCCGCCCCAAGCTAGCCGCCCAGACCGCCTGATTCAGCCCTTGCCGAAGTGGGGGTTTTCAATCACCCCCAGTTCATTTCCGAACGGGTCCAGCACCGTGGCCACGCGTATGCCCTCGCCCACATCGGTGATGGGTTCGCGCCGCGCGGCGCCGCATTCCTCCAGCCGCCGCACCGCGGCTTCAATATCATTGACGCCCCAGTAGACCGCCAGCGATCCCGCCGCCGGGCGGGCGTCTTCTACGGCCGCCATGCCCAGTTCGAAACCGCCCACGTTGAAGCCCACGTAGAACGGCTGGTCGAAGTACGGCTGAATGCCGAGGGCGCGGGCATACCAGTCGCGAACCGCCGCAATCTGGGCGGGCGCGACGCGGAAAGTAGCGGTGCGAAGGCCCAAAAGCATGGTTCTTCTCAAGTCAGCGCGATGACGTCAATCTCCACATGGGCACCCTTGGGCAGCGTCTTGACCGCCACCGTCGAGCGTGCCGGCGGATTGGTGGGAAAGTACTTCCCGTAGACCGCATTCATGGCCGCAAAGTCGTTCATGTCGGCCAGGTAGACGGTGGTCTTCACCGCCTTGGCCAGACTGGTGCCGGCGGCCTCCAGCACCGCCTTCAGGTTTTCCATGGCGCGTTCGGTCTGCACCGAAACATCGCCGGTGGAGAAAGCGCCGGTGGCGGGATCAAGTGCAATCTGGCCCGAACAAAAGACCAAACCGTTGGCGCGCACCGCCTGTACATACGGACCGATGGCGGCGGGAGCGCTCGTGGTGGCGATGGTGTCCCTGGACATTACGCTAGATTAGCATTTACGGGCGCGGACGCTTGCGCGGCTCGGTCGCGCGTGCCGACTTTTGCGGGAGCAGCCCTTCCTTCGGAAGGGCTTATGCTCGCCGGGGCTTGGGGGCCCCGGTCCCCAGGCCCCGGCTACGCTCTACCGTGTCGGCACGGCCTGTGGCCGACAAATGCCGATCCACGGCGTGAATGCCGGGGATGCGCTTCAGCCCCTGGGTGATGTTCTCCAGCCCGGCCGCGTCGCGCACCTCGACCGACAGGTCAATCACCGCCTTGCCTTCGCGCGTCCGCGCGCCGATATTTTTAATATTGCTTCCCTGCTCCGAGATCACGCTGGTGATGGCGTTGAGCATCCCCTCGCGGTCATCCGAGTGGATCACCAGCTTCACCTCGCACAGCTCGCACGCCTCCGGCGCCCAGGCGACCTCGATGCGCCGGTCGGCGTCGTAGAGCAGGTTGCGCACATTGGTGCAGGTGACGGAGTGCACGCCCACGCCGCGACCGCGGGTGATGTAGCCGACGATCGGCTCCCCCGGGATGGGTGAGCAGCACGCCGCCCGGTAGACCAGCAGGTCGCTGAACCCGCGCACCAGAATCGGCCCCGCCGCCCGCGTCTGCGGCGCGCGCCGCTGCGGCCCGGCGAGCCGCCTGGCCTGCTCCGGGGTGCGTTCGGCGGCGGGCAGCAGGCGGGTAAGCAACTGGCGCGCGGAAATCTTCCCGTACCCCAGCGCGGCATAGATCTCCTCCACCTTCCCCAACCCCAGCCCGGCGCCGGCGCGCTCCAGATCGGCGTCGCTCATCTGCCGCGCCGAGACGTCCAGCCGCCGCGCCTCGCGTTCCAGCGCCTTGCGTCCGATCTCGGTGGCGCGCTGCCGCTCGTGGATGTTGAACCAATGGCGAATCTTCTGCCGGGCGCGCGACGTCTTAATAAACGACAACCAGTGCCGGCTGGGCTGGTGCCCGGGCTGGGTGAGGATCTCGACGATGTCGCCGGTCTGAATGCGGTAGCGCAGCGGCACGATGCGCCCGTTGACCCTCGCCCCCACGCAGCGATGGCCGATCTCGGTATGCACCGCGTAGGCGAAGTCCACCGGACACGCCTCCCGCCCCAGGGTCAGAATCTGCCCCTTGGGGGTGAAGGCGTAGACCTCCTCCGGCGCCAAGTCCACCTTGAGCATGGCCAGGAACTCGCCCGGGTCGGCGATGTCGCGCTGCCACTCGATCAGCCGCCGCAGCCAGCGAATGCGCTCATCGTCGGCAGTGGGCGCGGCGGGCGTGGCGCCGTCCTTGTACTTCCAGTGGGCGGCGATGCCCTCCTCCGCCATGCTGTGCATCTCTTCGGTGCGAATCTGCACCTCGAAGGGCTGCCCGCTGGCGTCAATCACCGAGGTGTGCAGGCTGCGGTACATGTTGGGCCGCGGGGTGGCGATGAAATCCTTGATCCGTCCCGGCACCGGGTGCCACAGGCTGTGGATCACCCCCAGAATGGCGTAGCAGTCGCGCACCGAGTCGGTGATGATGCGCAGCGCCAGCAGGTCGTAGACCTGATCCACGTCAATGCGCTGCCGCTCCAGCTTCTGATAGATGCTGAAGATGCGCTTGATCCGCCCCTCGACGCGCACCGGAATCTCGTGTTCGGCGAGCGCCGCGAGCACGCGCTTCTCGACCCCGCGCAGAAACTCCTCGCCGCCCGCGCGCCGGCTCTCGACCGCCGTCTGAATCTGGGTGTAGACGCCCGGCTCGAGATAGCTGAAGGCCAGATCCTCCAGCTCGCCGCGCATCTTGCCCATCCCCAGCCGGTGGGCCAGCGGAGCGTAGATCTCCATCGTCTCGCGCGCAATCGCCTGCTGACGATCCGGCGCCAGATGCTGCAGGGTGCGCATGTTGTGCAGACGGTCGGCCAGCTTGATGAGGATGACGCGGATGTCGTCCACCATGGCCAGCAGCATCTTGCGCATGTTCTCCGCCTGGCGCGCATCGGTCAGGCTGAGGCCGCTGAAGCTGCCCTGCAGATCCAGGCGGTCAATCTTGGTGACGCCCTC
>DATBPS010000013.1:0-12585 GCA_036561225.1 Terriglobales bacterium
CCTCGATTCCGAGATAGATGCGAGTGAACCGGCTGCTCCAAGGTGCGACAATCAAAGTCGCCGTGGCGGACCCGCCATTACTGTCGCTTACCTTCAACTCGGCGGGGCCGGCTGTCTTCAGATCTTCGGCCGCTACATAGACGTCGATCACGTCATTGCCTTGGCTGATGACATTCAGCGACTTGCCATTGAGCGTAGCCGTTGCCGAACCCAGGTTGGACCCGATAATTTTGAGCACCTGCGCCGGGCTCCCCTCGGTGATGCTGGGCGGATCCACGCCGGTGATCCTGGGAGCAGTACCGGAATCACCACCAGTAGACGTCGCTGCTGCACCACCACCCGTGCTGCTTGCGGACGCCAATGCGACATCGAGATCGTTCTCGCCGGAAGCTAGTGTGATGCCGGTTTTCTGAACCTTGATCTTGGGAGCGGGGGCCGAGTCGAGAACCCAAACCACCGCCGCGCCTGGTGAGACTGCGAAGCGAGCCGGCTCTACGGCAGTAAATTCCGAGCAGTGGGTCGTGCCGTTCTGTTTGGCGCAGATTGTGCCCGCAGAGACGCCAACCCGGCTCCCGGAGAAATGAGCGGACGTCGTCTGGCGAGCCTTCAGTGCGGCGTCGAGGTCGAAGTCGCCGGCCGGCACCACGACCGAAGTGTAGGCGCTGGACTGTGGGATCGTGAGCTCGTCAGCAAATATGAAATCATAGGTTCCCGCCGGCAAAGACATAGCCGACGCCAAACCCCTGCTCGTATAGTCAGCGCACGTACTAAAAGCACCTTGGCGGGCGCAAATCTCGCCCGATGCTGCCGGGGCCAGACTGCCGTGGTAGTTGACTCTGGCCATTGCGGTTTGCCCGCGAGCAGCCGAACCAAGGCATAAAGCGAGCGACAGCACCAATAGCACGCCGCATTCGCGCCGACGCACGCCGGTTGACAGAACCATTCTCATCCTCCTCGCCCGCGTCGGAACACGGGCTTGGGGGAGAAATCGAGAATGGGCCGAAAAACCCTTCTGCGGCGGTTGCCACGGAACTTTTTCGGGCGGGCTACATATTACCCATCCCGGGCATGGGTGCAGGCGCGGACGCCGCCGTCTGGTCTGGCGGCGCGAGCATGGCTTGTGGGTCGTAATTAATGACGATCGTGCCGCCGCAGGCGATGGGGAACTTGAGGGTCCGCGAATGGGGACGGGCTGAAGGCGGCGCGTTGCGCTCTTCCAGAGATTTAAGGTCGTCGGCAGTGATCGGCGGCTGGCCCGTGGCAAAGCATGCCGAGGGATCGGCATGCACCTGCCCGTTTTGAGTCACATCAATGCCATCAAGATGCAGGTCGAGATTAAACAGACTGGCCATTGTCGAAAAATGATCCTCGGAGGAAGCCCCGGTCGTCTGGGCGTAAATGTGCAGCTTGACCGCCCCACTGTCGGTCGGCAGGGGCAGCCATTGAAATCCGGTGTCACTCACCAGCCGCAAGCGGGAGAAGTCGTTGATGACGTAGGGCAGCACTTGGGCCAGCCCCAAGCTAACGTCATCGCCGGCGGTCGTTTGGTTGAGAAGTGAAAAGTGGCGGCCGCTGAGCAAATTGTCGTAGTCGTCGTTTTGATGCGGGATGCTGCGCGGCACGCAGGGATAGCCCAACAAACTGGTGAACGGCAAAGTAACGGAACAGTGGACCCGAGGATCGTCCAATGCCCTGGGGAGCGCAAACCGCGGCGGCATGTTCGTGATCTGCGTCTGTTCGGGGACTTGAGAAATCCAGTTTGGTTGTCCGGCAATGGCCCCCTCATCTGCCAAAGCATAGTTTCCCGCAGGCATCCCCTGCAGTCCGTGGCCGTCCCCCCAGCGATACTGATGGCCAGGGCAGACAGGCGTCAAAGCGGTTATGACTTGTGTCGTTTCATGCACGGCAAAACCCCACGGGCCGTGAAAGAACACATACAGGACTTGCGGAGAGCGGGTCGAGCTGTGCGGAGTCTTCATGGCGAGCCTTCGTTTACGGCATCCGCGCGCCGAAGGCGGTGAAGGCCGCCCAGTAGAAGGGGGCGGCGGTCGCCGGCCGGCGGCGGAGTTGCTGTTGGGCTTTGAAGAGGGCGCGCGCGGGATTGGCCCCGGCGCGCAGGGCGGAGTAGAAGGACTGGAACAGACTTTGCGTGGCGGCGGAATCCACCGCCCATTTGCTGGCGACGACCTGCGGCACGCCGGCGCGCAGAGCCGCCCGCACCAGATCCGTGGGGTCGAGAAGCGTGCCGCCGGCGGTTGAACAAGCGGCGAAGACCGCCAGGCGACACTGCGGAAGCGTGGCCGGATTCAGATCGGCGGCGGTCAGCGTGCCGGAAGCGGCCAGCAGAAGACTGGCGCCGTCGGCGTGCCCGGCAAAATGAAAGATCCCGGCGTGGGGAAGGGCGGCGAGCACCGCCGTGCGGGTGGCATCCGCGCCGAGCAGCAGCTCCGAGCGCGGGGCAAAGGCGGCGGCGAGGACCGTCCCTTCGGCGGCGGCGGCGGGCAACAGCGGGTAAGGATCGCCTTGGGCGTCGAATCCGGCCGACGGATTCGCCACTGCCAAAAACCGGGCCGTGGGCGGCGGCAGCCCGGTGCGAGCCAGGCGGGCAAAGGCAATGCCGGGCGACTGCATGAGCGGCTGCGCAACCACCCCGCCATTCGGCGCCAGCAGCGCGGCGAAGGGAATCTGGCCCAGCGCGCCGTCAGGCTCGACCACCAGCAGCCGGGCGGGATCCAGCCACGCCCCCACCGGCTGCAACAGGCGCGCGTAGAGCTGCCGCGCCTCGGTCTGCACCAGCCGCGGATCACTGCGCGGATCGGAGCAGGCGGCCGCAAACGCATGCGCCTCGGCTTCGAGCGTCGCGCCGGAGACCGCTACCCGCACACCGTGCACGCCGCGATTGTCATAAACCCAGATCAGCAGGTGATCCGGACGCAGATCGTAGCTGACCACCTCTGCCGCGGTCAGCGATGCCAGCGCGTCGCGGACCAGATGGGGCCGGGGCAGCGCCGGCGCGCCGGTTGCGTCCAGGCTGCGCGCCGCGGCGAGAAACCCGGAGGGCAAAGGCTGCGCGGCTCGCACCGCCGCCCCCCGCGCCCACTCCCAATACTCCAGCGCCGCGGCTGGATCGTGGTGCGCCTCCCACTCCACCTCCACCCATTCGCGATACGCATCCAGATTGGTCTGCTCCCAACTCAGCCGGTCCTCGCCGCTGGTAATCGCGCTCAGATCACTCTCACGGATGGCCACCGCCGCGCGCAGATTGGCTTCGGCCTCCGGCAGCCGGTCTTGCCCCATGTCCCACCGGGCGAGCACGGTGAAATACGGCAGCGCGCGGGAGTAGACCGACACCACCGCTGGTTGTTCCGCTCGAAACCGCGCCAGTTGGGCGTGCGCCGCGGTGACATCGCCGCCTTCCATGTCCGCGGCGGCCAACCGGAGTTGGTTGTAGGCACGCAGGTTGGCCGTGGTGGCGGAGGGGGGAAGGCGCTGAAACAACTCCTCCGCCACCTGCCGCTGCCGGCGTGCCTGCTCGCTGAACCCGCACTGTTCCGCGTAGGTGGCCAGTTGCTGGTGCGCCATCGCCAGGTAGGTGATCTCCGGTGTCTGCTCCAGGCGATCCACCGCCGCCTCCGCCAGACGGTCAGCGGCAAACCACTCGCCCCTTTCCTGGGAATAGATCGCCAGCACCATGTCCAGCTGGTAGGCACGATAGGCATTCACCGGCTCTTCCCAATACCGGCGCAGTTGCCCCAGCTGGCCGCCCCAGGCGGGGCTGGAATCCGGCGACGGGGCATCGCTGAACTGGTAGGCCAGCGCGCGCATGCGCAGGGCCGGGTAATGCGCCGCGGTGGCGATGGCGATCGCGCTGCGAATGGCGGCCGGGTCTTGCCGGCCGCTCATGCCCCGGCAATCGAATTCTTCCAACGCTGCCTCGCCCGCCAGCCAGGCCTCGCCGCGCAGCGCGGCGGGCGCCAACTGCTGATGCAGAACCTCGAGGCACTCCCCTCCCCGCTCCGCCAGATGCAGCACGTAAACCTGCTCATACGCCGCGCGCTCCTCGCCCGCCACGTCTCCGCTCTCGGCAAAGGCCGCCGCCGCGCGCTGGGCGACGCCCAGCGCCTGGTCCGCTTGTCCGGCGTGATTCTGGCGCACCGCCTGTGCCAGTCCGGCCACCGCGGCGGCGAAGCGCCGGCTGGGCCGCCGCGGCGCTTCCGCCAGCAGCCGCTTCAGCCAGGCATCGTGATGGCGGGTCAGCGCCACCCCGGCCAAAACCTGCAACGCTCGCCGCGCCTCGCCATCGGGCGCGCCCTTCTCGGGATAGGCGGCCGGCAGCCAGTCGGTGGTGGCCGCCTGCAGATAGTCCTCGATCCGCGCGTCGTCGAACCTCCCGGCGGCAAACTGCCCGGGCGGCAGCAACGGCGCGGTGTCGGCGTGATCGTGCCGCCCCACCCGCTGCCGATCGGCATCAAAATGCCTCCGCGCCTCCGCCGCCCACGACCCGCCGGCATCCACTTGCAGATAGGCTCCCCAGTCCTGAATGGCGCCGGTCCAGTCCTGCATCGCCTCTTCCACCAGGGCGCGGTTGAACAAGGCAATGGGATCGCGGGGCGACTTCGCCAGCGTCTGACCCAGTTCATTGAGCGCGGTGCCGTAATCGGCATCGCGGCCGGCCATGGCGCTGAGGTAGTAGCCGGTTCCCAGGTCGGTGTGCCCTCCCGCCAGCGAGGGATCCAGCGCCAGCGCGCGGGTCAAATCGGCAATGGCCGAGGCGAAATCCTGGCGCAGCAGCTCGGCGTGGGCGCGGCTCTGCAGCAGCGCCGCGTTTTCCGGCTGACGTTCGAGCGCCGTGGCCAGCAGGCCTTCCGCCTCCAGCAGATCGGCGCTCGCCGGGAGCCTGCCGCCACGGCGCGGGCTGAGCAAAGGCCCATACTGGGCCCCGGCGAAGCGCAGCGCGAGAGTGCGCTGTTGCCCGTAGGCCTGGTTGAGCAGCCGGCGCGCCACAAAGGCGCGGCCTGATCCGGGCAGCCAGACAATCAGCAGCACGATGGCTGCCGCCGCGACGCCCGCCAACCCGGCGCGCCAGGCCCAACCTGAACCCGGGCGCCCCCGCTGCAAGCGGCTCAGACGACGAGCCAGTTGCCGGCGGCCGCGATCCGTGCCGCTCGAAAGTTCGGGAAACTCCACGGCTCCGCAGGCTTCGGCCGCCTCGCGCAGCAGCGGACCGCAGTGTTCGCAGGCGGTGGCATGGTGAAGGCCGGCTTCGGCTTCCGCGGCTGGAACACCCCCGGCCATAAGTTCTTCCCACACCGACAGAGGAGGGCAGGCACGGCCGGGACTGGATGCACCGGGGAAGCGAGCTGCTCGGGCGTGCAGTCGCTCCAACCGGACTACGGCAGATTCCGGCTCGGTTGGCATCTTGTCACCTCGTGCCTGACCCTCTCTATCAATCGCCATGGGCAGCCTTTTCCCTTTCTCCGCCGCCGGAAAATTTTTCCCGCACCTGGCGAGTCAGCCGGCTCAGGAAACTCTCCACCCCCTTGACCGTGAGCCCCAGGCTGGGGATGGCGGCGATGGCGGCCGCCGTCAGCCCCAGCCGGTAATAGAGCTGAAAAACCAGCAGATCGCGGTCCACTTCCTTGCCCGAAGAGGCGGCACGCACCCCCGCCTCGATCTGATTGAGCAGGATGTCATCCTCCACGTCGTTCCCGGCGGTGGGCGATGCTGTATCCTCCAGCGGCACCGTGCTCGCCTTGCCTCCGCGCTTGCCCGCCGCCGCCGCTTTGCAGGTATCGTGCGCAATGCGGGACGCCAATAACTTCAGGTAGCCGAAGATCGCGTCCGGATGCTTCGGCTCGAAGGTTTCCAGCAGTCGTCCGCTCACCAAGCGGGTATAAGTCTCCTGCACCAATTCTTCGACCAGTGCCGGATCGGTCATCCCCCATTGGCGCGCGGCCGCCCGGCAGGCACGGGCCACCACCGGCTGGGTGCGGGCGAGAAACGCCTCCCACGACGCGGCTTCGCCGCGGACGCAGCCGGCAACCAATTCCTGGATGCCCGAGGATGAAGGCGGCGCCGCCATTGGCTGGAACAGACGGGCTACTGCCAGCCTAGTGTACCTAAGTTATATGGGTCATGCGACTCACCGCTAGGCGCGGACTGGATCCGGCCCCGCCCGCCATGAGAGAAAGTCGTGGACTGGCGGCACACAGGGTCAACTTTCCTAAACGCAGCGAGACCGCCGGACCCACCGCTTCCGCGCCCCAGCGCCGGGTCAGACGGCGGGATCCGCGATTGCCCGCCTCGACCTGTCCCCACGTCCAGCCAACCCCCTCCGCGCGCAGCCGGGCGACGGCAAAGCGGTTGAGGTCGGGATAAGTCCCCAGGCTGAGCGGATGCGCCCAGGCATCAAACAGCCAGGCCACGCCCGCCGGCACCTCCCAGTTACGTCCCAGCGACCGGCTGTAGAAGCGGATGGGACCCGCCGCCGCCCAGAGATAGGCGGAACAGCCGGTGCTTGGTTGTGTGGTGGCCGCAAAACAGCGGTACCCGGCCGCCCAGCGCTGGTCCATGATGGCGGCGCGCGCCGGATGCGCCCCGGTCAGCCAGTCGGCGCTGCCCGGTCCCACCTCGTCCATCCATAACTCCTCCCGCGCCCACTCCGAAGGCGCGCCGCGCGAGGCGGTCGGCGCCGCCACGATTTGGCAGGCGTAAACATCCAGCCACCGCTGTACGTGCAAGCGCCGCAGCAGACGGCGGGTAGACATGTAGGCACGCCGGCGCAGCTCGGAGGCAGTCACCCCTGCATGGAACTCTGGCCAGAGTTCCTGGTTGGGTGGAATCAAAATATTCCGCGTCGGCTTCCCGAAATGGCACGGCCACCTCTTGTTGGGAACCTACAAGAGGTAGCGGACCGCCAACACCACCAGCCACAGCACCATGGCGGCGTAGACTCCGGCGACGTAGTCGTCGGCCATAATCCCCCAACCGCCGGATAGACGTTCGGCGGCCCGGGCGGGCGGCGGCTTGACCACATCGAAGAGACGAAAGAGCCCAAAACCGGCCAGCGCAATCCAGATCCCGGCAGGTGCCACGAACAGGAACGTCAGCAGCTGCCCGGCGATCTCATCCAGCACCACATTGCGCGGATCCTCGACGCCGGTGAGCCGTTCCGCCGTTGATGTGGCAAAGCCGCCGACGACGAACAGCACGGCGGCGACAACCACAATGGTTAGCGGCCGGGGCGGTGCCCACCAACAGACCAAAGCGGTAATCAGCGAGGCCCAGGTAGCCGGGATCCAGGGGATGAGGCCGATCGGCCCGCCAATGGCCAGCCAGTGCTGCGCTTGTTCCCACCCGCTGCCGGTGGACGGGCGGGCAGCCGGAACCCTCAGGCCGTAGCGCTGGCTGCGCAGCGGCATGGCGGTCAGCGCGGCCGGCGCGGATGGATGGGCACCAGCGCCTCGCGCGCGTTGTCGAAACTCAGGTCGCGGTTGACCAGATCGTGCTGCACGAAGTCCACGAACTCCTGCATCTGCTCCTGCATGCGCACCATCTTCTCGCGCAGATCGAGGATGATCTCCACCCCGGCCAGGTTGACACCCATGTCGCGCGTCAGCGACAGGATGACCTCCAGCCGCTGCAGGTCCTCATCCGTATACAGGCGCGTGTTGCCTTCCGTGCGCGACGGTTTGAGCAGGCCCTCGCGCTCATACAGCCGCAGCGTCTGCGGATGAATGCCGTACTGCTCGGCCACGGCCGAGATCATGTACGCTGCGCGGCCTTTTTTGCGGACCATGCTGAAGTCGCCCCGCCTCTCAGGGCTGCGCCTGCTTGAGGACCGCCTCGCGCGCATCCTCGGGGTTGAGTTTGGCGAACTCGCGCAGCAGCTCGCGGCTGCGCTCGTCCTTGAGTTTGGGCACGCTGACCATCACTTCCACGTACTCGTCGCCGCGAATGCCGTCGTGCTGGGCCGAAACCACGCCGCGTTCGCGCATGCGGAACTTCTGCCCCGACTGCGTGCCCGCGGGAATGTTGAGCAGCGCCTTGCCCTCGATGGTGGGCACGCCGATCTTGGCCCCCAGGGCGGCCTCGGTGATGCTGATCGGCACCTTGACGTGGATGTCGTCGGCTTCGCGCTGAAACAGCGGATGGGGACGGATGCGGACGATCACATACAGGTCGCCGCTGCCGTCAGCCCCCCAGTTGCCCTTGCCGGCGATGCGCAGCCGCGCCCCCTCGCGCGTACCCGGCTTCAGCCGCACCTCCAGCGTCTCGGTCACCTGCACCCGCCCCTGCCCCTGGCAGCGCGGGCAGGCGGCGCCGGTCTTGCCCGTGCCCCCGCAGGCGCCGCAGCGCAGGTTGAACTTCATGCCGCTCACCGTCTGCGCCACCTGACCCTTGCCGCCGCACTCCGGACAGGTGCCGCCGCGGCCCCCGGCGCCGGTGCCGTTGCACTGCGGACACTTGTCCTGGCGCGGCACATTGAGCCGCAGCACCGAGCCGCGGATGGCGTCCCAGAATCCCACCGTCACCTGGTACTCGAGGTCGCTGCCGGTGGTTTCGGCGGGCGCCGCCTGGCGGTTGAAAATGCCGGAGAAGATGTCGCGGAAGCTCGACCCGCCCCCGCGCCGTCCCGCCGCGCCGGCTCCGCCCAGGTCGGAGAAATCGAAGCCGGAGAAATCAAAGCCCGGCGGCGCCTGTCCCGCCCCGGCGCCGTAACTCGCTCCCCGCCCGCCGCCCGCCGCCGCGCCGGTGAAGGCGTCGGCGCCGTGCTGGAACGCCTGATCGTTGAAGAAGCCGGCGCGATCGTAAAACTCGCGCTTCTTGGGCTCGCTCAGGACGTCGTAGGCCTCCTGCACGTCCTTGAACTTCTCTTCCGCCGTCTTGTTGTTGGGGTTGACGTCGGGATGCAGCTTGCGCGCCAGCCGGCGATAGGCCTTGCGCACCTCCTCGGCCGTGGCGGTGCGTTCTATGCCGAGAATCTGGTAGTAATCCTTGGCAGCGGTGGGCATGGTTTGGCCTGGATTATCTCACCGCTGCCGCAGAGTTAACCCTTCTTCGCGTCGCCGTCCGCGTCCACGTACTCGGCGTCAATCACGTCTCCCTGCTTGGCCTCGCCGTTGCCGCCCCCGGGCGGTGGAGGCGGGGGCGCGGCGCCGCCCGCCTGCTGCTGGTTGGCGTTC
The DNA here is from genome assembly GCA_036561225.1 of Terriglobales bacterium. Classification (GTDB taxonomy): domain Bacteria; phylum Acidobacteriota; class Terriglobia; order Terriglobales; family SCQP01; genus SCQP01. The sequence continues at coordinate 9,186 of DATBPS010000013.1, forward strand.
TTGTACAGCGCCTCGGCCAGCTTGTGGGTGGCGGCCGTCAGGCTGTCCTTGGCGCCCACCATGGCTGCCGTATCTCCGCCCTCGAGCGCCTTGCGGGCATCGGTCAACGCCGTCTCCACCGCGGCGGCATCGTCGGCGGGAACCTTGTCGCGGTTCTCCTTCAACATCTTGTCGGTGTTGTAGACCAGGCTGTCGAGCTGGTTGCGCGCCTCGACCTCTTCACGCCGCTTCTTGTCCTCGTCCGAGTGCGCCTCGGCTTCCTTGGTCATGCGGTCAATCTCGTCCTTCGACAGACCGCTGGAGCTGGTGATGGTGATCTTCTGCTCCTTGCCCGTGCCCAGATCCTTGGCGCTCACGTTGACGATGCCGTTGGCGTCAATGTCGAAGGTCACTTCGATCTGCGGCACTCCGCGCGGCGCCGAGGGGATGCCCACCAGGTGGAACTTCCCCAGGGTGCGGTTCTGCGCCGCCATCGGACGCTCGCCCTGCAGCACGTGCACCTCGACCGAAGTCTGGTTGTCGGCCGCGGTCGAATACGTCTCGCTCTTGCGCGTGGGAATGGTGGTGTTGCGCTGGATCAGCACCGAGTTCACCCCGCCCAGCGTTTCGATGCCCAGCGACAGCGGCGTCACGTCGAGCAGCAGCAGGTCCTTGACCTCGCCCGCCAGCACGCCCGCCTGCACCGCCGCGCCCACCGCCACCACCTCGTCGGGGTTGACGCCCTTGTGCGGCTCCTTCTTGAACAGGTCCTTCACCATCTGCTGCACCCGCGGGATGCGGGTCGAGCCGCCCACCAGCACCACCTCGTCAATCTTCGAGGCATCCACCCCGGCGTCCTTCAACGCCTGCTGGCAGGGGGCGACGGTGCGCTGCAAAATGTCTTCCACCATGCGCTCGAACTGTGAGCGCGACAGCTTCTTCAGCAGATGTTTCGGCCCGCTGGCATCGGCGGTGATGAAGGGCAGGTTGATCTCCGTCTCCATCGTGGTGGAGAGCTCCATCTTGGCCTTCTCGGCGGCGTCCTTCAGACGCTGCAGCGCCATCTCGTTGCCGCGGCCGCGCAGGTCAATGCCTTCGTCCTTCTTGAACTCGTCCACCAGCCAGTCCACCAGCCGCTGATCGAGATTGTCGCCGCCCAGGTGGGTGTCGCCGTTGGTGCTCTTCACCTCGACCACGCCCTCACCCACCTCGAGAATCGAGATGTCGAAGGTGCCGCCGCCGAAGTCGTAGATGGCGATCGTCTCTTCCTTCTTCTTGTCCAGCCCGTAGGCCAGCGCCGCCGCCGTGGGCTCGTTGACGATGCGCTTCACGTCCAGGCCGGCGATGCGCCCGGCATCCTTGGTCGCCTGCCGCTGGGCGTCGTTGAAGTAGGCGGGCACGGTTATCACCGCCTCGGTCACCTTCTCGCCCAGGTAGTCTTCCGCCGACTGTTTCAGCTTCTGCAGAATGAAGGCCGAGATCTCCGGCGGGGTGTAGCTCTTGCCCTGCACCTCCACCGCCACGTGGTCGCCCTGCTGCACCACCTTGTAGGGCACCATCTTCATCTCTTCGTTGACCTCGTTGTAGCGCCGCCCCATGAAGCGCTTGATCGAGTACACCGTGCCGTCCGGGTTGGTGATCGCCTGGCGCTTGGCTACCTGCCCCACCAGCCGTTCGCCGTTCTTGGTAAAGGCCACCACTGAGGGGGTGGTACGCCCGCCTTCGGCGTTGGCGATTACCTTGGGTTCGCCACTCTCCATCACCGCCACCACGCTGTTGGTGGTGCCGAGGTCAATGCCAATGATCTTTGCCATGCGGTTTTCCTGCCAACGACAGACTACGGCATTGAGCCTGCCATTGTCAACAATAATCTTAGTGGATGACTATCAACTTTGGGCTGAGCCGCTGGCGCATATGTGTTGAGCCAGCGAGACTTGCCAGTGCGGAAGGGGCGGAAAACCTAGGCGGGCGAGGCGCAGATTGGCCAATACGGTGTACCGCGGCCGGGGGGCGGGCCGGGGGTCGGCCGCCACCTCGCGGATTGTGCCCCGCAGGCCCGCCGCCTGGCAGACCGCCCGGGCAAATTCGGCCGCCGTACACTCCCCCTCACCGGTCAAATGTAGCAGCCCACTGACCTTATGCTCCAGCAGGCTCAAGGTGGCGGCGACGACATCACCTACATAGGTGGGGTTGAGGTACTGGCCACGGGCGGCGGCAATCGGCTCTCCGGCGCGCGCCAACTGCAAAAACCGATCGGCCAGGTTCTGACGGCCGGGAGAGAGCGACCGTCCACCGTACAAATGCGCCACCCGCAGTACCAGTGACTGCGGGTCAGTCGCCAACATTGCCTGCTCACCCAGCAGCTTGCTATAGCCATAAAAGTTGAGCGGCGCAGGCTCATCTTCTTCGCCGCGCGGGCGGCGCAGGCCATCGGCGCCGAAGACGTAATCGGTGCTGAAATGCACCAGCCGGTAATCGAGGCACCGGGCCAGCGCGGCCAGTTGCGCCGGCCCTCGGGCATTGGCCGCCAGTGCCTGCTCGTGACCGCTGGTTTCGGCGACATCCACCTGGTTGAAGGCGGCGCAGTTGATCACCACCCGCGGCCGCAGCGCGCGCAGCACGCGCTCGGTCTGTGGGGCGTCGCCGAGGGTGAGCTGGGAGCGGTTGAGACCCACCGCGCGCCGGCCGAGCGTGGACAGGAATGCCTGCCCCAGTTGTCCGTGGGCGCCAAGGACAAGAAATTCCGGCCGCCTAGCCGCCAAAGAGCGCTTCTTCCACCGCCTGGCAGAGGCAGTGGCCGATGAGGATGTGGCACTCCTGAATGCGCGGCGTCTCGCGGCTGGCCACCGCCAGCAGGATGTCGGCCGCATCGCGCAGCTTGCCGCCACCTTCGCCGGTAAGCGCGATCGTCGTCAGACCCAGCTCGCGCGCCTTCTGCAGCGCCGCCACCACGTTCGCCGAGTTGCCCGAGGTCGAGAGGCCGACCGCCACATCGCCCGGCCGGGCGAAGGCCTCGAGCTGGCGGGCAAAACTCAACTCATAACCATAATCGTTGCCGATGGCGGTAAGCGATGAAGAGTTGGCATGCAGCGCCAGAGCCGGCAAGGGACGGCGCTCGGCCAGGTAGCGGCCGACGAACTCGGCCGCCAGGTGCTGGGCATCGGCGGCGCTGCCGCCATTGCCGCAAAACATCGCCTTGCCCCCGCCGCGATAGCAGGCGACGAGCGCCGCCGCCGCGCGCTCCATCTCAGCGCCCGCCGCGACCAGCGTGGCCTGCTGCACCACATGGGTGCGTTCAAAGTTGGCGCCGAACAATTCGCGATGTGAAGTCATGGACAAGCCGCCGGCCAATCCGGGTGGGCGGCGTACCATTCTACCGTCCGCCGCAGCCCATCCTCCAGTGCCACCTGCGGTTCCCAGC
>DATBPS010000014.1:0-14071 GCA_036561225.1 Terriglobales bacterium
CTCACCGCTATCCGCCGACCAGATGGGATCGCCTGCATACAGATCGAAGGCAGGCGAGGAGACGTCACGACTCTGCCCGGTGGCGACATCGAGGAGCATGAGATGAGACTTGTGACTGTCCTGATAGGGGATGCCATCGCCGAGGGCCTTGTAGCCGTCGGGGTCGAACAGGTAGGCAATGGTGTGCCCGTCAGGAGACCATGCCGGGGACGAGGAAGCGGAGAGGCCGTGGGTGAGCTGGCGCAATTGTTTGGTGGCCAGGGTGAACAGAAATAAGTTGGTACGGTTGTCGCGGATCAGCGTGGTGGGGGCGGCGGCAAACAGCAGTTGTTTCCCGTCCGGAGACCAGGCCGGGGCGCCCTTGAGGGTGAAGTCGTCTTCTCGTGTCCAGTCGGCTTCCTTGCCGGTGGCCAGATCCACGGTCCACAAGCGCGCCAGCCGAAAATCGCCCTCGTATTCGGCAACATCCTCGCCGCGCTTCTCCGCGGCTTGTCCGGCTTCGCTCAGTGGGGGCACGCGCAGGAAGGCGATTTCCTTACTGTCGGGGGACCATGTGTAGCTGGAGGCGCCACCTTCGCCGGTAGTGACCGCGTGGGCTTCGCCGCCATCGGCCCGCATCACATAGATTTGGCCGGAAGGTTTGGCGCCCGGATCGTCGGGGTCGGGACGGTTGGCAATGAAGCTGACGTACTTGCCGTCGGGCGACCAGGCGGGGGAACTCTCACCCTTGTCACCGAAAGTAATTTGTCGTGGAGCGCCGCCGGCGGAGGGCTCGGTCGAGGCCAGCCAGATATGGCTGCGCATCTCTTCCTTGACTGGTTTCTTCTGTTCCTCCGGAGCCGGCGTCCAGGAGCGCACCGTGTACAGCACCCAATGGCCGTCGGGAGACATCGCCACCGAGCCGGGGGCTTTCAGGCCCATGACGTCCTGCAAGGTGACCGGATGCTGAGCAAAAAGCGCGGTGGCCAAGAACGTGGCCACCGCGCCCATCAGGAGAGTGCGGGATCTCATACTTGGCTCCAGAACGGCACAGGGGCCAGCTTACAGCAACTGCCGCAAGCTGGCTACTGCGCCGTCTGGAGACTTACCAGAACAGCCAGGACAGCAGACTGGGCGAAGCCGAGCGGAGCGCGGACTCGACGTTCACCATGCCATGGCCCAATTCGCCATGGGCATCTCCGGTAATCGCGGGGTTGGCCGTGTTCTCCATCAGCCGCAGGGCGGCGGGGCCAGTCTGGTGCAATTGCGCCAGCAGGGCCGCTTCGCCGGCGATAAGCGGCGTGCTGAAGGACGTGCCGGTGGCGGTGGCCCAGATCTGGCCACCTCCAGGATAGGTGGTGAAGACGGAGGTGCCGGGAGCGGCAACGGCGGCATTCTCGATGATCCCGGGCGCCGGATCGAAGTTGGAGTAGGGCGCACGCGGAAAGCCCGCCTGGGTGCCGTCGACAGCCCCGGCACCGGCGACGCCCGGCAAAGAGGCCGGGTAGACAGCGGTGCTGACGCCGTCGTTGCCGGCCGCCGCGACCACCACGATACCGTCCTGCACCGCCTCACGAATCGCAGCCTCGATGACAGGCGAGGCAGCGGTCGCACTGAAGCTCAGGTTCATGACCTGCACATGCTGGTCAATGGCATAAGTAATCGACTGATAGATCGCCGCCACGTCCGCGGATCCGCCCGGGCCGAAGGCCTTGATGGGCAGGATTTTGGCCTTGGGCGCCACCAGATGGATGAGGCCCGCGACCGAGGTGCCGTGACCAAACTCCGGATCACAGGCGAGAATGATGTTGAGCTCACTGATTACGGTGGCGCTGTCTTCGCTGTTCAGCACCGAGGCCGTGGACTGGCCGTTCAGCACCGACGCCGTGGATTGATTGAGCCGTGAGCCGTCAGCGCCAAACTGCTGTTGGCAAGTGCTGCCATTGAGCACCGAGGCCGTGGACTGACCATTCAGCACCGAGGCCGTGGATTGGCCATTCAGCACCGAGGCCGTGGACTGGCCATCCAGGTTGGAACCCCCGGCCGGACCGTCGGCAAGATCGGCGTAGGCCGACCAGTTGGCACTGTTGTCGTAAAAATTATGGCCGTGGCTGCCATCGGTCACGCCCATCAGAACGGGATTGAACGGATCCAGGCCGTTATCAATCAGCGCCACTTCGATGCTCTGGCCAGTGGCCAGGTTGTGGGCGGAAGCGCCGGCACTGATCTGACTGACCGTCGGCTGATTGGGATAAGCCTGCGGCACAACGGAGCCGTAGAAGTAGGTTGGCTGCGAGTTCAGAAGGCCGCCGCTGCTGATGCTGCCGCCGGTATTGATCTGTATGTTCAGCACAGTGCCCAGAAGCGGGTTCAAGAGATTGCCGGCAAGTTTGAGCACCGGCTGCAGAAGCGCGCCCAGCAGGCCCCCGGAAGTTGTGGTGGAGGTCGAGGTGGAGGTCGAGGTGGAGGTCGAACCGTTGAGCACCGAAGCGGTGGATTGACCATCCAAAGCGGGCAGCGTCATCGTCACCGGGGCATTGAGGATAGGGTTCGACGCCACGGGATCGGTTTGGATTTCAGTCAGGAGCTGTTGGTCCGTCCGGCCGTCGGTAGCCGTCACCAGATAGAGATCGCGGGTCGGATTCAGTCGCAGCGACAACGTGGTATGGCGCAGATTGAAGGCCGCTACATCGGCGAGGTTGAGGTGCACGAGGACGCCCTGGCCGGGAAGCGAGGCGGCAGCCAGAGCGACGGTCATAGCTGCCAACAAAACTATAAAGCGAAACCCCTTGCCGAGGGAGAGGCGCGCTGCAGTGTGATTGCGGATCATTCCATTTCTCCTACTGGGACAGTGCACCGGCGGTTCGCGGGAGGCGAAAACGCGGACACTTGTCCCGACAGAAACAGAGATCGGCCGAGGATTAGAAATTCTTTAGGGAAGTTCGCAAAAAAAATGAAAAAACCTGCAAGCTGCTTATTTGCTTAGGTTTGCAGGACGCCGGTACGAAACGGAGGGATCTCCGGGTTAAGGCTGGCGGCCTCCAAGCCGGCGATCAGCCAAGCGCGGGTGTCGAGCGGGTCAATCAGGGCATCGAGCCACAGCCGGGCAGCGCCATAGCGGGGATCCGTCTGGGCCTCGTAGCTGGCGCGGATCGAAGCGAGCAGTTCCTGGCGTGCCTTTTCGTCCAGTTTATGGCCACCGCGCTCGAGTTGCCGGGCACGAATCTCCATCAGGGTATTGGCGGCCTGTTCGCCACCCATGACGGCGTAGCGGGCCGTGGGCCAGGCCAACAGCAGACGGGGGTCGTAGGCGCGACCACACATGGCGTAGTTGCCGGCGCCGAAACTTCCGCCCACCACCACACTGAACTTGGGCACCACGCTGTTGGCCACGACGTTGACCATCTTGGCGCCGCTGCGAATGATTCCCGCCGCTTCCATCTCCTTGCCCACCATGAAGCCGTTGACGTCATGGATGAACAGCAGCGGAATGCGGGCCTGATTGCAGTCCATGATGAAGCGCGCGGCCTTGTCGGCGCTTTCGGGATAGATGACGCCGCCGAACTCGAGTCGCTGGGTCCCATTGGCGGTGGCACGCTTGACCGTCTTTTTCTGGTTGGCCACCACGCCCACGGCAAAACCGCCCAGGCGGGCATAGCCACAGACCAGCGTCTGTCCGTACTCGGCGCGGTACTCGTCAAAGCCACTGCCGTCGAGGAGGGAGCCCAGCAGATCGCGCGTGTCGTAGGCCGCCTGGGGATCGGCGGGCACAATCCGCAACAAATCTTCGGCCGGGCGAGCCGGCGCGACCGCAATCACGCGGTTGAAGGGAGAAGGCGGAGGCGGCGCCAGCCGGCTCATGAGAGAGCGGATGCGGCGCAGACAGGCGGCGTCGTCCGGCTCGCGGAAATCGGCGGTGCCACTGACCGCGGAGTGGAGGCGCGCGCCGCCCAGATCCTCGCTGCTCACCTTCTGCCCAATGGCCGCCTGCACCAGCGCCGGTCCCGCCAAGTACAGACCACTGCCTTCGGTCATCAGGATGGTGTCGCACATCACCGGCAAATAGGCGCCGCCGGCAACGCAGTTGCCCATGATGGCGGTAATCTGCGAAATTCCCTGAGCGCTGGCCACGGCATTGTGGCGGAAGACGCGGCCAAAGTCGTCAATGTCGGGAAAGACCTCGTCCTGCAGCGGCAGGAAGACGCCGGCGGAATCCACCAGATAGATGAGCGGCAGGCGATTCTCCATCGCCATGGTCTGACACCGCAGCACCTTCTTGGCGGTCATGGGAAAGAATGCGCCCGCCTTGACGGTAGCGTCATTGGCGATGATCATCGCCCACCGGCCCTCGACTTTGCCCAGGCCGCAGACCACCCCTGCCGCCACCGCGCCTCCCCATTCCTCGTACATGCCCCAGGCGGCGTAGAGGCCGACTTCATGCCATGGCGAATCGGCATCGAGCAGCAACGCCAGGCGCTCGCGGGCGGTGAGACGCGACTTTTCGTGCTGGCGCTCGACGGCGCCCTTGCCGCCCCCCTGGCGCAGTTCCTCCTGCTCGCGGTGCAGTTGGCGGATACGGCTGGCGAGGTCTTCGGCCATTGCCTACTGCGCGTTCATGGCAGCCAGGAAATCACCGTTGGTCTTGGACTTCAGCAAGCGATCGCGCAGCAGCTCCATGGACTCGGTGACCGAGAGCGGGTTGAGCACCTTGCGCAGCACCCAGATACGGTTGAGGTCATCCCGGGGGATGAGCAGCTCTTCCTTGCGGGTGCCGGAGCGCTGGATGTCAATCGCCGGGAAGACGCGCTTGTCCACCAGCTTGCGGTCGAGGATGATCTCCATGTTGCCGGTGCCCTTGAACTCTTCGAAGATGACGTCGTCCATGCGGCTGCCGGTTTCGATCAGGGCGGTGGCGATGATGGTGAGCGACCCGCCTTCCTCGATGTTGCGCGCCGCGCCGAAGAAGCGCTTGGGGCGCTGCAGGGCGTTGGAGTCCACGCCGCCGGAGAGGACCTTGCCGGAGGGCGGCACCACGGTGTTGTAGGCGCGCGCCAGGCGGGTAATGGAGTCGAGCAAAATCACCACGTCGCGCTTGTGCTCGACCAGCCGTTTGGCCTTCTCAATCACCATTTCGGCAACCTGCACGTGCCGGCTGGCAGGCTCATCAAAGGTGGAACTGATGACTTCGCCCTTGACCGTGCGCTGCATGTCGGTGACTTCCTCGGGCCGCTCGTCAATCAGCAGCACGATCAGCACCACCTCCGGGTGGTTGGCGGTGATGGAGTTGGCGATGGACTGCAGCAGCATGGTTTTGCCGGTGCGCGGCGGGGCCACGATCAGGCCACGCTGGCCCTTGCCGATGGGCGTACACAGGTCCATGATCCGTCCGGAGACGTTCTCGCGGACCGTCTCCAGGGTGATGCGCTCAGCCGGATACAGAGGGGTGAGGTTGTCGAAGAGGATCTTGTTGCGGGCCTCTTCCGGCGCCTCAAAATTAATGGCCTCGATCTTGGTCAGGGCAAAGTACTTCTCGCCCTCATGCGGCGGCCGCACCTGGCCCGAGCAGGTGTCGCCGGTGCGCAGGTCGAAGCGGCGAATCTGCGAGGGCGACACATAGATGTCGTCCGGCCCGGGCAGGTAATTGTAGTCGGGCGAGCGCAGGAAGCCGTAGTTGTCGGGCAGGATTTCGAGCACGCCTTCGGCGAAGATGTGCCCTTCTTTTTCACTTTGGGCCTGCAGGATCTTAAAGATAAGGTCCTGCTTGCGCATGCCGCTGGAGCCGGGCAGCTCCAGGGTGCGGGCGATGCGGGCCAACTCGGTGATGTTCTTTTCCTTCAGTTCTGCGATGGTCATGCGGGGAGCAAACTTGGGTTGGAGGGGATGAACGAGGGCAGACTTGCGCCTCGGGACGGTGCTTCTTCAGCTTTGGCGGTCGGAAACAGCGCCAGCGAATGCCAGAGCCGTAAGAAGCTACAGAATAGCAACTCCTGGCGAGCTTGTCAATGCCGTGGCACGGCCACCTCTATTTGGGGAGCCACCCTTCCGTTGGTCGGACGGACGCCCGAGTTGCCGCATTTAATCAAGGTCCACGTCACGCAGGGGTCGCGGCTCGTTGGGGTTGTCCTTGACCCGGCGGAGGCTCTGGTCGAATTTGCGGCTGAGCAGGTCATCGCGCTGCTTCTCCGAGGCCACCGACTGCTGAAAACGGCGCTCGCGCTCCTCCTCCTGTCGGCGCAACTGTTGCTGCGCCTGGTCAAGGTCTACCCCTCTGGGGTTGCGTTGACCGGCACTGTGGTGGAGAACCATTCCGGTCTGGGCGTCCACCTTCATGCGGGCGCCACAATCGGGACAACGAACCTCAAGCACCTCAGCCATGCGCCTTTATCTTGCGCCTATGAGCGCGCTCAATCAAGCCAGGCGGGAGGCCCAGTTGCAGACGCAAGTCCCGTTCCTGCCGGCGCATGTCACCGTTGTCAGTCTCGTGATCGAGTCCAGCCAGGTGCAGCAGGCCGTGGAGCAGCAGAATGCGGACCTCAGTTTCGACAGAATGGCGCTGGGCCCGGGCCTGGCGCCCGGCGGTATCGAGCGAGATGGCAATGTCACCGGCACAACCGGGCGTGACCCCGGGAAAGGACAGCACATCGGTCGCCGCATCGTGGCGGCGAAAGGTGCGGTTCAAAGCGCGGATGTCGGCATCGTCCATCAGCCGTAGTCCAATCTCTCCTTGTAGACCCACCGCGCGCTGGGCGCGACGGAGGAAAGCGGATAAGGCACGGCGGTCAACCTTCAGAAGGGTTCTCCTGCGGCAGCAACTCGAGTTGCCGGTTGGCGGTGCGGGCGTCGAACTCCTGATAGGCGCGCACAATGCGCTGCACCAGGGGGTGGCGCACCACGTCCTTCTCGTCGAAGTAGACCACGCTGATGCCCTCAACCGTGTCCAGAACGTCGGTAGCCTGCAACAGACCGCTACGGCGGCCCTGGGGCAGATCAATCTGCGTCACGTCGCCGGTGATGACCGCCTTGGAGTGAAACCCCATGCGGGTGAGAAACATCTTCATTTGTTCCTGGGTGGAGTTCTGGGCTTCATCAAGGATAATGAAGGCATCGTTGAGAGTACGCCCGCGCATGAAGGCCAGCGGCGCGATCTCGATGATGTTGCGTTCCAGCAGGCGCTCCACCCGATCCGGCTCCATCAGGTCAAACAGGGCGTCGTAGAGCGGACGCAGGTACGGATCCACTTTTTCCTGAAGTGTACCGGGGAGGAATCCCAACCGTTCCCCCGCCTCCACCGCTGGACGCGCCAGGACGATACGGGATACCTGCTTGCCGTTGAGCGCGGCCACCGCCATGGCCACCGCCAGATAGGTCTTTCCGGTACCCGCCGGCCCAATACCGAACACCATGTCCTGGCGCTCGATGGCATCCAGGTAGCGGCGCTGGTTGACGGTTTTGGGCTGGACGCTCTTCTTGCCAAACGATCGCTGGCGGCCGCTACGCGCCAGCGATCCCAGGGTGGTCGCCGGGTCTTCGAGAACCACCTGCAACAGCGAGCGCAGGTCGCCGTGGGCGAAGGCAAAGCCTTCGGCGTGCAGAGCCTGGTAGTCGAGGATAATCTGTTCCAGCCGGGTCAGACTCTCGGGCGATCCCTCGGCCTCAATGGCCGACGGCCCCAGCCGTACCTCGACCTGCAACTGCTTCTCCAGCAAGCGCAGGTTTTCGTCCAGCGGACCGAAGAGCGTCTCAATGCCGGGGCTGAACTCGAAAGAGGTTTTCATGCAACGACGCGGCTGGTTCCAGTTTAGAGGTTCGCCACTTTGACGGCAACGGCGGGGTGGCATACAATGATCAGGACACCATGGCCAATCATCCTTCCGCCCTGAAGCGGGTGCGGCAGACCCGCTCCCGGACGACCCGTAACCGCGCCAACGCCAGCCGCCTGCGCACGGCAATGAAGAAGCTCAAGCTGGCGATTGACCAGGGTGACACCGCCACCGCGGCCACGCTGCTGCAGCCCACGCTGGCGCAGATTGATAAGGGCATCCAAAAAGGCGTGCTGCACGGTAACGCCGCCGGCCGCCACAAGTCGCAGTTCGCCCGCGCGGTGAACCGGCTGCAGGCCAAGTAAGCCCCCCGGGCGTACGGGATCCGGCCGCCCATCAGCGCAGCCAGTCTTCCAACTCGACCGCGGCGGCAGTGCGGGCATCACGATACTTGACGATCACCGGGGTCGCCAGGGAGAGGCCCCAATCGGGGCCGCGGGTCACGGCGCGCGCGCCGGGGACAACGACCGCGCCGGGGGGAATGCGCAGCGGGGACTCAGCCGTGGCGCGATGGACGGTTTCCCGGGGCAGATCGTAGACAGGCGTAGAGCGGGTGAGGACGACGCCGGCCGCCAACACCGCGCCGGCGCCCACTTGGGCGCCTTCGTAGACACCGCAGTTGCCGCCCACCAGCACATCGTCTTCGAGGATCACCGGCAGCGCGCCCACCGGCTCGAGCACGCCGCCGATCTGGGCGGCGGCGCTGAGATGGACCCGGGCGCCAATCTGAGCGCAGGAGCCGACCAGGGCATGAGAGTCCACCAGGGTTCCCGGGCCGACCCAGGCGCCGATATTGATGTAGGCGGGGGGCATGATGATGACCCCGGGGGACACATACGCGCCGTCGCGCACGGCCGTTCCGCCGGGTACCACACGCACGTTGTCGGCGAGGCGCAGATCGCGGGTGGGCAGCGTGTCTTTGTCGAAGAACCGGAAGGGCGGCGGGGAGGGATGCGGATCGAGGCTGCCCAGCCGGAAGCCGAGCAGGATGCCTTGTTTCACCCAGGCATTCACGCGCCAGCCGCCGCCGCCGTCCGGCTCGGCGGCGCGGGCACGTCCGGCATTGAGCTCGGACTTGAGCTGGGCAAAGGCGGCCAGGGCGGCCTCGCGTTCCGGCTCCACATCGGCGAGCGCGGCGAGACGGGCGATGGTGGCGGCGAGCGTGCTCACGACAGCAGACCACAGCCGCGCATCACGGCGTCGAGCCTTTCGCGCGTGGCCGGCTGGATGGGCACCATGGGCAGGCGGTACACCTCCTGGCAGTAGCCCATTCGTGCCAGCACGTACTTGATGGGGGCCGGGCTGCTCTCCAGAAAGATGCCTTCCAAAAAGGGCAGCCAGTGGTAATGCAAAGCGCGCGCCGCGGCGAAATCTCCGGAGCCGGCGGCGGCCACCAGTTGCACCAGCGGGCCGGGAGCGGCATTGGAAGCGACGCTGACCAGACCACGACCGCCCAGCGCACCGATGGCCAGGGCCAGACTGTCATCGCCGCTCAGCACCTCAAAGCCGTCGCGGGCGCCGGCGATGATGTGGGCGATCTGGGAGAGATTGCCGGATGCTTCCTTGACGGCGACAATGTTGGCCGCCGACTTCGCCAGACGCAGGACCGTGGCGGCTTCGATGTTGCTTGAGGTGCGGCCGGGTACGTTGTAGAGCACCACCGGGAGCTGGACTGAAGCGGCGATGGCGGAAAAGTGCTGATACAAGCCCTCCTGGGTGGGCTTGTTGTAGTAGGGAGCGACGGAGAGGATGCCATCGGCGCCAGCCTCGGCGCAGGCTTTTGCCACCTCGATCACATGGGCGGTGTGGTTGCCGCCTGCGCCCGCCAGCACCGGCACCCGGCGCGGTGCGCGCGCGGCTTCCTCCACCGCCATGGCGATCACGCGGCGATGCTCGGCTGGACTCAGGGTGGGAGTCTCACCAGTGGTGCCGCAGGGGACGAGGAAGTCTATTCCCTGTTCGATCTGAAAACGGACCAGGCGCCGAAAGGCGGCTTCGTCCAACGACTGATCCGCCGCGAAGGGCGTAACCAGCGCGGTGCCGCAGCCGCGGAAAGGGTTGTTCACGGAATCACCTCGCTGAACTCGTGCAGACCTCGCTTGCCCAGTATCCACTGCGCCGCCGTCAACGCGCCCAAGGCAAACCCGCGGCGGCTGCGGGCGGTGTGGGTGATGGTCAAGGTGTCGTCGGGGCTGTCAAATCCGGCCGTGTGGGTGCCGGGCATCCAGCCGGCGCGGGTGCTGGCGATGGGCCCAGGGTCGTGACCGGCGGCGCGCATCTGTTCGGCCAGATGGCGGGCGGTGCCGGAGGGCGCATCGCGCTTCTGACGATGGTGGGCCTCCCAGACGAAGCTTTCGTAGGCGGTGGGCAGCGCTCTGGCGGCGGCGGCCACAGCCCGGTAGAGGGCCTGCACGCCAATGGAAAAGTTGGCGCCATGGACGACGCCGACATGTGAGGCATCCACCAGGGCGCGCACCGCGTCGAGCTGGTCGAGCCACCCCGTGGTGCCGATTACCAGGGGAATGCCGGCGGCCATGCACCGATCGGTGTGCTCGACCACGGCTTCCGCCACGCTGAAATCAATGGCCACCAACTCCGGCGCCCAACCCGCCGCCCAGCGGTCGCCGCGGGTGATGACCTTTACCACCCCATGCCCCTGCTCGGCCGCCACCTCCGCCACCAGGCGGTTCATCTTGCCGTTGCCGAGCAGCAGGAGATCCATGCGTTCAATTGTGAACGGAAGCAGGGTCGGGTGCAACGAGGGCATGGAAGTATCCGTCGCGGACGCCAAGCGCCGCGCGGTACAAATTGCCTCAGCGCCAGTCGTCGAGCACCCAGACATCGGGGCGGTTGTAGGCGTGGCGGTCGGGGCGATGCATGCTGACGCCGACGGCGGCGGTGCGGAAGCCGCTCGCCAGCAGGTGACGATAGATCTGTCGGCGGGCGAGGCTGACGCCGGCGGTCACACGCGCCAAGCGGCGGGCGGCTGCCAGCTCGCGAACGGCAGCCAGCAGGCGGTCCAGGCCGGCCGGAGCCTCCGCGCCGGGGCGCACCGCGGCAAACTTGATATAGACCGCATCGGCGCCGGCCTCCGTGCCTGGGCCGCAATGGCAGCAGGCAAACGCCACCAGGCCATCGGCGGCGCGCACCAGCAACGTCTCGCCCAGCTGTTGTTGGGCGATGGCTTCCAATTCAACGCTCACATCCAGGCCTGGGTAGATGGCGTCGGTGAGCGCGCGGCATTCGCCCAAAGCCCGGGCCCGTTCCGGCGCAGAGAGCCCCGAATACAAGACCGCGTCGGCGGCCTCCGCCTGGGCCGGTACGGCCATGAGCGCGGTGAGCGAACCCGGCCAGAAGCCGAACTTCTGGTAGAGGCTGATGTGCTTGGGACTGTGCGAAAAGGTAAACAGCGCGGCCTCGTGGACGCCCAACTCATCGAACCGGGCGACGGTGGGCGCCAGAAGAGCGCGGGCCACGCCCTTGTCCCAATATTCGGGCGCCACCGTCAGCGGCCCAAAGAAACCAAAGCTGCCCCAATGGGTCAGGTAGTTGGACCCTACTATCCTTCCCTCATCCTCAGCGACCCATGCGTTGCCGGGTGCGGCCAGCCAGCGCGTGCGGGTGAAGTCGCGGTCGGCGCTCCAATGGGCCGGGTCGGCAGCCCGCATGAAGGTTCCGAAGGCGATCTGAAATATTCTTCGGACCTCGGGCAGATCGGCCTCCGCCATGGGGCGGATGTGGAAGCGTTCGGCCATGTGAAGACTTACTGCAAAACCACCGGTTCGGTGATGGCGTAGAGCTTGCCCTGATTTTGCTCCGCGATCACGCAGCGTACATGGTAGCTGCCGGACGGAGCGGAGAGCGAGAAGCTGGCGTTCAGGCCGTTGGCCTTCATGGCGCGCCAGGAGTTGTCCTTGAGGGCCAGGTCCATCTCCGCCCGTTTGCCGCTGACCAGATTCCCCTGGGCATCGAACAGACCGGCAACAAAGACTAAGTGCTCGAACTCCCGGCCCTGGTCTTTGCGGAAAGGAACGCCGGAAACATCCAGCCGCAAGTGAACCGTCGCCGTGGGGCCCGCCGGAGCCGTCTCCGCGCTGACGCGCACCGATGCCGGCAAACCCTCCGCTGGATGACCACTACGCATGGCAGCGTCCACCGCCGCTTGGGGATCGGCGGCCGCGTTCTCGGGCGCGGGCGCGAAGTAGCCGTGGCGCGCCTCCACGGTGTAATGCTGGTCGGGCGTGACTTCGACTTTAAGCTTGTGGAACTTACCGTCGTGGACCAGATCCTGGGGAGCGAACGATAGCTCGTAGGTGGTAGCGGCGGTGAGGCCGAGGCGGTAGAACCCCAGCGTGAGGTCGTTGTTGTTGTGGAACAGCAGGCCGCCAGTGCTTTGCGCCAGGTTGGACATGGCGGACTCCTCTTCGAACTCCTCCGAGAGCTTGGAGGTTTCCTGGAAGTGATACATGGCTTCCGGAATCTTCTCGAGCTCGGAAACTTCATCTATGGGCAAGCCGGGGCCTTCGGTATAGAGGCCGCGAGCTTCGAGGGAGTTGATGGTGACCTGGCGGTGGAGGGCCATCTGGATGATCTCGTCCTGGGTGCCCTCCAGCGTGCCGGAGAGAAAGCCGCTGGAGGCCAGAATCAATTCGCGTTCTCCGGGCTGGCGGCCGGTGTAGTCCACCGCATCCTCGAGGGAGTGCAGGGTGGCGATGGAGGCGGCGCGGGCCTGGTCCCAGACTTCGGCGACGGTGCCGCTCACGGTCATGGCGGCGGCATCACCGCCGGGGATGATGGTGGCAGCGGATTTGCCGGTGTAGTCATCCACGATGCCCGCCTGGTTATCGCACTGGGACTGGTTGGCCATGGCGGCGGCAAGGGCGGAGGGATCGAGATGGTTGGCGATGAGATAAGCCTGATAGGCGGTGATGCGCAGACAGCCGGGGCTGTGGGTTTCGGCGCGGGGATGGGCGCGCACGGCGGCGATGGCGGCCTGCAAGCGGGCGTGGTCGGTGGTGAACTCCTGGCTCACGCTGCCGGATCCAGTGAGTACAGCGGCATGATCGCTGAGCCCAAGGGCTTCCTGGACAAAGCGCAGGGCGGCGTTGCGCGCCTGCTGGAGGGCCTTGTTGTCGGTGTTGACGTCATCAAAGTAGAGCGCCAGGTAGCGTGGCGGCGTGTTGACGGCGGATGGCGCCGGTGTGCTGGCAGGTGAGACCGTGCCGGGGTGGCCGGAGGGCGAGGGGGGCGCGGGGGCCGTCTGGACCTGGAACGAGGCCAGCGGGCGCGGCTGACCGTTGTCGAGGATACGAAACTCCTGGCGCTGAAGTCCGGACACCGGCAGACCGTTGCGGTCACGCACCACCACGTCGAGGGTGACGGAATTGGCGGTCGTTTGGATCACCAGTGGGGCCAGCCGGTAGTCACGCTGGGTGATGTGCACTTCACCTGGCCCCGGCCGCTGGGCGGAGAGAGCGGACGCCCAGCCGAGAACCAAACCCACCGCGACCCAGCCGAACTTACCCATCATGCCTGAACTATACGCTGATGGCGGATGCGGCGGCGACGAGTTGATCGGCGGGACAGACGGCGGCGACCAGGCCCTGGGCGCGCGCCTGTTCGGCCCTCCAGCCCTGGGCACTGAGCAGGTGTTCGAGGGTGCGGGGACTGCCGATGGCGTGGGGCAAAAGCTGTGTGCCTCCCCATCCGGTAACCAACCCCAGCTTGGCGCCGTGATGGCCGAAATAGGCCAGGGGCGCGCAGACGCGGGCACGGCAGGCAAGAGCAAGATCGAGGCCGCCTCCGAGGCATGCGCCTTCCACCGCAGCGATAAAGGGCACGCTCGATTGGGCGATGGCCTGCAAGGCACGCTGACCGGCGCGGGCCAGCCGCCAAGCCGCGGCGCCCGTCAGTGCGGCGATCGCCTCCAGATCGGCGCCGGCGGAGAAGCAGCGGGGGTTGCCGGTAAGAATGAAGCGCCGGCCGTCCGGGTGCGATTGTTGAACAGCGGCCAGTTGGTCGAGCAGCGCGATCGAGAGGCGGTTGAGGCCGTCGGCGGAGGCGAGCCGCAGCTCCATCACTCCGGCTGCGTGCGGAATGGCTTCCAGCCGCGTCAGGGGACAAGCGCCGGGCGCGGAGGAACGTGAGTACGGATGAAATCGGCGATCTCGCCCATGCGGCTGCCGGGCGGGAACACCGCCGCCACGCCCGCCTGCTTGAGGGCGGCCACATCGGACTCGGGCACAATGCCCCCCAACACCACCAGCACGCCC
>DATBPS010000015.1:0-5753 GCA_036561225.1 Terriglobales bacterium
CTGGGTGACGGCGGAATGGAAGCTCAGCGAGACCAAGCGCCGCGCCCGTTACTATCGGCTCACTGCCGCCGGACGAAAGCAACTGGGTATCGAGGTGTCGGCATACGAGCGCATGGTGGCCGCCATCGCCCGCGTTTTGCGGCCCGCATAGGAGACCGGTACCATGCGCTGGTTACGTCGCCTGCGTTATCTGATGCGTCCACGCCGCCGGCGTGAGCTGGCGGAGGAAATGGCCTTCCATCAGGAGATGCTGGCGGCCGAGGGCGCCCCGGCGGCACGCTTCGGCAACGACCTGGTGCTGCGCGAGCGCAGCCGCGACGCCTGGGGATGGCTATGGGCCGGGCAGTTCCTTCAGGACCTCCGCCACGCTCTGCGCCAGCTCTGTCGCGCGCCCGGCTTCGCCGCCCTGGCCGTCGCCATCCTTGCTCTCGGCATCGGCGCCAACACCGCCCTCTTCAGCGTCCTCGACGCCGTCCTGCTCCATCCGCTACCCTATCGCGACGCCGATCGTATCGTCGCCCTCACCGATATGCCGAAGGTCCCCGAACGGCTGAATGCGTTCGCCGCTACCGCCACCTACGAGCCCGGCACCACCAACCTATCGGGAGCGGGAGCAGCGCGCCGCCTGCATGCCGCCGAGGTCACGGCCAGCTTCTTCCCCCTCTTCGGCGCGGCCATGCGCGGTCGCAACTTCGCCGTCTCCGAACAGACGCCCGGCCGCGACAGTGTCGCCATCGTGAGCGACGCCCTGGCCCGCCAGCTCGGCGGCAACGCTCCGAGCGGGCTGGGGCACGGGGGACCCCGGCCCGGTCGAGCGCCCAGCGGGTCGAGCAGCGCAGCCGCTCGGGGTCCCGCGCCTTTCAATGTGCTCGGCCGCCGCCTGCGCCTCAACGGCCGCCCCACCACTGTCGTCGGCATTGCTCCGCCCGGTTTTGACTATCCGCCAGACACCCAAGTGTGGCTCCCGTTCCCCGTACCCTGGAGCTTCGCCGGCGAAAAGCTGTCCGAACAAGTCATCTTCTTCAACTTCCTCGCGCGTCTCCGCCCCGGCGTCTCCCCCGCCCAGGCGCACCGCGAGCTGGTCACCCTCGCCCCTCCCTCGCCGCAGGATCCCTCCGATGCCGACTACGCCGCCGTGACGCCACTGCGGCAATCCCTGGTGGGCGATGCCGGCCCGGTGCTCTGGATGCTGCTCGCCGCCGTCGGCCTGGTGCTGCTCATCGCCTGCGCCAACGTGGCCAATCTCCAGCTGGCCCGTGCCGTCACCCGCCGCCGGGAGTTGCTCTTGCGCGCCGCGCTGGGCGCCGGCCGTGGCCGCCTGCTCCGCCAGACGCTGGTTGAGAATCTGCTCCTCGCCACCCTCGGCGGCGCCGCCGGGGTGCTGCTGGCCGCGCTCGCCCTGCCGTTCCTCCGCTCCCTTCTGCCCGCGTCACTGCCGCTCTTCGCCCCCCTCACCCTCGACCTGCGCGTCCTCGCCTTCACCGCCACCGCCGTCCTCGGCAGCGCCTTCGTCTTCGGCTGCGCGCCGGCGCTGCAGATCTCACGCGCCGGCAATCCCCGCGAACTGCGCCGCACCCGCGCCCTGTTGGCCTCGACCGAAGTCGCCCTCGCGCTTATGCTGCTGGTCGGCGCCGGGCTGGTCCTGCGCAGCTTTTCCCGCCTGCTCGCCACCGATCCCGGCTTCGATCCCGGCCACGTCCTCACCGCCAGCCTCAACCTGGGCGATGCGGATGGCTTCGACACCGGCGCTCAGGAGGCCCGCTTCTACGCCCGGGTGGTGCAGCGCATCGCCGCGCTGCCCGGCATCAGCGCCGCCGCCGTGAGCAGTTCGTTGCCCATGGGCCCCGCCAGCCGCTACATGCTGCTGCGTTTGTCCACGCGCGAGCCCAGCTTGGCTTCCGACTCTTCCACCTCGCCCGGCGGCTCACCGCAATCGGTGAGTCCGGATTACTTCCACGCCCTCGGCATCCCGCTTCCGCTGGGCCGCGGGTTCGCTGACACGGATGGCCCGGATGCGCCCCCGGTCGCCATCCTCAGCCAGGCGCTGTCACAGTCGCTGTGGCCGGGCGTGAGCCCGCTTGGCAAGCACATCGCGCTGCCCGGCAACCCGGGCACCAAACCCGTTTGGCGCGAGGTGGTGGGAGTGGCCGGCAATACCGCCATTCGCCTGGGACGAGATCCGCTGCCCTTGGTTTACCTGCCGATGGCGCAGTACGCCTCACCCGCGGTGTACCTGGTGCTGCGCACGGGCGCGGCTACGGCGGGGCTGCCCGCTGCCATCCGCGCCGCCATCGCCGCCGTGAACCCCAACGAGCCGGTTTCCGGCTTCGCCACCGAGGACGCGCTGCTCGCCAACTCCGCCGCCGCCCCGCGCTTCCGCACGCTGCTGCTCGCTCTCTTCGCCGTGCTCGCCCTGCTGCTCAGCGCCGCCGGTCTGTTTGGCGCCCTGGCCTTCTGGGTCGCGCGGCGCACGCCTGAAATCGGAATCCGCATGGCGCTGGGCGCCGCGCCTGGGTCGGTGCTGCGGCTGGTCGTGGGGCAGGGAATGAAGCTCGTCGCCGGTGGCCTCGCCGCTGGTCTGCTCGGCGCCCTGCTCCTCTCCCATCTGCTGCAGCACTTTCTCTATCACGTCACCCCGCGCGACCCGGTCATCTTCGCCGCCGCCGCGCTCCTCATGGCCGCCGTCGGCGCGCTCGCCTGCTACCTGCCCGCCCGCCGCGCCGCCCGCACCGATCCCCTCGCCGTGCTTCGCCAGGAGTAATCCCATGCGCCTCCTCCGCCGCCTTCGCCATCTGCTGCATACCGACCGCCAGCGCGAGCTCACCGAGGAGATGCGGTTTCATCAGGAAATGCTCGCCCGCGACGGCGCCCCGCCCGCCCGCTTTGGCAACGACCTCCTCCTGCGCGAGCGCAGCCGCGACGCCTGGGGATGGCTGTGGCTCTCCGCCTGCCTCCGCGATCTCCGCTATGCCCTGCGCATGCTCCGCCGCGCCCCCGTCTTCGCCCTCGTCGCCATTCTTTCCCTCGCCATCGGCATCGCCGCCAACACCTGCGTCTACAGCCTGGTGGATGCCGTCTCGCTGCGCTGGCTGCCGGTGCGCGACCCCGGCCGTCTGGTCACGTTGTATTGGGCGGCGCACCGCTGGCGACCCGACAGCTCCCACTCCACCGCGGATTTCCACGACGACGCCGGTCGCCTGGTGGACACAACCTTCTCCTACCCGCAATGGCGGCAATGGCGGGCAGCCGCGGCTTCCGCCGTCGAGCTCGCCGGCTTCCAGAATCTGACCCGCCTCGATGTCTCCACCGGCGGCGCCGCCCAGCGCGTGTCGGGCATGATGGTCAGCGGCAACTTCGACGCCGTGGTCGGGCTGACGCCGGCCCTGGGACGCGGCATCAACCCTGACGACAACCGGCCCGGTGCGCCCTTGGTGGCGGAGGTCAGCTACGGCTTCTGGCGATCGCAATTGGGTGCCGATCCCCACGTGCTCGGCCGCGCCATCCAGATCAACGGCCTTCCAGCCGTCATCGTCGGCGTCGCCCCACACGCCTTCACCGGTCTCGAAGCCGGTTACACCGCTGCCGTCATTGTGCCGGTCGGCGCCATGACCGGTCCCCTCGGGCAGCGAGCGCTGGCCCACCCGCCGTCCCTGTCAGATGCCAACTCCTGGTGGATCGAAATGATTGGGCGCCTGCGGCCCGGCGCCACCCTGGAGCAAGCGCGCGCCGCCTTGCGGCTCAGCTTCGACCAGGCCGCGGCCGGCATTCGGCAGGATGCCGCGGCGGGCAACGAAAAACCGGAACTGCTGGTCGTGCCGGCCGGGCGCGGCATTGATGCCAACGTCCGCAATCTCGCGCTGCTGCTGCTGCTGTTGCGCTGCTTCGTGGGCCTGGTGTTGCTGATCGCGGTGGTGAACCTGGCCAACCTGCTGATCGCCCGCACCGCCGCCCGCCAGGGCGAGCTGGCGCTGCGCATGGCGATTGGCGCCGGCCGCGCCGCCATCGCCCGCCAACTGTGCGCCGAGGCCCTGCTGCTCGCCGCGCTCGGCGGCGCCATCGCGCTCCCCCTCGCCGCGCTCGCCCAACAATGGGTTGTCGCCGCTTTCCCTCTTGAGTTCGCCCTCGGCCTCGATGCCCGGGTGCTCGCCTTCACCGCCCTCGTCGCTCTCGCCGCCGGGGTGGCGCTCGGCCTGGCCACCGCCTGGCGCGCCGGTCCCCAGCCTTCCCTGCAAGCCGCAGCCGCCGCCGGCGTGCCCGGCGACGCACCTGCCAACCGCCGTCTTGCCGGCATCCTGATGATGGCCCAGCTCGCCTTCTGCCTGCTGGTACTGGCTGGCGCCGGCCTCTTCCTACGCACCCTGCGCAACCTGCAATCGGTCGATACCGGCTTCAACGCCCGCCACCTGGTGCTGTTCGATATTGCCCCCGGCGCCGACGGCTTCCGCGGCGCCCAGCTCGGCGGCTTTTATGCCAGCCTGCTCGCCCGTCTGCGCGCCCTGCCCGGCGTCACCGCGGCCGCTGCGTGCAGCAAAATCCCCGGCGGCCCGGGGCGCGACTCCGCCTCGGATATCGCCCTCACCGCCGCCGCCGTGCACACCCGCAACCCGCGCACTTATACGGTGACGGTCTCGCCCGGCTTCTTCGCCGCCTACCATCTGCCGCTGCGCGCTGGGCGCGATTTCAGCCTCGCTGACGGCGCCGGCGCCGCGCCCGTGGCCATCGTCAATGAAACCCTGGCCCGGCGCTTCCCCAGCGGCGCGCTCGGGCACGACCTGTATTGGGGCGCGCGCGTGCTGCGCGTGGTCGGCGTCGCCGCCGATGCCAGCTACCGCGGCGTTCAGGACGGCTATGTGCCCGTTGTGTATACTCCCGTCGCCCAGCAGCTCGACAGCATGCCCACGCTCAGTTTCGTCCTGCGTTCCCCGCTCTCCGCTGCCGCGCTCGCTCCCGCCATCCGCAGCGCCGTTGCCGATCTCAGCCCCAGCGTCCCGGTCACCAATCTCGAAACCCAGCAGCAGGCCATGGCCGTCACCTACCTGGCGCAGGATCTGCTCGGCAGATTCTGCGGCGGCCTGGCCATCGTGGTGCTGCTGCTGGCCGCCCTCGGTCTTTACGGCCTCGTCGCGTTTGCTGTCGTCCGCCGCACGCGCGAATTTGGTATCCGCATCGCCCTCGGCGCCACCCGCGCCGCTGTCGCCCGCCTCATCCTTCGCGAGACCCTCCGCATCGTGGCCATCGGTGCCGCCGCCGGCTTGGCGCTGGCGCTCGTCGCCGGCCAGGCCCTGCAAAGCCTCCTCTTCCAGGTCGGCCCCCGCGACCCGCTCACGCTCGGCGCCGCGGCGGCTTTCCTCGCCCTCATCGCCCTGTTGGCCGTGGCCCTGCCGGCGCGCCGCGCTATGCGGCTCAGCCCGCTGGCCGCCCTGCGCCACGAATAACGCCCGCCGGGAGCTTCGCACCGCGTCTGGCGGCAGGGGCCCGCGCCTATCAACTCCGGGCAAACTGCCCGGCAGTGGGTTCCTCGTACAGCCCGAACCCGCACAGCCGCGCCCCCGGCGCCGCCTCCCGCACCCGCGGCGCCTGGGCATATTCGCTGCTGGCTGCCGGTTGCCTGACCGCCGGCTGGTGGCCCGCACGGCGCGCAGCCCGCCTTGATCCCTCCGCCGTCCTGCGGCACGAATGAGGGTAGCGGGGGGCTATTGACCGAGACGAGCAAACTGCTCGTCGGTGGGTTCGGCTCAACAGAACCAGGGTTC
>DATBPS010000016.1:0-3145 GCA_036561225.1 Terriglobales bacterium
CTCCTCGCGCAGCGCCGGCCAGTCGCGTTCGCCGATGGCCTCCAGCACCTCGTAGGCCTCTTCCAGCGTGTGCTGACGGATGCTGTCGAAATCCTGCTTCCGGTCCCAAGGGCAGCCGTCGGGCGCCCGCAGCCGGTGCATGATGGCGACTACGCGGTCAAAGGGTGCATCTGGCATGGGGAAGCTTTAGACTTTTATCTGGGGAAGCCGTGCAAGCTTGGAGTTTGCCACATCCGGGGCCTGTGAGCCAACCTCCGCTGCGCTGGATCGAGCGCCCCGATCCCCGGCCGGGATCGGGCGAAGTGTTGATTGCGGTGCGCGCCTGCGGCGTGTGCCGCACTGATTTGCATGTGGTCGAGGGCGAATTGCCCGTACGCCAGGCGGACATTGTGCCCGGCCATCAAGTTGTGGGCGAGGTTGTCGCCCGGGGCGAAGGGGTGATGACGCCGGCAGTGGGCGACCGTGTCGGCGTCGCCTGGCTGCACCATACCTGCGGACGGTGCCACTTCTGCCTTTCCAGCCGCGAAAACCTCTGCCTGCGGGCCGACTTCACCGGCTGGACGGTGGACGGAGGCTACGCCACCCACCTGCTCGCCGCCGCCGATTTTGTCTACCCCATCCCGTCGCAATTGGCTGATGCCCAGGCGGCGCCGCTGCTGTGCGCGGGCATTATAGGCTATCGCTGCCTGCGGCTGAGCGGCATCCAAGATTGGCGCGGCGCGCGGCTGGGCATCTACGGCTTTGGGGCCGCCGGCCACATCGCCATCCAGATCGCCCGCGCCCGCGGCGCCGAGGTTTACGTCTGCACCCGCGATCACCAGCACCATCAGACTCTGGCGCGTGAGCTGGGCGCGGTCTGGGTGGGTGATGCCGCGGCGCCTCCGCCGGTGCCGCTCGACGCCGCCCTGATGTTTGCCCCGGCGGGCGACCTCGTGCCGCCGGCGCTGCGCGCCCTCGACCGTGGCGGCACGCTGGTGCTGGGCGGTATCCACATGAGCCCCATTCCCGAACTCAACTATGACTGGCTTTATGGCGAACGCGTGATTCGCAGCGTCGCCAACAACACCCGCGCCGATGGCCGCGAGTTTCTCGCCGAAGCCCAAGCCGCCGGCGTGCACACCCACATCCGCGAGTTCCCCATGGCGGAAGCCAACGCGGCGCTGCTGGCGCTGAAGCAGGACGCCATCGCCGGCGCGGGAGTGTTGGTCATCTAGACTTCTCACCTGTAACTTGATTGGCGCGGGACCCCGAGTGGCTTCGCCACTCGACCCGCTTGACGCTCGACCGGGCTGGGGACCCCTTGTGCCCCAGCCCGGTCGGAGCTTTGATTGGCGCGGGGCCCCGAGTGGCTTCGCCACTCGACCCGCTTGAACGCTCGACCGGGCTGGGGACCCCTTGTGCCCCAGCCCGGTCGAGCGCGCCTGGTCGTTTGCCGGGGGCGGGCCGCCACGGGGTGAATTTCGCAGCCTTCCGCGCCGACTTGGCCCACGGTGCCAACGGCGCGGCCCCCGCGTGCGGCCGGGTTGGGCGGGCTGCCCGCCGCCGGCAAGCCCGGTTCCGCCGCCGCTTCCTCCCGCAGCGGCGCCAAAAAGCAGTACCCGCGCCCGCGCACCGTCTTGATGAAGCGCGGGTTGGCGGCGTCCTCGTGCAGCGCTTCGCGGATGCGCGCCAGGCAGAAATTGATACGCACGTCGAACTCGCCGGCGCGCTCCTCCGGCCAGAGGGCGGCGCGGATGTCGTCCCGGCCCACCACCTCGCCCGAGCGCGAGGCCAGCAGATACAGCAGGCGGCAGGGTTGTCGCTGCAGGCCGATCAGGGTGCCGTCGCGCCGCAGCTCATACAAATCGGGGTCGAGCTCGTACAGGCCGAACCGCAGACGCGCCGGCGCCGGGGTAGTTACTTCCATGGCCGCACCGTTGTGACGAATGCAGCATACCGGCAGAGTCACTTCTAAGTCAAATACACGGTTTCTCAATTTACGGTAAGAGTCAGCGTAATAGTCCTGCTAAACCCTCCCGCCCCGGAGGCCGTCTTGGAGTGGGGCGGGGCGGTAGGAGGCGCGCCGCGACATTTCTGCGTGGCTCGCCGTTTCCGGCTGCGGCCTCGCGCCGCTTGCTTCTCGCCAACGGCGCGGCCCCCGCGTCGGGCCCTGCCACCGCACGATGCGCGCGTCCCCTATAATCAATTCAACCCTGTGCACCTTCTTCTGGAACAACAACTGCGCTCCACCGTGGCGCGCCACCTGCGGGAGACCTATGGCCTCGAGCCGGCGCTCATCGTCGAGCTGCCGCCGCGTCCCGAGCTGGGCGAGTTCGCGCTGCCGGTCTGCTTCGAGCTGGCCAAAACCCTCCGCCGCCCGCCGCGCGCGCTGGCGCAGGAGATCGCCGCCGCCCTGCCGCTGCCGGACGGGTTTGCCCGGGTCGAGGTGGCCGGCGGCGGCTATCTGAATTTTTTTGTGCACCGGGCGCGCGCCGCCGCGGGCTTGACGACCTCCGCCGAAACCGGCCTGGCGCCGCGCCTTGAAGGCAAGGTCATCGTCGAGCACACCAACATCAACCCCAACAAGGCGGCGCACATCGGCCATCTGCGCAATGCCGTGTTGGGCGACACCTGGGTGCGGCTGCTGCGCCGCCGCGGCGAGGGGGTTGAGGTCCAAAACCTACAGGACAACACCGGCGTGCAGGTGGCCGACGTGGTCGCGGCCTTTATTCATCTGGCGGAGCCGGCCACGCCTAAAGCGGCGACGACGCGGGTGGAACGCGCCCTCGCCGATCCGGCCGTCCGCTTCGACTACCTATGTTGGGATCAGTACGCCGCCATCTCGCAGCGCTATGCCGCCGACGCCGAGGCCCTCGCCGCCTGGCGGCCGGAGATCCTGCACGCCATCGAGGCGGGCGGCAATGAAACCGCGGCGCTGGCCGACCGCATCTCCACCGCCATCGCCCAGGCGCATCTGGCCACCATGGTGCGGCTGGGCATCGAGTACGACCTGCTGCCGCGCGAAAGCGAGATCCTGCATCTGCATCTGTGGGAGCACGCCTTCCGTCTGCTGCGTGAGCGGGGCGCGGTGCGGCTCGAAACCGAGGGCAAGAACCAGGGCTGCTGGGTGATGGAACGCGCCGGGGCGGTGAGCGCCGAAGGCGAG
>DATBPS010000017.1:0-36714 GCA_036561225.1 Terriglobales bacterium
TGCAGGGCACGCCCACCGTGCCGGGCGTTTATAGCGTCACGATTGAGGCGGTAGACAGCTCCCCCAAACCGCTGGCCGCCGACTTTACCTACCTGGTCAATATGCGGCTGCCGGGCGCGGTGCTGGCCCAGGTGGCGCACACCGATTTGGGCGGCGGGGGACAGAACGGCGCGGTGACGGTGGCCACCGCCACGGCAACCTCCGTTGCCTATGCCTACGTCGGCACGCTGGGCACGCCGGGCGAGTGTCCGGCGACCGGGGTCAAGATTGTCAGCCTGGCGCAGATCACCAACCCGACAGTGGTCGCCACCGCGGGCGGGGTGGCGGGCGCGGCGCAGGCGCAGGTGCGGGTGGCGACCGGCCTCACGTCGGCGAGCTTCCACAGCGGCGGCAGCGGCGATCTGATGGCCGTCACCGAGCAGCCTTGCAATCCCGGGCAGATCGGCGCCGGCCAAACCGGGGTGCAATTTTTCGACGTCAGCGATCCCACCCATCCGGCGCTGTTGGGAAGCTGGAACTCAGGATTGAACGGCGCCGGCGATGTGGCGATTGTGCCGGTGGCGGCGCAAGGCAAGATTTACGCTCTGGTGGCGGTGCCGGGCGCGGAGATGGCCGGCGGCGCCCAGGGTGATTTGCGCGTGCTGGATATCACCGACCCCACCAACCCCCAGGCGATTGGCGACTGGAGTCTGCTGGGCGCCACCCAGCAAACCGTGGCGCAGGCGGGCATGGGGTGGGACCAGCGGGTTTTCCTGGCCTCGATCGAGTTGTCGAGCGACAGCAAGACCGCTTATCTGAGTTACTGGGATGGGGGAGTGGCGGTGCTGGATGTGAGCGATCCCACCAAAATCGCCACCGCCGACAGCGCCGTCTTCCTGAACCACATTACCTACCCCATCACCACCATCGCCACCACCTCCACGCCGACCATGCCGGAAGGCAACACCCGCCAGGCGCTGCCGGTGGCGGGGGGCAAGTATCTGCTAATCGCCGACCAGGTATGCGCCTCGGCGATGAACAAGAACCCCAGCGATCCTTCGCAAACCACCCCGGCCAACCCGGCCGTGGGGGTGGTCTGCGGCGCCAACTCGGCGGTGCCGCTGACCGACAGCGCCGGCTGGGGCTTCGTGCGCACCTACACCCTGGGCACGGGCGGCTCGGCGACACTGGGCGGGTTCTTTGCCAACCCGCAGTCCATGTCCGATCCCGCGCCCGATCAGGGCATCTACACCGCCCATGCGCTGGCCTGGAATGGCGACACCGCGCACCCGCATGCCTATGTCGCCTGGTACTCGGGTGGAGTGGAAGACCTCGATGTGACCGCGATTGCACCCCCGGTGCGACTGGCCGCCTTTATTCCTCCCGACACCACCGATCCCAACGGAAATCGCCCGGGCGTCAACAATCCCGCCAAGGCGCTGGTGGACGGCGTGGCCGCCTACAACCCCGGCGGTCAGCCTTACGTATTGGCCAGTGACATCAACAGCGGATTGTGGATTTTGCGCGAAGCGCCCGCGGCGCAGTTCAGCATTCTCACCACCAGCCTGGCGGACGGCAACGTGGGCGTTCCCTACAACGCCCAACTCACCGCCGCCAATGCGGGCTTGGGCGGCAAGGAAGTCACTTTCCGCCTGGCCAACGGCTCCTTCCCCATGCCCAGCGGGCTGGCGCTGAACACCGACGGCACCATCACCGGCACGCCCGCTGTGGCGGGCACGGTCACGATTACCTTCGAGGCCACCGATAGCAGCGGCGGCGACGCCGAACAGTCCATCACCATGACCATTGATCAGAACCTGGCCATCCTGCCGCTCACCAGCGGCACCAACCAGGGGACGACGGGGGAAAACTTCTCGCTGCCGCTCACCGTGGTGAACGGCACCGTGCCCGACACCTGGTCGGTGGTGCAGGGCCGCTTGCCGGCCGGCATTACGCTCGACCCGACCACCGGGGTGCTGGGCGGAACCGCCACCAGCAGCGGCACCTACAACTTCACCGTGGCGGTCACCGACAGTTCGGTTCCGGCGAAGTCCACCACCCTGCCGATCACTCTGCAGTTCAGCGGCCTCACCGCCACCGACCTGGCGCTCACCGACGCTAATCTGGGCGTGGCCTACTCGGCGACGATCACCATGGCGAACGGCACCGGTCCGTTCTCGCCGGCCTTGGCCAGTGGCACTCTGCCGCCCGGCTTGTCGCTCTCGCCCAGCGCCTCCAGCACCCGGCAATGGCTGATCAGCGGCACGCCCACCGCCGCCGGACCCTACAAATTCGCCGTCCGTGTGACCGACGCCGCCGGCCAACAAGCTGTGCTCCCGTTCCAGATGACGGTGCAGCCGTTTGCCATTGTGCCGGACGTGCTGGCCACCGGAGTGGAAGGTCTCGGCTATAAGGATCAGTTGGCGACCCAGGGCGGTATCGGGCCCTTTCAGTTCGACCTGGTGCTGGGCCAGCTTCCGCCGGGCCTGACCTTCAGCTTTGACGGGTTCATCTACGGCGTGCCGGCATCGGGATCCGCCGGCGACTATACGTTCGGAGTGGCGGTACACGACGCCAATGGCCTGACAGCCACGCGCAGCTACACCATTACCATCTTCAATCCCAACGTCTTCGCGATCACCACGGTGGCTCTGCCGACGGCCACCGCCGGCCAGCAGGTGAATGACGTCATCACGGCGAATTTCGGCACTCCGCCCTACACCTTCAGCCTGCAATCGGGAACTCTACCCAGCGGTATTACGCTCAATCCCAACGGCGTGCTGGAGGGCGTACCCAGCGTCGCCAGCTCCGGCACCTACTCGTTCACCATCCTGGTACGCGATTCGCTCGGCCTGACCGCCACCCGCCACTTCAGCTGGGTAGTCGTTAATTAATCGTCTTTTATATCGCGGGGGCCCCCCACGCGGCTGCGCCGCGCGCGTCTTCCTTTAATCGCGGGGGCCCCCGCGCGGCGCAGCCGCGCGCCCCGCTCTCCCACTCCTCCAGTGACGCTGCGCCGGGCGGCCGCGCCCGGCTCCGCATTTGCCGCGGGCGCGGCGGAGCCTCGCGCCTGGTACCGCGTGACCTTCTGGAGATGCGGAGCCGGGGCGTAGGGGCCCCCGGCGCAGCGTCGCTGGAAGTCCGGGGAAAGCGGGATGTCGGCGTAGCCGACAGGGGCCCGCGCCAATTAATGGTAGGCTGAGAGCAACTGAGCAACTGCAGGATTGCGGCCAGCGCGCCAGCTTCGCCAGCTTGGAGGAACCATGGAAAAGCCCGCACAAAACATCCAGGACTCGTTTCTCAATACGGCGCGCAAAGACCGCACCCCGATCACCATTTATCTCCTGAGCGGAGTGAAGCTGAGTGGACGCATCCGCAGCTTTGACAAGTACTGCCTGGTGCTGGAGTCCAACCATCAGGAACAGATGATCTTCAAGCACGCCATTTCGACCGTGGTGCTGCAACATGCCGGAGGACGCGAGCAGGAACGCCGCCCGGCGATTCATCACGAGCCGCTGGCGGCGGCGGCAACTCCGGCCGCCGAGCCCGGGGAATCCCATTAGAGCGCAGCCAGCCAGCCTGGAATCGGCCTTTCTGGTGGGGGTCGAATTCACCACCGGCCGCTCTCACTCCACCCTAAACGCTGATGATTCCCTGGCCGAGCTGGCCGAACTGGCGGCCGGCGCCGGCGCCCAGGTGTGCGGCCGCGCGGTACAGCGGCGGCCCCGCCCCGATGCCGCCACGCTGGTGGGGTCGGGCAAGCTGGAAGAATTGGCGGCGCTGTCGCGCGGCTGCGATCTGATCATCTTCGATAACGACTTCTCTCCCACCCAGCAGCGCAACCTGGAGCGGGCGCTCGACGCCCGGGTACTGACCCGCACCCAACTCATCCTCGACATCTTTGCCCGCCATGCCCGCACGCGTGAGGGTCAACTGCAGGTGGAGCTGGCACAGTTGGAATACCTGCTGCCGCGGCTGACCGGCCGCGGCCAGGCGATGTCGCGGCTGGGCGGCGGCATCGGCACGCGCGGCCCCGGGGAGACGCAGTTGGAAACCGACCGCCGGCGGATTCACAGCCGCATCCGCACCCTGAAGCAGGCGCTGGAGAGGGTGCGGGCACAGCGCGCGCAACAGCGCAGCCAGCGCGAAAGCGTGCCTCTGGCCACGGTGGCGCTGGTGGGATACACCAACGCCGGCAAGAGCACCCTGTTCAACCGGCTTACCGGCGCCAATGTCGTCGCCTCGGCGCGCATGTTCGCCACCCTCGACCCCACCCTGCGCGGCTTGCGGTTGCCGTCCGGCCGCAAGGTGCTGCTCTCGGATACGGTGGGATTTATTCGTAACCTTCCCCACGGCCTGGTCAGCGCCTTTCGCGCCACGCTGGAGGAAGTGACCCGGGCGAGCCTCCTGCTGGTGGTCAGCGATGCGGCGGCGCCGGAGCGGGTGGAACAGGAACAACAGGTGGAAGCCGTGCTGGCTGAATTGGGGAGCGGCGCCACACCCCGGATCGCGGTATGGAACAAGATGGACTTGCTTGCCGAGCCGCCTACGGCAAGTCCGGGCGGACCGAGCCCGCTGCTGGTGAGCGCCCGCACCGGAGAGGGGATCGAGAGGCTGCTGCAACGGCTGGATGCCGAACTGCCCGTGGATCCATTGGAAGAGGTCCATCTGCGCATTCCCCATCCGGCGGGAAAACTGGTGCACTTATTGCACGAGCGGGGGCAGATATTGGCGGAACATCACGCCGATGCGCAGGTGGATCTGATTGCCCGCGTCCCCGTTTCACTCTTGCCCCGCTTGGCCGCCTTTCGTACCCACAAAACCGGCTCTAATGTGGAAAACAGGTGAATATCGCCCAGCGGAGGGGCGGCGTTGTGCCCAAGGTTCAAGCCGCTCCCAGAGCTCGACGGTTGACCGGCAAGGCTGCAAAACTCTCGCAATTTCAATAGTTTGCGGCTGGCCGCCCAGCCCTCTGACCGAGCCGTAAGCGGCGCAGGCGCAATCTACAAGGGATTCCTTGCTTTTGCACAAGGCGGCGAAGCTGTGGAAGCGGGATTCCACTGGAAATACCAGCCCAAAAGTAGGGGGAACACCGCTGGCAAGATTGGTTCCCGCGCCGTTTCCTGGCATCCACAGCTGCCCTGGACTTTTGCTTCTTCTTCGCCTTCACTGCCAAGGTGGCAGCGAAGGTGCGGGACGTGGTAACTTCAGCGGCAATGGCGCCGCCAACCTCCCCTCCGGCCACCGGGAAGAAGTCTGCAGGCGTCCAGCCCTTCATCAGCGCCGAAACCCAGATGCCCGAGCTGACGCTACGGGCGGTGATCCTGGGCATAGGCTTCGGCATTTTGTTCGGCGCCGTCTCCACCTACCTGGGCTTGCGCGCCGGATTGACGGTGTCGGCCTCGATCCCGATCGCGGTGCTGACCATCAGCCTGTTCAAGAAGCTGGGGAACTCGAGCATCCTCGAGAACAACATCGTGCAGACGACCGGCTCGGCGGGCGAGTCGGTGGCGGCAGGGGTGATCTTTACCCTGCCGGCGATGATCTTCCTGGGATTTCCTCTGGAGTACTCGCGCATCTTTCTGCTGGCCATGATCGGCGGCTGGCTGGGGATTCTGTTCATGATCCCGCTGCGCCGCTACCTCATCGTGCAGGAGCATGAGAGCCTGCCCTACCCCGAGGGCGCGGCCTGCGCGGATGTTTTGCAGGCGGGCGAGAAGGGCGGCAACTTCGCCGGGCGGGTGTTCCTGGGCCTGACGGTGGGCGGCGTCTACAAGCTGTTCATGGACACGCTGCAGTTTTGGAAGGGGACGGCCAACTATGATCCGTCCTGGCTGCCGGGGGCCAGCCTGCGCGCCGATGTGACGCCGGAGTATCTGGGCGTGGGCTACATCATCGGCCCCAGGATCGCCGGTACGATGTTCGCCGGTGGGGTGATCTCGTGGCTGGTGATCGCGCCGGCGATCAAGTTCTTTGGCAGCCAGTTTGCGCAGGCGATTTACCCTTCCACCATCCCCATCTCGCAGATGAACGCCGACCAGGTGTGGAGCGCCTATATCCGGCCCATCGGCGCCGGGGCGGTGGCGGCGGCGGGCCTGATCACCCTGGCGCGCACCCTGCCCACCATCATCGCCGCCTTCAAAGGCAGCACGCGCGACATGCGCGCCGGCGGAAAGAAGCTGGCGGCGGCGCTGGTGCCGCGGACGGAGCGCGACCTGCCCACCTGGACGGTGGCGGCGGGCGCGATCGTGCTGGGCCTGCTGATGTGGGTGATCCTGGCGTTCAAGTACAACACCCAGGCCCACTGGTTCAGCAATGTGCTCAGCGCGCTGCTGGTGGTCATCTTTGGGTTTTTCTTTGTCACCGTGTCCAGCCGCATCGTCGGGCTGATCGGCAATTCCAGCAACCCGGTGTCGGGCATGACCATCGCCACGCTGGTGGTGACCTGCCTGTTCTTCATCGGCGCCGGTTGGACGGGACATCTGTATGCGGCGCTGGCGCTGAGCGTGGGCGGAGCGGTGGCCATCGCCGCCGCCATCGCCGGCGCGACCTCGCAGGATTTGAAGACCGGCTATCTGGTGGGCGCGACGCCCTGGAAGCAGCAGTTCACGCTGATGATCGGGGTGGTGGCGTCGGTGGTGGTGGTGGGTTATACCGTGCCCTTTCTCAACGCCGCTTACTCGTCTTACCAGCCGCAGACCATCGCGCTGCCCGCGCTGGCGTCCAACCCGCATGTGGGCGTCACCGGGCAGCCGGGGGTCAGCGTCGAGAGCCTGAGCTATACCCTGCCCAAGGGACAGTTGCCGAACCTCGGGCAGCGGACGTACTGGGAACTGAACGTCATCGGCTCGCATACCATCCCCGACGGCAAGTATCTGTACAATCCGGCCAGTGGCAACGTGGAAATTCAGTGGGTGCAGGGCATCGGCAGCGAGCAGGTGGCGGCGCCGCAGGCGCGGCTGATGGCCACCATCATCAATGGGCTGCTGAACCGGCAACTGCCGTGGGCGCTGATCCTGATCGGCGTGTTTCTGGTGATTGCGGTGGAGCTGCTGGGCGTGCGCTCGCTGGCCTTCGCGGTGGGCAGCTATCTCGGTATCGGCACGACGGCCACCATCTTCGTGGGCGGGGCGCTGCGCTGGCTGGTGGAGAGGAAGGGGAACAAGGAAGAGGGCGAGACGGGCAGCGGGGCGCTGTACGCCAGCGGCCTGATCGCCGGGGCGGCGGTGTTTGGATTGGTGGCGGCGGCGGTATCGTATATGGAGGCCAAGGGCGAGATCGCCCACGGCCAGTTCGCCATCGGGCCGCGGATTCTGGGCGCCTCGTGGGCGGGCAGCAATCTCTGGGCCATGCTGTTGTTTGTGGCCTTGTGCATCTCGGTGGTGGCGGTGGCGAGAAAACCCATGGGACACAAGTGAACAGGGAACAGGGTACAGGGAACAGTTCGGATGAGGCGTCGGTGAGCGATGAGGCGGCGCTGAATGCGGCCATGCTGTATTGCCCGAACTGTTCGGAGAAGTTGCGGGATCGGGGATGCAAGCTGCGCTGCCCGCGGTGTCACTACTACATGAGCTGCTCGGATTACGTGTGAACATCACCGGGCAGGAAAGTCTGGCGCGGCACACCACGCTGGGGGTGGGGGGCGGGGCGCGGTATTGGACCGAAGTCACGCACGAGGCGGACATTCCCGAAGCGCTGGCGTGGGCGGAGGCGCGCGGAGTTACGGCGGCAGTGCTGGGCGGGGGGAGCAATGTGCTGGCCGGCGATGATGGCTACCCGGGGCTGGTGCTGCACATGGCGCTCGCGGGACAGCAGGAGACGGGAGCGGGGCGCATTGAGGTGGCGGCGGGTGAGGACTGGGACGGATTCGTGGCCGGTTGCGTGGCGCGTGGCTGGGCGGGGTTCGAGTGCCTGAGCGGCATTCCGGGCAGCGTGGGGGCGACGCCGGTGCAGAACGTGGGCGCGTACGGGCAGGAAGTCGCCGAGGCCATGGTCGGGGCGCGGGCCTGGGACCGGAAAGCGCGGGCGTGGGTTACGCTGACCAATGCCGAGTGCGGGTTTGCCTATCGCAGCAGCCGCTTCAATCGGGAAGACCGCGGGCGGTTTGTGATCACGGCGGTGGAGTTTCAACTGCGGCCGGGTGGTGCGGCGACGCTGCGGTATCCCGAGCTGCGCCGGCAGTTCGCCACCGACGCACCCTCGCTGGTGGAGGTGCGGGAAGCGGTGCGGGGGCTGCGCCGCGGCAAGGCGATGCTGCTCGAACCGGGAATGGAAGATGGCCGCAGCGCGGGATCGTTTTTCAAAAATCCGGTGGTGGAAGCCGAAGTCGCCGCGGCTCTGCCGCCTGCAGCACCGCGGTATAAAGACGGGCAGCGGGTAAAGCTGTCGGCGGCCTGGTTGATCGAAAATGCCGGCCTGCACAAGGGGTTTCAACTGCCCGGGAGCCATGCGGCCCTGTCACGCAAGCATGTGCTGGCCATCGTCAACCGCGGCGGGGCTACCGCCGCCGAGATCGAAGCGCTGGCCAAGCATGTGCAGGCGGTGGTCAACGAGCGCTGGAAGATACGCCTCGAGCGCGAGCCGGTCAGGCTTTGAGGTCGGGGTGCTTGAGGTGGAAGCCGGTCTTGTTCTGATAGGCGCGAGCCAAAAGGCAGAGATACTCTTCGCCGCACAGTTTGCCCAGGAAAGTGATGCTGGTGGGCGTGCCGTCGCTGGCGCGGAAGCCGTTGGGCACAATGCAGGCGGGGTGGCCGGTGAGATTGGTAATCGCCAACTGGCTGCCGCTGGTGGGGGTGACCAGTACGTCGTAGTCGCGCATGAGCGCGTCCATCTTCTCCATCAGCTTGAGACGGATGCGGTCGGCGTTGAGGTAGTCCACCGCAGGGTAGAAGTGGGCCACGCGAAAGGTGTTGGGCCAGGTGGAGGGGTTGGGAACCGGGGCTTCCATCAGCTTGTCGCGGCCGCTGCGGGTGAGCGGATCGAAGGCCGCCGCCGCCTCGCAGTTCACCGCCGGACCGTAGCCGGCGAAGGGTGGCTCTTCGGGCAACTCGACGGGGTGGAGCGTGACGCCCAAGCCGCGCAGCGTGTCCAGCACGGCCTGATCGAACTTTGACTGCTCGGCGCGGCGGGCGGCGAATTCGGTGCGCTGGGCTTCGGTCAGGTTGCGACCGCCGAAGTTGCCGGTCAGCGGCTGGGCCTCGCGGTCAAAGGCCGCCTTGACATAGCCGACACGCAGACGGGTCACGGGGCGCAGGGCATCCCAGTTCAAAGGAACGTCGAGCACGGTGCGGTCGGCGTTGGGGCCTGGCTCGGGGCCATAGATGGCCAGCAGCACCAGCATGCAGTCTTCGACCGAGCGGCAAAGGGGGCCGAGCTTGTCCTGGCTCCAGGAAAGGGTCATGGCCCCGGAGCGGTCCACACGCCCGAAGGTGGGCCGCAGGCCGGTGACGCCGCACCGGGTCGAGGGGCTGGAGATGGAACCTTCGGTTTCCGAGCCGACCGAGAAACCCACGCAACCGGCGGAGGTGGCCGAGGCGGGCCCGGCGGAGGAGCCGCTGGAGCCCTGACTGGGTTTCCAGGGATTGCGCGTCTGGCCGCCGAACCAGACGTCGTCCTGGGCAAGGGCGCCGAGGCTGAGCTTGGCGATCAGCACCGCGCCGGCGGCGTCCAGGCGTTTGACCACAGTGGCGTCGTTGTCGAAGCTCTGGTGCTCATAGGGTTGCGCCCCCCAGGTGGTGGGATATCCCTTGGCGGCGAGCAGGTCCTTGGCGCCCCAGGGGATGCCGTGCAGCGGGCCGCGGTAGCGGCCGCGGGCGAGGTCCTGGTCGGCTTCGCGCGCCTGGGCCAGGGCGCGCTCCTCGGTGTAGGTGATGACGAAGTGGAGCAGCGGATCGTAGCGGCGCAGACGGGCGAGATACATTTCGGTCAGATTGACCGAGCTGACCTTTTTCGCCCGTACCAGCTCGCCGAGTTGGCGCACAGTGTGGAAGGCGACATCCTCGATGTCCCTGGGCGCGCGCGCGGCGGCGGTGGGCGACAGACGCACCGGCCGGCGCGCGGTGGAGAACTTCATGCCCGGCAGCACGGGGTTGAACAGCAGCGCCGGGGGATCGGCGTTGACCAGGGGAATTTTGCGCAGCTCATCGAGACTGCGCAACTGCCCCTGGAAGGTGCGCACCATGTGGTCGCGCTCGGCGTCGGTGACGGTCAGGCCGGCGAGGGCGGTCACCTGGTCGAGCAGTGCCGGGGTGACCTCGACCGCGGCGGCGGCGGGGTCGCCTTCGACCATGCGGGCCCAGAGCAGACCGGGGAGCAGGGTCGAGGTAAGGCCGAGGGTGGAGCAGGCGGCGAGGAAACGGCGGCGGTTGGCGGCCAGAGTATCCATGCGCGCCATGATAGCAACGTTTTGGCGCGGGGCCGGCCCGGGCCGAAGCTGCGCTTACAATCGAAGCGTGACGGAAGGGGTGGAGGGCCGGCGCCCAGGGCGCTGGACGTGGATGGACGCCGCCTGGCTGATGTTTCTGGCCGGGTTGGCGGTGCTGCCGCCCATCAACGAGATTCACAAGCAACTGATCCTGCTGGGCTTTGCGCTGTTCCAGCTGTATGAGGGGCGGCTGCTGGAGCGTTCGCCGCGGTGGGGGCGCGCGCTGGCGGTAGGGATCAAGATTGCGCTGGCCACGCTGCTCATCGGCCACACCGGGCAGATGGCGATCAACAGCCGCTACTACCCGATCTTCTATGTGCCGGTGGTGACGGCGGCGATGTTGTTCCGGCCGTGGGCGGCGATGGGCTGGACGGCGGCGGCCTCGGCGGCCTACTGCTCGTATTTGTTCCCCGCCTTGCGCTACTACAGCTTTGATGCGGGGGCGCGGGACGAGCTGGCGCTGCGGGTGTTCTTTTTTTTCCTGTTGGCGGTGATCATCAACCGTTTCGTGATGGACCGTGAAGCCGCCGAGGGGCGGGCACGGCAGGCGCAGCAGCAGGCGCGGACGGCGGAGCGGCTGGCGGCGCTGGGCCAGCTTTCGGCGGGTCTGGCGCATGAGATCCGCAACCCGCTGGCGGTGATCCAGGGGTCGGTGGAGATGCTGCGGCAGAACCTCGGCGGCGCGCCGCCGGTGGCGGCGGAGATGACGGGCTACATCGCCGGCGAAGTGGAACGGGTGAAGGTGCTGGTGGCGCGCTTCCTTGATTTTGCCCGGCCGCTGCACCTGGAACGCCGCGCGACGGCGCTCGGGCCGCTGCTCGATCAGGCGCTGGAGGAGGCGCGGCAGCGATGGCCGGCGGCGACGGTCGAGGTGGAGCGCGACTACGGCCGCCATCTTCCCGCGGTGGCGCTCGACGCCACGCTGATGGAGCGCGCTTTCGCCAACCTGGCGACCAACGCCTATGAGGCGATGGGCGAGGGCGGCGGGAAACTGGCGGTCCGGGCGGCGCCGGCGATCAAAGACGGGGCCGGAGGGGTGCGCATTACTTTCCGCGATGCCGGCCCGGGGGTGCCGCCGGAGTTGCGGGAGCAGATCTTCAATCCTTTTTTCACCACCAAAGCCACCGGCGTGGGCCTGGGGCTGGCGATTGT
Source organism: Terriglobales bacterium (assembly GCA_036561225.1). Classification (GTDB taxonomy): domain Bacteria; phylum Acidobacteriota; class Terriglobia; order Terriglobales; family SCQP01; genus SCQP01. The sequence continues at coordinate 11,555 of DATBPS010000017.1, forward strand.
GGCCAAAATTGTGGACCAGCACGGCGGCCGCTTCCGTCTCAACCCGGAGGGCGGACCGGGCGCGGAGTTTGAGATCTTTCTGCCTCGCGGCGGGTAACCACCATGGCGCAACTGTTAATCGTTGAAGATGAAGCGCGGATGCGCCGGCTGCTGGAGATGCAGTTGACGGGCGCCGGGCACCGGGTCACCGCCGTGGCCGATGCCGAACAGGGTCTGGCGCGGCTGGAAGAGGGCAGCGCCGAGCTGGTGATCACCGACCTGCGGCTGCCGGGCATGGACGGGCTGGCCTTCCTGCAGGCCATCAAGCGCGAACACGCGGCGCTGCCGGTGGTCGTGATGACCGCCCACGGCACGGTGGAGACGGCGGTGGAGGCGATGAAGGCGGGGGCGGCGGATTACCTGTTGAAGCCGTTTTCGCTGGAGGAGCTGAGCCTGGTGGTGGAGAAGGAGCTGCACGTCGCCGGGCTGCAGCGGGAGAACGAGTCGCTGCGCGAGGCGGTGGCCCAGCGGTACGACTTCCCCAACATCATCGGCCGGGGAGAGCGCATGCAGCAGGCGCTGGCCATGGTGGCGCGGGTGGCGGCGAGCGACTCGACGGTGCTGTTGGGGGGCGAGAGCGGGGTGGGCAAGGATCTCATCGCCCGCGCCCTGCACCAGCACTCGCGGCGCGCCACGGGGCCGTTCATCAAGATCAACAGCGCCGCCATCCCGGAGAACCTGCTGGAGAGCGAGTTGTTCGGCTATGAGAAGGGCGCCTTCACCGGCGCGGTGCGCGCCAAGCCGGGCAAGTTCGAGCTGGCCGACCAAGGCACGCTGTTTCTCGATGAGATCGGGGATGTGCCGCTGGGGGTGCAGGCCAAACTGCTGCGCGTTTTGCAGGAGCGGGAGTTCGAGCGGCTGGGCGCCACCCGCACGTTGAAAGTGAATGTGCGGCTGATCGCCGCCACCAACCGCAATCTGCGGGCCGCGCTGGAGGAAGGCAGCTTCCGCGAGGACCTGTATTACCGGCTCAATGTGGTGCCCATCGAACTACCGCCGCTGCGCGAGCACAAGGAAGATATCCCCGAACTGGCCGAGCTGTTCCTGCGCCGCTTCGCGGCCCGGGCGGGCAAGCCGCTCGGCGGTTTCACCGCGGCCGCGATCGAGCGGCTGATGGCGTGCGATTGGCCCGGCAACGTGCGCGAGCTGGAGAACATTATCGAGCGCGCCGTGGCGCTGGCCGACAGCCCCACCCTCGATGTCGCCGATATCCGGCTGGAACTGACCCCGCCCTCACCGCCCACACCCGGCGGCGCGCTGCTGCCGGCCGGCTGGACGCTGGAGCAGTGGGAGCAGCAGGTGATCCGCGATGCCTTGCGGCGGGCGAATGGGAACAAGAGCCAGGCGGCGCGGCTGCTGGGACTTTCGCGGAATGCGCTGCGGTACAGGCTGTCCACCATGGGGGACGATGACCAGGATGTGGTTGAAAACCACCAGGGTGGTTGAAAGACACCACGAATCGCCCCGCCGGGGCAACGCATCTGCTTGATTAGGCAGAGTTTGAGTGCTGGCCCGCAACGTGCATGGAAAAGGGCAGCAGTACGTGGAGGTCGCCTTATGCGGCACAAATGGTATCGGTTCTTCGTGGCGGTGATGGCCGGCTTGGCGGGTGCCGGCCTGCTGGCGGCGCAGTCTCAGGATGAGGGCGGAGCGGCGCCGGTATCCAATCAGATCGTGGCGCACCTGAGCGCCTTGCGCGGCAACGTCACCACCCAGCGCGGCGACACCGGCGAGTGGGTGGCGGGGGCGATCAATGCGCCGCTGGTCACCGGCGACAAGGTGGCGGCGGGCGCGGGAGCGCGCGCCGAAGTCCAAATGGATTACGCCAACACGCTGCGGCTGGGCGACAACGCCCAGGCCAACCTGGTGGAGTTGGACAACAACCAGATCAGCATTCAACTCGGCTCGGGTCTGGCCGACTACATTACCCGCGGGGGCGGCGCGCCGGCCGAGATTGACACCCCCAACGTGGCCATCCGGCCGCGCGGGGCGAGCGTGTTGCGCATTCTGGTGGACAGCGACGGCGAGACGCAGGTGATCGCCCGCGAAGGCAGCGCCGACATTTCGACGCCGCAGGGCAGCACCCAGTTGAAGCAGGGGCAGCAGATCACGGTGGAGGGGACCGATTCGCCGCAGTTCCAGATCACCGACGCTCCCGGCCGCGATAGCTGGGACGAGTGGAACCGCGACCGTGACAACGCCCTGGAACAGGCGCAGGCGATGCAGCACACCAACCGCTACTATACCGGCGCGGCCCAAATGGACGGCTACGGTTACTGGACCTACGTGCCCGGCTACGGCCAGGTGTGGGTGCCGAACGAACCGGACAGCTGGACGCCGTACAGCAACGGCCGCTGGGACTGGCAGCCGTACTGGGGCTGGACGTGGGTTGGATATGAGCCCTGGGGCTGGACGCCGTATCACTATGGCCGCTGGTTTGTGTATGGACCGCGGTGGGTGTGGTGGCCGGGGCCGGTGACGCCGTACTACCGTCCGTACTGGGCGCCGGCGTATGTCAGCTTCTTCGGCTGGGGCGGCGGCGTGAGCATCGGCTGGCTACCGGTGGGTCCGTGCGACTATTGGCATCCGTGGTGGGGAGTGGGCGTGGGAGTGGGCTTCCGCTTCGGCGCGCGCATTCATCCGCTGGCGGTGGTCAGCCATGAACGCATCGCGTATTCGAACCTCAACATGATGCGGACCGACGTGCGGGTACGGAATGCGGTCATCCGCGTGCCGCGCAACGAGTTCGCCCGCGGCGGTGTACAGGGACGCGTGCACGTCTCGGCCAATGAAGTGAACCATGTGCAGGCGTTGAACGGGCGGGTGGCGCTACGTCCGGAGCAGAGCGCGCTGGGAGTGCGGGCGGAGCGTCCGGCGACGGTGCCGCACGAACCGACGCGGTTCTTCGGCACCCGTGGGACGGTGGTGGAACGTCCGGCGCATGGGCCGATGCAGGCCCGCGCACCCCAGGAACGCGCGCCGCAGGCGCGCGCACCGCAGGATCGCCCACCGCAGGCGCGCGCACCTCAGGAACGCACGCCGTTAAGTCCGCGCGGCTTTGAGCGCGCCCCGCAGGCGGCGCCGCGCGAGGCTCAGCCGGCGCCCCAGGCGCGGCCGGGATGGCAGCGTTTCGGCGGCCCGCCGCAGGCGCACGCGCCGGCAGCCGCGGCACCCGAGCGTCAGGCCGCGCCGCAGCGCCCCGGTCCGCCGCATGAGGCGGCTCCGGCGCCGCGCGGCGGCGGTGGCTGGCAGCACTTCGAGCCGCAGCCGCGGAGCGAAGCTGCGCCTGGCCGTCCGGCAGCAGAAGCCCGGCCGCAGTACCAGCCGCGCTTCCGTCCCCCGGCGGAGTCGCGCGCGCCCGAGGCGCGGCCTCCGTTGCGCATGAACGACCGCGTGATGACGGCGCCGCGGGAGAGCGCCCCGCCCCGTATGCAGGCCCCCCGCATGGAAGCGCCGCGCATGGAAGCCCCGCGTTCCGCGCCCCCGGCGCGGGAAGCACGGCCGGGCGGCGGCGGGGGCGGCAGCCATCCCGCGGCGCGGCCCGGAGGCGGCGGCGGTGGTGGTGGGCACCCGCACACGGTGCACTAATCAAGCGGGTAGGCGGCGGACTTCGGTCCGCCGCTTTTTTTTGACGGTCAGCGGCGGAGGTGGTAGTCGACGGCGGGGGTGATGAGCAGGGAGAGGACCATGGAGATGAGGATGCCGCCGATGACGGCGATGGCCAGGGGCTGAAGCATCTGGGAGCCGGCGCCGAGGGCGAAGGCGAGGGGCAACATGCCGGCGACGGCGGCGAGGGCGGTCATGACGATGGGGCGGAGGCGGCGGCGGCCGGCCTGGACCATGGCTTCCAGCGGATCGAGGCCGAGGGCGCGGAATTGCTGCTCGGCGTCGAGCAGCAGGATGCCGTTTTTGGCGACAATGCCGATCACCATGATGAGCCCCATGAACGAGGCCACGTTGAAGGTGGTGTGGGTGATGAGCAGGGCGAAGAAGACGCCGGCGGTGGAGAGCAGGGCGGAGGCCAGGATGGCCAGCGGAGCGGAGAAGTCGCGGAACTCGAACAGCAGCACCAGGAACACCAGCACCACCGCCAGCACCAGCACGCGGGCCAGGTCGGCGAAGGATTTCTGTTGCTCCTCGAAGCCGCCGCCGTATTCGACGCGAATGCCGGAGGGCAGGTGCAGTTGGGCCACGGCGTGCTGCACGCCGGCGATGCCGGTGCCCAGGTCCACACCCTCGAGGCGGGCGGATACTTCGACGCGGCGCTGCAAGTTTTCGCGCAGGATTTCGGTCTGGCTGGGGAGGGTGGCGACCTCGGCCAGCTCGCCGAGGGTGGCGGTATGGCCGCTGGCGCTGACCAGCACGGTGTTGCGCAGGGCGTCGAGCGTGAAGCGGTCGGCGGCGGGGAAACGCACCCGCAGCGTGTAGGCGCGGTCGTGGGCGACGACGGGGAGTTCGGAGGTCGCCCCCTGCAGCAGCGCGGCGGCATCCGTGGCCACCTCAGCGGCGGTGAAACCGGCGTGGGAAGCGGCCGCCTGGTTGACGTGGAAGACGACGGCGGGGCCGCTTGAGGCGTCGTCCACGCCGTTGAGGACGTCCACCACGCCTGGCACTTTGCCGATGGCGTCGGCAACTTTCGGGGCCCAGTCGTTCAACAGGTCGCCGTCGGGGTTGAAGAGCTTGATCACCACCGGCTGGGGGGCGTTGGTGAGGTCGCCGATCATGTCCTGCAGGACCTGGGTGAAGTCAATGTCGAGCTGGGGATAGGCGTGGGTGATGCGGGCGCGGGCGTCGGCGATGACGTCGTCTATGCCGCGCGAGCGGTCCTGCTTGAGCAGCACTGAAATATCGCCGGTGTTGGCCTCGGTCACGGTGGCCAGACCCAACTGCATGCCGGTGCGGCGGGAGGTGCTCTCCACTTCAGGGATGCCGCGCAGGATGCCCTCGATGCCGTCCAGCACGCGGTTGGTTTCGGTGAGCGAGCTGCCGGGCGGCATGACGTAGTCGAGGACGAAACCGCCTTCGTCCATCTCGGGGAGGAGATCGGTGCCGAGGGCGCGGTAGCAGAACCAGGCGGCGGCGATGAGCAGCAGGCTGAAGGCGGCGAGCCACAGGGGGCGGGCGAGGGCGCGGCGCATCCACTTTTCGTACCAGCCAACCACGCGACGGAAGAAGCCGGTGAGCGAGGCCTCCTCGGCGGCCAGCACCCGCTCGGCCGGACTGAGGTCGTCGTAGTTGGCGGGCAGGGGGCGGTGCTTGTGAGCGGCGAGGAAGGTACGGCTGAGCACCGGCGTCCAGGTCAGCGCCAGGGCCAGGGAGGTGAGCAGCGCCACGGCGACGGTGATGGCCAGGGCGCGGAAGAAGACGCCGGTGACGCCGGTAATGGAGATGAGCGGCAGGAAGACGACGATGGGGGTGATGGTGGAGCCCACCAGCGGCTTGGTGATCTCGCCCAGGGCGGCATGGATGGCGGCCATGCGGTCCTTGCCCGCGTCGCGGTGGAGGACGATGTTTTCGACCACCACGATGGCATCGTCAATCACCAGGCCGACGGCGGCGGCGAGGCCGCCGAGGCTCATCAGGTTGAAGCTCTGGCCCAGCACCGACATGATGATGAAGGTGATGAGGATGGTGACCGGGATGACCAGTCCGGCGACGAGCGAGCTGCCCCAGTCGCGCAGGAAGAGCACCATCACGATGGAGGCCAGGATCAGCCCCAGCAGGATGGCGTCGCGCACGCTGTGGATGGACTGGCTGACCAGGGTGGACTGGTCGTAGTAAGGCTCGAGCCGCACCCCCGGCGGCAGGGTTTTCTGCAATGCGACGATCTTGGCGTGGACCTCATTGGCCACCGCCAGGGTGTTGCTGAGCGGCTGGCGGTTGATGGAAAGCAGCACCGCCGGCTTGCCGTCGGCGTTGACCAGGGTGTAGACGGGCTTGACCGAAGGCGCGACGGTGGCCACATCGCCGATGCGCACCGGCGTACCGGCGGCGGTGGTCTTGACCACCACGGCGGCGATCTGCGCCGGATCGGTCACCTGGCCGTTGACCAGAGCGAGATAGAGCTGATGGTTCTGTTCCAGCAGACCCGGGGACTGGACGAGATTGGTGCGCTGCACGGCATCGAGCAGATCCTGCACGGTGATGCCGGCGGCCTGCAGCCTGGCGGAGTCGGGGGTGATTTGAAACTCAGGTTCCTGGCCGCCCTGCACCAGCACGGTGGCGACACCGTCGAGGCGGTTGAGCTGGGGCTTCAGGTCGTAGGTCGCCATCGTCCACAAAGCCGTTTGCGGGACGGTGTTCGAGGTCAGGCTGTAGCCGAGGATGGGAAAGCTGGCGAAGGTGAGGCGGTGGCTTTCGATGGTGGCGGTGGGCGGAAGTTGGCCCTGCACCTGGGCCAGGGCGGCATTGACCAACTGCAGGGTGGTGACCATGTTGACCTGCCAGTTGAAGTAGAGGTCAATCTCGGCCGAGCCGCGGCTGGTGATGGAGGTGACCTTTTGCAGGCCGGGAACGCTGTTGACGGCTTCTTCGAGGGGGCGGGTGATGGTGACCATCATCTGGTCAATGGGCATCACGCCGTTGTCCACGCCGACGACGATACGGGGGAAGTCGGTTTGCGGGAAGACGGAGATGGGCAGGGTGAAGGCGAGATAGCCGCCGACCAGGGCCAGGGTGATGATGAGGAAGACCAGGGGGCGGGCGAGGGGTTCGATCCAGGCGACGCCGCCGGCAATTTTTTCGCGGGCCGGTTCCACAGGAGCGCTCACGGTTGCGGCTCCCCGGCGGGGGCGGCGGGGGCGGCGGAGACGATGGTGACGCTGGAGTTGTCGGCCAGCGCGTAAGCGCCGACGGAGACGACGCGCTCGCCCGGCTTGAGGCCTTTGACGATCTGCACCTGATCGGGCTCACGCACGCCGACATCCACCGGGCGGCTGTGGGCCTTGTTGTCGCTGCCCACCACCATGACGGAAGTTGCGCCACTGTCGTCGGTCAACAGCGCCGAGGCGGGCACGGTAAGGGCGTCGGGCAGGGTGCGGGCCAGCATGGCGACGGCGGCGGTGGTGCCGGGCTTGAGATCGCCGCCGGGGTTGGCCGCCTGCGCCCAGACCTCGACGGTGGTGCTGCCGGGGTCGGTGGCGGGGCTCACCACGATAACTTTTCCGGACCAGGTTCGATCGCCTCCGGGCAGGCTGAGAGTGGCTGGATCGCCGAGCTTGAGCAGCGCCGCCTGGGCGGCGGGCAGGGGCACGCGCGCCACCACCTGGGAGAGATCCACGATGGTCATGAGCGGGCTGGAGGGGGTGGCGAGCTCGCCGGGATAGACGGGGCGGTCGGCGACCACGCCGTCAATCGGGCTGGTGATTTCGGAGTAGCTCAACTGCGCCTGGGCAGCGGCGGCGCGGGCCGTGGCGGCATCGAGGTCGGCCTTGGCGGCGGCCACCGCCTGGGCATGGCCGCCATGTTCGAGGGCGGTGAGGTGCTGGGCGGCGAGGGCGGCGGTGTTTTTGGCGTTGGTGAGATCGAGGTTGGCCTGATCAAGATCGCGGCGCGGCAGCGCCCCCTGCTGGAAGAGCTGGCGGCGGCTGTCGTAGATTTTCTGGAGATTGGCGACCGTCTGGCGGGCGGCGGCGGCATCGAGTTGGGCCTTCTGCAACTCGGCGGGGATGGAGCCGGCGATGGCGGTCTGGTAGGCGGCGTGGGCGGCGGACTGCTGGGCCTCGGCTTCCTGGGCGGCGGCGGCGAGGTCGCGATTCTCAAGTTGCGCCAGCGGCTCGCCGGCGTGGACGCGGTCGCCGCGGTTGACGAAGAAGCGGCGGACGGGAGCGCTGATCTTGGGGGTGATGACCGCCTGATGCAGCGGGTAGAGCACCGCCTGGGCGCGCACCCACTGTTGCAGTTTGGTGACCTTGGCGGGCGCCACCTGCACCGCCACCACGGGCTGCTGGGCGGGCTGATCGGCGGCGGAGGAGCAGGCGGCCAGCGCGAGCGCGCAGCCGGCCAAAGTGGCCAGCGCGGCCAGGGGAAGAAGGCGGAGAGGCGTGTGCGGCTTCATGGGTGCAAGGGGCCGGTCAGGGTTTCAAGTTGCGCCAGGGCGACGTGGAAACGCACCAGGCCATCGTCATAGGCATTGCGGGAGTCGCTGGCCGCGGTCTGCGCCGCCACCAGCTCGAGGATGGTGCCTTCTCCATCCTGATAGCGTAGCGCGGTGAGGCGCAGGCTTTGGGCGGCGAGGTCGCGGGTGTTGAGCAGCGAGGCCAGCTCGCCCTGGGCGGCCTGCGCCTCGGCGTAGAAGCCGGCGACAGCCGCCTGTTGCTCCCGCTGGGCAAAGCTGAACTGGGACTCGGCCTGACGGCGTGTGGCCTGGGCGGCATTGAGGGTGGCGCGGTGCGCGCCCCAGGCGAAGATGGGGATGTTGAGGGTGGCGGTGGCGGCCGAGCCGAGATTGTTCTGGCCGGCGGGGCCGTGCACGGCAAACTGCGGAGCATCGATGCCGTAGTAGTAGTCCAGCGTCAGCGCGGGGAGAAGAGCGGCGCGGGCTACGCCCACACCGCTCCGGGCCTGGGCGAGGCCGGCGGAGGCGGCGGCCAACGCGGGGTTCTGGCGGCGGGCGAGGGCGGAGATCTGGTCGAGCGGCGGCAGGGTGGGGGGAGTATCGAGATCATCCACCAGAGTGAAAGTTTGGTTGAAGTTGGGGAAGAGGAGGACGGCGAGCTGCAAGCGCGCTTGCTCGGCGGCGAGATTGGCCTCGGTCAGGGCGCGCTGGCGCTGCTCGACTTCGATCTGCGCCTGGATCACGTCCACGTGCGCCACCTCGCCGCCACGCTCGCGGTCCTGGCTGATGGTGAGGTATTTCTGGGCATTGTCGAGCGCCTGCTTGGCGGTCGCCTGCTTGTGGGCGGCGGCCAGGACTGCGTAGTAGTCGGAGGTGACGGTGGCGTCGAGGCCGCGGGCGGCGATCTCGGTCTGGGCGCGGGTCAGCGCCTGGCCGGCCTGCGCCTGGCGGAGGGCGGCGTAGGAGCCGAAGTCGAGGGCCTCGTGCAGGTTTCCCTGGCTGAGGTACTCGTGCACGGCGTTGTTGGCGATAAAGCGGAAGCCCTGGGTGTAGATGTAGCTGTTGTTGTAGCTGAGCGAGGGGAGGAGAGCGGCGCGCGCCTGGGTGTGCTGGGCGGCGGCGATGTCCTGGGCGGCTAGGGCGGCGGCAAAATCGGGGCTGTTGGCGCGGGCGCGGGCCTCGGCCTGGACGAGGGAGAAGGCAGGCGCGGGCGGGGGGGCCGGGGTCTGCGCCGCCGTCAGGCAGGCAGCGGCGAGCAGGGTGGGCGCGAAGCGGCGAAGAGCGCACATGCAGGAAGGAATAGAGTAGCGCAGGCCGAAAGGCCAAGACAGTTTCTACCTAGGGTGCGAAGCCGGTGGCGGAGTTTTTCCATTAGGGCCAGCGAAAAAATTAATTGTCGGTGGCACGGATGCGGCGGGGAACCGCGTAGACTCAGGGCATGAAATCCTGGTCATTGATGGTCGTTGCGCTCGGCCTGACTTGTGGGTTGGGTGCGCAATGTGTGCCGCCCCCCAAGAGTTTACAAGTGGCAGAGCGACCGGTGGCGCTCTTCTCGGCTCTCAACACGAGCACCTGCTGGCACCCGGAGTACGGAGCCTTGGACAAAGACTGGACGCAGCAGGCGGGGACAGGGCAGACCGCCAAGCCGCCGAAGCAGGCGACGCCGGGGCACATTTTTCTGATTGTCCCGGCGTACAACGTGAGCTACCTGAAGAATGTGCCGCCGCTGAGCTCACGGGAGAAGCTGAATTTGTTTCTCGAGGACGCCTATGACCCGACCGGACTGGCGGCGAGCGCCGTCGAGGCGGGGGTGCTGGAGCATGACAGCACCGGGTTCTGTGGCTACGGTCACGGCTGGGGTGGGTACGGGAAATGCTACGGGGCGGCGCTGCTCGACGCCAACGTTTCGGGCTTCGTCGGCGACTACTTCATGCCGTCACTGCTGCACCAGGATCCGCGCTTCTTCCGGCTGGGGACGGGATCGGTGGGCGGGCGCGTGTTCTACGCCCTGACCCGGGTGTTCATCATGCGCAAGGACGACCGCAGCGGCTGGACCTTCGCCAGCGGCGCGCTGACGGGCACGGTGGTCACGGGCGCGGTGTCGAACTTGTACTACCCGAAGGCCGACCGGGGGTGGGGACTGAGCCTGAGCCGGATGGGGATTGATCTGGGCGGAGCGGCGATCTTCAACCTTGAAGCGGAGTTTTGGCCGGATGTGGTGCGGATCGTGACCGGCAAGAAGCCCTGAGCAGCCGCGGGGGTTCAGGCGTGGACGTCCAGACCGCCCGGGCGGGTGTGAGCGGTTGCCGCCGGGGTACTGGGTGAGTTTTTGGCGTTTTCCTGGGCGAGTTTGCGTATGGCCTGGGGATCACCTTTGGCGGCTTGGGCCTTGGTTACGGCTGGCGTTTCCATGGCCTCCTGGGCCGGGGTGTCGGTGTGTACTGCGGCGACGTTCATAGTGAGTGCTCCCTTCAAAAGCGTTTGTCTGGCAGTCCCATGGCGTTAACGGCAGAAACCGTCGGCAACTTTAGGCTTCTTCTCTTCAGGCTGTCTTCAGGAAGGCGGCGCTAAGGTGGGAGGCGGAGGGTTGAAACGTGCAGAAAATCATCAGGGCTGGAGTGTTGAGTGGATTGGCGCTGGCACTGGGGGCCAGCGTATGGGGGCAGGACCGTGCGACGACGATGGCGAAGCTGCCGGCGCCGGTGCGGGCGACGGTGGAGGCGCAAGTGGCCCAGGGGGCCAAACTGCGCGGGCTTTCCACCGACATGGAGAACGGCCAGCGCGAGTATGAAGCCGAGTTGACGGTGGCGGGGAAGCGCCGCGACATTGCGATGGACGCGACGGGTCGCATCACCGAACAGGAAGACGCGGTGACGCTGGCCAGCCTGCCGGCGGCGGCGCAGGCGGCATTGCGGAAGCAGGGGACGGTGGTGCGGGTGGAGGCGGTGAGCGCGCAGGGGAAGTTTGAGGCCTACGAAGCGGTGGTGCGCAAAGCCAACGGCAAGCGGGTGGAAGTGCGCGTGGACAAAGCCGGCCAGGCGCTGCCCGATAATGGCTAAGAGGGCTGGATGACGTGCGGGTGCTGGTGATTGAGGACGAGGTCCGGCTGGCCGGCATGGTGGCGCAGGCGCTGCGGGAAAACGCCGGATATGCGGTGGATGTGGCGGCCGACGGGGAGCAGGGCCTCTTTCTGGCGCAGGAGGCCAGCCCCGACGGGGGCGGCAGCTACGACCTGATGGTGCTCGACCTGATGCTGCCGCGGTTGGGGGGAGAGCAGGTGCTGCGGCGCTATCGCGCGACGGGAGGGCGGACGCCGGTGCTGGTGCTCACCGCACGCGACGACAAAGCCTGCGTGGTGGCGCTGCTGAACGCCGGGGCGGATGATTTTCTTTCCAAGCCGTTCGACATGGGCGAACTGCTGGCGCGGGCGAAGGCGCTGGTCCGGCGGGGCAAGGATCAAGCCAACCCGTTGTTGCGGATTGCGGACCTGGAGGTGGACAGCGGACGGCGTGAGGTACGGCGGGGAGGGCGAGCGATCGCGCTGGCGCCGATGGAGTACCGGGTGCTGGAGTACCTGGCGCACCGCGAGGGGGCGGTGGTGTCGAAGACGGAACTGCTGGAGCACCTCTACGACTACAACTGGGAGCGCTTCAGCAACGTGATCGAGGTCTATATCTCCGGGTTGCGGCGCAAGCTGGACGAGGGCTGCGAGGGCAAGCTCATCCATACACTGCGGGGACAAGGCTACGCGTTGCGGAGTGAAGCGCTGAAGCCGTGAGGCCGGTGTCGTTGCGGGCGCGGCTGGTGGCCGCCGTGGTGGGGGCGCAGCTGCTGCTGGCGGCGGGGCTGGTGTGGGCGGGCGTCGCGTTTACCCGCCGGCAACTGCGGCAGGCGTTTGACGCGTCGCTCGAGGGGCGGGCGCGCGGGCTGGCGGCGGTGGTGCACTATGCCGAGACGGGTTCAGGCTTGGTGTTCGACCCCGGCCAGGCGCGGGCTGGGGTGGAGGCGGGCGCGCTGTACCGGGTGACGGGTCCGAAAGGAGCGGTGCTGGGGGGGACGCTTCCCGCGGGGGTGGCACGGCGGGAGGCAAGCAGTGACGGCGGCTACTGGAACTTTGCCGAAGGCGGCGCCGGGTATCGGGGCGTGGTGGTGGGGCGGTTGCCGGTGCTGGACAGCGAAGAGGACGTAACCGGACCGCCGGCGCGGCTGACGGTAGCCTATGCGGTGCCGACGGCCGGCATGGATCACGCGGCGGCGGTGGCGGGATGGGCGATCGCGGCCAGCAGCCTGGGGTTGCTGTTGCTGACCTCGTGGTATGCGGCCTGGCGGATCGGGCGTGAGATGGAGCCGGTGCGCGAGTTGGCCCGACAGGCGGCGGCGATTTCGCCGCGGCAGTGGAGGCTGGCCACGACGCCATCCATGGCGGTGAGCGAATTGCGGCCGCTGATTGCGGCGATGGAGACGATGCTGGCGCGATTGCAGGAGGCGCAGCGGCAGCAGCTGGCGTTTCTGGCGGATACCGCGCACCATCTCAAGACACCTGTGGCCATCATCAAGGCCACCCAGCAGACGCTGCTGCAGCGGCCGCGCGAGGGGGCCGAGTACCGCGCCGCCGCGGCGGCGACGCTGCAGGACACCGAGCGGCTGCACCAACTCTTGCAGCGCATGCTGCGGCTGGCCCATCTGGATGCGGCGGAGATGGAGGCGCACGCACCGGCGGCACGGAGCGCGATCGGCGCCACGGTGTGGAGCGCGCTGGACCATGTGCAGCCGCTGGCCGAGTCGCTGGCGGTGAGACTGTGTGCGCATGATCTCGACCTGGCCCAGACCGGGGTGGCAGTGGCGGCTGAGGATCTCGAACTGGCGTGGGTGAACCTGCTGGAGAATGCCATCCAGCACAGCCCGGCGCACGCCGCGGTTGACGTCTGGTGTGAGCGCAGCGGCGGGACGCTGACAGTCAGCGTGCGCGATCACGGCGGGGGCATTGCTCCCGAACAGTTGCCGCACATCTTCGAACGCTTTTGGCGGGGACCGGAGAGCCGCGGCTTTGGGCTGGGGTTGCCGATCGCACGCGGGATCATTGAGGCTGCGGGAGGGCGGCTGGAGGTGGAGACGTCCAGCGGTGGGACGCTTATGCGGGCTTTGTGGGCCAATCAGGACTTGGTTTAACTTCCGGAGAGCGTCTGCTCCACGGCGCGGAGACGGCGAGATAGGTCGGCGAGCTCGACGGCTTTGAGGCAGGTTTGGGCGTAGCGGGTGAGAGCGGCGAGGCGCGGGAGATCGCAGTTGGCCGTGGCCAGGCCAGGAAGCTCGGTTTCGAGGAACTGCAGGAGGTCCTCGGCGGTCATCACAGGACGCTCCGGAGAGTTCTAATGTGCTGTGCGGGGTGGCACGGCCACCTCTTGCTGGAGCCGCCCTCCCGCTGGTCGGGCTGTGGCCGGGCGTCGCTCGCCGGCAACGGACGCCCGCACTTGCTCATAACGTCTCCAAGTTGCCGCGATAGGTTGGGGTTGGCGTCGACGAAGTCGAGCAGACGGCGCTGGGCCGGGGTGGGAACGAAGCCGACGGGCTGGGACGCGGACATGGCAAACCTCCAAAAGTGATTGGAGGCGGCGGGGGACGGACGGGAGATGGCAGTTGTGCGGCGAAGTGGTGACTAGAAGATGTTGAGGTGGATGGTGAGGTACTTCTTGGGGTTGGTGCGGATGGCCTGGATGAGGGAGCGGGTTTCGGTGCTGAGGTTGTTGAGGTTGTTGTAGAGGGCGGGGTCTTTGAGGAGTTTGGAGACGGTGCCCTGGCCGGATTGCATCTCGGTGAGCACGGCGTCGAGTTGGGCGATGGCGTCTTTGAGTTTGGCGCTGGTGGGGGAGTTGGTGAGCAGCGCCCCCATCGCACCCTGGCCGGAGTTGAGGGCCGAGACCGTCTGGTGCAGGCTGCTCATCAACTGGTCGGCGTGGTTGTAGAGGCCGGGGTCGTTGACCAGCTTCGCCATTGTGCCGTTGCCGTGCTGCACGTCGTTAAGCAGCGCGTCGAGATGGTCAATCGAGGCGGTGAGCTTGTTGTACAGCGTCTTGTCGGTGAGCAGCGCGCCGGCGGTGCCTTTACCCTGGTTCAGGTTGGCGGTCAGGGTCTGCAGATTGAGCGCCACCGCGTTGAAGCGGTCGTAGAGCTGGCTGGAGTAGAGGAGCTTGCCCAGCGACCCCTGGCCGTTCTGTATCTGGTCGAGCAGTTGGCCGATGCGCAGTTCCAACTCGTTGGCGTTGGCCAGCACGTCGTGGCTGGTCACCATGAGCTGGTTGATGCCGGTGGATTCCTGCCCGGGCAGCACCGTGCCGTTGACCGCGGGCGGGGCGGCGAGCGTGCCGGCGCTGATGTTGACCAGCGTCTGGCCGAGCGGTCCGGCGGTGCCCAGCATCACGGGGGAATCCGTCCGCAGCCAGCGCTGATGGCCGGTGGTGACGCTCATGCTGATCTTGACCGGCGCTTTGGGATCGGGGGGATGCTCGGCCAAGCCGACCCCGGTGACGTTGCCGATCACCACGCCCTCCAGGTTGACGTTGGCGCCTTTCAACATGCCGCCGGCGTCGGGGACGTAGGTGTAAAGGGTGATGCGCTGGGTGAACCACCCCGATTGGCTGGTGGTGGAGAAGATGACGAAGATCAGAACCGCGGCGGCGATGGCCACGAGAAGGCCTACGCGCAACTGGGACCAGCGAAGATCGGCACGGGAAGGCATAGGCGCGCGATGAGGGCGGGCAGTTCTGATGTTCAGCCTAGCACAGGGGTCAGGATTTAGGGGTTAGGGGTTAGCGAAGGCTCAGGCGGGGGGGCGTCCGCCAGGTTCTACCGGGTGGCTGCGGAGGCGGCGGGGCAGAAGGAGACCGGAGAGGAAGATGTACAGGGTGAAGCACTCGAGGGCGAAGGGGGGGAAGCCGATGAAGCCGGGGAAGGGCATCTGGAAGATGCGGTAGCGGTGGAAGATGGGGAAGATGTAGATCCAGCGGGCGGCTGCCCAGTAGTTCCAGAATTCCCAGAAGAAGCCGCAAGCTGCACCGCCGAGCAGCAAGGCGACGAAGCGGCCGGGGCGGCCGCTCTCCAGATCCGCCGTCAGGGATGGCCATCCGCAGTGGTGGTTGATGGGGTCGAGTAGAAAGATAAAACCTGCCCAGACGGGGGCGAAGAGGTAGGGGGCGACGCGGGCGGGGGCGAGCAGGGGGGCCAGCAGGAGGATGAGCCCCAGCGTCATCCACGGCAGCGGTGGAAAACGGCGAGAGCGGCAGCGCAGGCGTTCGCACCAGGCGAAGTAGAACAGTTCGGCGGTTTCGAAGATGCCTGGAAAGATGGTGGCGAAGGCCCAGGCTGCGCCCAGTGAGAAGAGCCAAAAGTCGCGCGGGACGCCTTCATAATCCCAGTTGCGCAGGGGCAGGTTGTAGAGCTCGAAGATCAGCCAGGCGGGAATCGAGAGCAGGGCCATCGCCCAGAACTGGGCGGGACGATGCAGGAGCGATGTCCCGCGCAGGCGGTAGACGGCGGCGTCGACCAGGGGTATGTAGGCCGTCCAGATGAGGGCGGTGAAGAAGGTCTCGACCATCGGCAGGCGCAGGGCGAGCAACAGCTCGAGCCCACAGAGGGCGGCCAACGACCACCATCCGTAGGCTGGGAATGAGCGCGGCGAGGGGCGCACCGCCAGCCAAGTTAGCCAGAGGGCGAAGGCGGCGGTGGCGGCGAGGCCGAGGTTGAGGAGCACTAAAGAAGAAGTTATCAGTGGCCAGTGGCCAGTGGCCAGTTAAGACGCGGCGGGAGGAATGGTGGAAAATGGGGGGATGGACGGCGAGTATCAGGCTTCGGTGATGGAGACGGCGGTGGGGATGCTCACGCTGGTGGCCTCGGAGCGGGGGTTGCGGGAGATTCGGTTTGGCGCTGCGCGCCAGAGTGGCCCGCATGCGGCGACAGCGGAGGCCGAGCGGCAGCTGCGGGAGTATTTTGCCGGCAAGCGGCGGAAGTTTGACCTAAAGCTGGATTGGCACGGGACGGCGTTTCAGCAGGAAGTTTGGCGGGCGCTGCTGCGCGTGCCGTACGGGAAGACGGCCAGCTATGCCGATATCGCCGCCGCGGTGCAGCGGCCCCAGGCGTTTCGCGCGGTGGGCGGGGCGAACCGGCGGAACCCGTGGCCCATCGTTGTGCCCTGCCACCGCATCATCGGCAGCGATGGCAGCCTCACCGGGTATGCCGGGAAGAGCGGGCTGGGGATTAAGGCGCAGCTTCTGGAACTGGAACAGGGGTCAGGATTTAGGGGTTAGGGGTTAGGGGTGGAGGCGGCGCGCCGCGCCGCGACTTTTCTCTCTAAAAAAATTTCTCTAGCGCGCGAGGGCGTGGTGGTACACTTGTCTTGTATTCAAATGACTGACCAGTCAGTGCAATGATGGAACCATGACTTTGCAAGGCAAAACGCGGCGCCAGGCGCTAACCGAGTTTCGGGAGGGGGAGATCCTGGAAGCGGCGCGGAAGGTCTTTTGTGAGCATGGGTTCGCCGCCGCCACAGTGGACATGATTGCTGCCGAGGCGGGGGTGGCGAAGGGGACGCTGTACCTCTACTACAACAGTAAAGACGACATCTTCTGGGCGGCTTTGAGCTCGCGTCTGCGGGAGATGCTGGAGCGCACCAAGGTGGCCGTGAGCGGGGCGGTGGGGCTGGAGGCCAAGATTCGGACGGTGCTCAAGGTGCGGTTCGAGTTCTTCCGGGCGGATGAGCAGTTCGTGCGCATGTACATCACCGAGTTCGGCCACCTGTGCCGGACCAAGAACAGACCCACCCATGACCTTTATGTAGAGGCCGCCGGGTTCCTGGCGGGGCTGCTCGAGGAGGGCATGGCGGCGGGGGAGATGCGGCGGCTGCCGCCGGTGGAGACGGCGATGGCGCTGATGGATATGGTCAAGGCGGTGTTTGCCATGAAGTTTTCCGGCGTGCCGGGGGTGGCGGAGGGGTTTGACGGCGAGCAGTTCGTCTTCGACCTTTTTTGGAATGGCGTGCGGATCAGGAAAGAGGAGCCGGCCCATGCGTAAGGTTGCGATGGTGATGACGTTAACCCTGGGAGCGGGGTGGGCGGGTGCGCAAGGGCTGCCGCCGGCACGCGCCAACGTGGCGCCGCGGCTGCAACTGCCGTTGGCGCCGCTGAATGCGGCGGATGCGCAGGGCGGGGTGCCGTCGGGCAGGGTGAGCGCCCAGCCGGTGGCGCTGAGCCTGACGGAGGCGATTGCCCGCGGTCTGCGGCAGAACCTGGCGCCGATACTGGCGGCGAACGTCACCGAGCAGGCGCGGGCGCAGAAGCTCTCCGCGCTGGCGGCGCTGCTGCCCAATGTCGAGGCCACGGCGGGCGAGACGCGGCAGAAGATCAATCTGGCGGCGTTCGGGTTCAGCTTCCCGGGGGTGCCGCTGCTGGTGGGGCCGTTCAATGTGTTTCAGGCGAGCGCGGCGGCGCATGTGCCGGTGGTCGACCTGGGCGCGCTGGAGAGTACGCGGGCGGCCGGCAATTTGCAGAAGGCGGCGGCCGACAGTCTGCAATCGGTGCGCAATCTGGTGGTGCTGGCGGTGGCCAATCAGTACCTGATGAGCGTGGCCGATCAGAGCCGTGTGCAGGCGGCGCAGGCCGAACTGACCACCGCCGATCAGACGCTGCAGCAGGCGACCGACATGCTGCGGGCGGGCACGGTGGGGCGGTTGTCGGTGGTGCGGGCGCAGGTGCAGCACGATCAGCAGCAGCAGCAACTGACCGCCGCCGAGAACGCGCTGGCCAAACAGCGTCTGCAACTGGCGCGGGCCATCGGGCTGCCGCTGGAGCAGAACTTTACGCTGACCAGCACCACGCCCTTCGCCGAGCTGACGCCGCCGACGGCGGAGGCGGCGGTGGCGCTGGCACTGGTCACGCGTCCCGATTACCGCGCGGCGGAGGCGGTGGAGCGCTCGGCGCGGTTGCTGGTGAAATCGGCGGAGATGCAGCGTCTGCCGACGCTGTCGCTGGATGGCAACTACGGCACCATCGGCCACGAGATCGGCTCCAACCATCCCATTTTTTCAGTGGGGGCGACGGTATCGGTGCCGGTGTTTGAGGGCGGACGGCTGGCGGCGGAGAAGGTTGCCGCCGAGGCGCAGTACCACGACGCACAGGCGCGGGCGGCGGATCTGAAGGCCGCCATCGCGGTGCAGGTGCGCTCGGCGCTGCTCGACCTGGAGAGTCAGAAGCAGCAGGTGGGGGTGGCGCAACACGCCCAGGATCTGGCGCAACAGGAGTTGACGCTGGCGCAGGACCGCTTCCTCGCCGGAGTGACCGACAACCTCGAGGTGGTGCAGGCACAGCAGTCGGTGGCGGTGGCGGATGAGAACTACATCGCCGCCCTGTACGGCTACAACCTGGCCAAAGCCAGCCTGGCGCAGGCGCTGGGGGTGGCGTCCACCCAATATCAGAACTATCTGCCGGGAAGGTAAATCAAGGACACGAACATGAGCACCTCTACTTCCACGCCGCCGCCGGAGACCGAAAAGGAAACGCCGCAGGCGAAGCGGCCGCGCACCCACCACCTGCTGATGATCGCGGCGATCGTGGTGATCGCCGCCGCGGTGGCGGCCTACTTCCATTACCGCAACCGCGAGAGCACCGACGACGCCCAGATCCAGGGGCATGTGCAGCCGGTGGCGCCGCGGGTGGCGGGGACGGTCACCGCGGTGGCGGTGGACGACAACCAGATGGTGCACACCGGGCAGGTGCTGTTCAAGCTGGACGACCGCGATTACCAGGCGGCGCTGCAGCAGGCGCAGGCCAACCTGGCGGCGGCGCAGGCGGGGGCGGCGAGCGCCCGGTCGGGCGTGCCGATCACGCGCGCCGCGAGCAGCGGGACGCTGAGCGCGGCCCAGGCCGGATTGCGCCAGGCGCAGGCCAACGAGAAACTGGCGGGGGCGCAGGCGCAGGCGGCCGACGCCCAGGTCCAGGCCGCCCAGGCGGAGTTGAAGCAGGCCGAGGCGCAGGCGGCGAATGCCGTTTCCACCGCGCGGCGGTATCAGCAACTGGCGGCCAAAGAGGAGATCAGCCAGTTGCAGTACGAGCAGTCCACCACCGCCGCCACCGCCGCCCAGGCGGGCGTGGCCGCCGCCCAGGCGCGCGTCAGCGCGGCGCAGCAGCAGGTGGCGAGCGCGCAGGCGAAGGAGAATGTGGCGCAGGCGGCGGTGGCCGAGGCGGCGGCGAATGAGAGCAAGGCCGCCTCGGCGCCGGAGCAACTGGCCGCCAGCCAGGCCGAGGCGCGCACCGCCCAGGCGCGGGTGGCACAGGCCGAGGCAGCGGTTGCGCTGGCCCAACTGAACGTGGACTATACCGTGGTGCGGGCGCCCTCGGATGGTCAGGTGGGGGATAAGAGCGTCGAGCTGGGACAACGGTTTTCGCCGGGACAGACGGCGCTGGTGATCGTGCCGGTGAGCAAGGTGTGGGTGGTGGCCAACTACAAGGAAACCCAACTGGACGAGATGCACCCCGGGCAGCGGGCTGAGGTGGGGGTGGATGCCTTCGGCCAGACGCTCAAGGCGCATGTGGATTCGATCGGCGCGGGAACCGGCTCGGTGTTCAGCCTCCTGCCGCCGGAGAACGCCACCGGCAACTACGTGAAAGTCGTACAGCGGGTGCCGGTGAAGCTGGTGTTCGAGCCGGGGCAGGATTTGACCAGGCTGCGGCCGGGGATGTCGGTGGAAGCGACCGTCTTTACCAACTCAGGGGTTGGCAATTAGGGGTCAGGGGTTGGCTAACGCGACGCGAACGGTGAGGGGTGGGGTGTCGAAAGGGAGCGGTGGGGGAAAGTGACGGAAGCAGGAAGCAGCCGGCCGATCATCAATCCGTGGATTATTGCCATTACGGTGATGCTGAGCACCTTTTTGGAGGTGCTCGACACGTCGGTGGTGAACGTCAGCCTGCCGCATATCGCCGGCAGCCTGTCAGCCACGGTGGATGAAGCCACCTGGGTGCTCACCAGCTATCTGGTGGCCAATGCCATCGTGCTGCCCATCACCGGATGGCTGGCCAACCGCTTTGGACGGAAGCGGCTGCTGATCACCGCGGTCAGCGGGTTTACGCTGGCCAGTTTGCTGTGCGGGATTGCGCCCACGCTGCCGGCGCTGGTGGTCTTCCGCATCATTCAGGGAGCGACCGGGGGAGCGCTGCAGCCCATCTCGCAGGCGATTTTGCTGGAGTCGTTTCCGCCCCAGGATCGCGGCAAGGCGATGGCCTTCTGGGGGCTGGGCATCGTGTGCGCGCCGATTCTGGGGCCGACGCTGGGCGGCTGGCTCACCGACGCCTACTCGTGGCGGTGGGTGTTCTATATCAACCTGCCCATCGGCATCGCCAGCGTGTTCATGACGCGCGCCTACATCTTTGATCCGGCGTACATCAAGCGGCAGGCGGGGAAGGTGGATTTCTGGGGGCTGGGGATGCTGGCGGTGGGCATCTCGGCGCTGCAGATCGTGCTCGACAAGGGGCAGGAGGCGGAC
This sequence comes from Terriglobales bacterium, assembly GCA_036561225.1. GTDB lineage: Bacteria > Acidobacteriota > Terriglobia > Terriglobales > SCQP01 > SCQP01. The sequence continues at coordinate 32,176 of DATBPS010000017.1, forward strand.
TGGTTCGGGTCCAACTACATCATCGCGCTGACGGTGCTGGCGGCGGTGCTGCTCACCGCCTTCGTGTTCTGGGAGCTGACCGTCAAGCACCCCATCGTGCACCTCAGCGTGTTCAAGGACCGCACCTACGCCACCGGCGTGTTTCTGATGACGCTGCTGGGGTTCGTTCTGTACGGCAGCCTGGTGCTGCTGCCCATTTTCATGCAGACGCTGCTGAACTACACGGCGGTGGCGGCGGGTATCTGGACGTCGCCGCGCGGCATCGGGGCGCTGATCTTCATGCCGGTCACCGGCATTCTGATGTCACGGCGCTGGGACCCGCGGCTGTTGCTGGGCCTGGGGCTGGTGGCGGGGGCGATGAGCATGTTCGAGTTCTCGCACTTCACGCTGCAAACCTCGCCCTGGGGATTTTTCTGGGCGCAGATTCTCCAGGGGGCGGCGCTGTCGTTCATCTTCGTGCCGCTGACCACGGTGACCATGGACGGGGTGTCGAACAGCGAGATGGGGAACGCCACCAGTCTGTTCAACCTGCTGCGCAACCTGGGCGGAGGCGCGGGGATCAGCGCCATGACCACGCTGGTGGCGCGGCGCAGCCAGTTCCATCAGGCGCGGCTGACGGCGCAACTATCCAGCAGCAACATCGGGGTGCACGCCTTTCTGGCGCAGTTGCAGGCGGGGTTCATCGCCCGGGGCGAGAACGCGGTGACCGCCGGGCGGCAGGCGCTGGGGGGGCTGTATGGGCTGGTGGCGCAACAGGCGGCGCTGCTCAGCTTCATGGAATCGTTCTGGCTGCTGGCCCTCATCTTCACCGTCATGGTGCCGCTGGTGCTGCTGATGCGGCGCCCGACGCACGGGCGGAGCGTCAGCGCGCATTAATGGGCTGACCTGGGCTTATTTGTATGCGGACGAGGTTGGATCTGCCGGACGGGCTGGTGGAGGAGGCGCGGAGCCTTCTGGGGTGCAAGTCGAAGACCGACACCGTAGTGCTCTCGCTCAAAAAGGTGATCCGCGTTCGCGGCGGCGGTGAGATAACTTCCCCCTGCGTGGCGGGGTTGGGGTTCATTACGCTTTACTGGAGTTAGGCGGCCCCAGGTGGGTGCCGATCCACCAGATGTTTCCCTCGACGTCCTTTACACCGCAGCCACGGTCGCCATAGGCGTGGGTGGTGGGTTCGGAGAGCGAGGTGGCGCCGGCGGCCAGGGCGCGGCGGTAGGCGGCATCCACGTCAGGGACATAAATGTAAACCGAGGAGGGCTGCGCTTTCCAGTCGCCGCCGGGTTCGCCCAACATCAGCGTGCCGTCGCCGATGGCGACACTGGCGTGCTGGAGTCGGCCCTGGGGGTTGCGGCTGATGTCCAAGTCGCGGGCGTCGAAAACCTCGTGCAGGAAGCGCAAGAGGCGATCGCCGTCGCTGACCAGCAGATAGGGATTGACGGCACGATAGTTGGCGGGCTGGAAAGGGGCTGCCATAGGGGTGGCTCTGGAGAGAGGATAGCAAGATAAAGTTCTTGGTATGACTACAACCATTGATCATGCCGGCCGAGTGGTGGTGCCGAAGGCGTTGCGGGTGGCGGCGCAACTGCGGCCGGGGAGCCGGGTGGAGGTGGGGCTGGAAGAGGGGCGGATTGTCATTGCGCCCGCCACGCTGCGGGTCCGCGTGGAGATGCGGGATGGCGTCCATGTACTGACCGCCGCCGAGCCGGTACCGCGGCTGAGCACGGCGGCGGTCACGGCGGCGACCGAACGGCTGCGCGCGGAGTGGGAGTAGGTGCCACACGTGCCACTTGCCCGTCATGAGGGGCGGTTGGTGGTGGCGGCGCCGCTGGCCTGAGTGGCCTTGGCGGGGGGCGGGCCGCCACCGCGCGGTCCCCGTGTACGGATGAGGAAGTAGAGGGGGGCGGCGGCGAGAAGCACCGCGGCGGACCAGAGCAGCATGGTGGCGCCGGAGAAGACGAGAACGAAAGTGCAGAAGCAGACCGCGGCGGCGGCAAAGGCGCGGTCGGCGCGCGCCCGGACGGGGTCGCGGCGGGCTTCGCGCCAGAGTGCGCCGGCGGCGTAGATGTAGAGCAGCAGGGTGAGGATCACCGAGACGGCGATCAGCTCGCCGAACTGTTGGCCGAGGGTGGGAGAGACCGAGGCCCACACGCCGAGACTCATGAGCACGGCGGCAATCGCCAGGTTGAGGCGGCGATGGGCGAAGAAGCGGGGGAAGAGGCCTTCACCGGCGCCCGCCTGGGCGGTTTCGGCGGTGAGCAGGATCCATCCGGCGAGCGAGCCGACGGCCTTGATGCAGGCCATGAGCGCCACGGCGGCGGCGGCGGCGGGGCCGAGCAGGACACCGACGGCATCGGCAAAAGGGGCGGTGGAACGGGCGAGGGTGGCGGCGGGCAGCAGGCCCATGATCAGGCCGCAGGCGGAGACATAGACCGCCGCGGCGATGAGCACGCCGCCGTAAGTGGCGCGGGCGACGTTGCGCTCGGGGTTGGCCACCACGGCGGTGGCGATGGAGGCGCTCTCGACCCCGGCGAAGGCCCAGAACATCAACACCAGTGCCGGCGGCAGGCCGCGCCAGGCGGAGTGGCCAGTGGTGTTCCAGGCGGCGGCGAAGATCGCCGGGTGAAAACCCCACGCGCCAAAGCCGATCACCATGAGGATGGGGATAAGGCCGATGAAGAACGTCGCCGACTCGAACTGGGCCACGCGGCGCGGCCCCATGAGATTGGCAGCGGTGAGCAGCCAGATGAGCGCTATGGCGGTGATGACCAGACCACGGGTGGCGGCGAGCGAGGGAAAGAAGCTGGCCAGGTAACCGACGGCGGCGATGGCGATGGCGATGTTGCCGGTCCACTCCGCCAGCCAGTAGGTGGCGGTGGCCTGGAAGCCGACGAAGGGACCGAAGCTGCGCGCGGCATAGGTGCACGCGCCACCGGGCGCGGGAGAAAATTGGCCCAGGCGGCCGAGCACGCGGGCGACGATGAGCGCGCCGGCCGTGGCAATCAGCCAGCCCAGAGTGGTCATGCTGCCGAACTGGGCCAGGGTCGCCGGGAGCAGGAAAATGCCGGAGCCGACCATGTTGCCGGCCACCAGCATGGTGGCGAGAAACAGGCCGAGCTTGCGCGGTGGTTCCATCTCCGTTACAGTGGCACCGCCACCTCTTGTTCGCGCTTAGTCTGCCATGTCTAAGAACAATTGCGATGTACTGATTCTGGGCGGAGGGCACAACGGGCTGGTGTGCGCCGCCTATCTGGCCGCCGCGGGCCTCAAGGTCACAGTGCTGGAGCGCCGGCACGTGGTGGGGGGATGTGTGGTGACGGAGGAGTTTCACCCCGGCTTTCGCAACTCGGGCGCCGCCTATACCGTCTCGCTGCTCAACCCCAAGGTCATCGCCGACCTGGAACTGGGGCGACACGGTCTGCAGATCATCGAACGGCGGGTGTCGAACTTCCTGCCCACCAGCGACGGCCGTTACCTGTTGGTGGGCGAAGGGCGGACGGCGGGTGAGGTGGCCAAGTTCTCTGCCCGCGACGCCGAGCGGCTCGATGCCTATGGAGCGGAGCTCGAGGTCTTCGCCGCATTGCTACGATCGCTGGTGCTGGAGACGCCGCCGAATCTGGTGGAAGGCGGACTGCGGCGGGCCCTGCCGGAGTTGCTGCGGGCGGGCAAGCTGGGGCGGCGGGTGCTGGGGCTGGATATGGCGCAGCGGCGGGAGCTGCTGCGGCTGTTCGCAATCTCGGCGGGTGAGTACCTGGACGGCTGGTTCGAGAGCGATCCGATCAAGGCGGTGTTCGGGTTCGACAGCATCGTGGGCAACTACGCCAGTCCATATTCGCCCGGCTCGGCCTACGTGCTGCTGCACCATGTGTTCGGGGAGACCAACGGCAAGAAGGGCGTGTGGGGGCACGCGGTGGGCGGCATGGGCGCCATTACCCAGGCGATGGCGCGCGCGGCGGCGGCACGGGGGGCGGAGATTCGTGTCAGCGCCGGGGTGAAGGAAGTCATCGTCGAGGGCGGACGCGCGGTGGGCGTGGTCACCGAAGGCGGCGAGACGCTCCGCGCCCGGGTGGTGGCGGCGGGGGTGAACCCCAAGCTGCTGTTCACCCAACTGGTGCCCGCCGGGGCGCTGCCGGCGGATTTTCTGGGCCACATGCGGCAGTACCGCTGCGGCTCGGGGACGTTCCATGTCAATGTGGCGCTGAGCGAGTTGCCGCAGTTCACCTGCCTGCCGATGACCGGCATGGGGGATCATCACACCGGCGGAATCATCATGGCGCCGACGCTGAACTATATGGAGCAGGCGTACTTCGACGCGCGCCAGTTCGGGTGGTCGCGGCAGCCAATCGTCGAGATGCTGATTCCCTCGACCATTGATGCGACGCTCGCGCCCGCCGGGCAGCACGTCGCCAGCCTGTTTTGCCAGCACGCCGCGCCGACCCTGCCCAATGGCGATTCCTGGGATGCGCACCGGGAGGAGGTGGCCGACGTCATGATTGACGCCGTTACCCGGCACGCGCCCAACTTCAAGCGGGCGGTGATCGCGCG
>DATBPS010000018.1:0-14070 GCA_036561225.1 Terriglobales bacterium
CGCTCCTGGGGGAAGACCCAGGCGGAGAGCGCGATGTGATGGAAGTCTCCGAAGTAATCCACCGCCATGGGGGCGACAGCGAGCGCGAACTGCCAGGTGCAAATAGGCGTGTCTTCGCGCCACACGGTGCGACGCAGCCCGCCGGGGAGATCGGTGGACTCGGTCTTGAGGCCGTTCGAGAGCACCTGGTACCGGCGTGGGGCGGTGACGGAGATCTCCTTGGTCGCCTTCATCGAGGGGTGGTCCACCACTGCCAGCCAGTTGCGCGCCAGGTCGGGCCACTCGTTGGTGAAGTACTCGCGGTCGCCGTAGCGGTTGTTGCCGATCAGCAGGCCATTGGCGGGCCGGCCGTGGTACACGGCGGTGAAGCTGAGCTCCTGTCCGGCGGTCCCGGGTGCGGCGAGCGAGACCAGCAGCCGATCATGACCCTGCTCAAAATGCAGCGCCTGGCCGTCGGCCGCCGTGACCGCTGTGACCTGCATGCCGGTCCCAGCCGCCGGGGCGAGCGCCGTCTTGGGCGCGCCGTAGGGCGGCCGCGGCAGGCAGGGATTGGAACGATCGGCCGGCTCCGCTTCCGCCCGGTACTGGCACAGGTCAAGCCCGATCTGCCGCACGCCGCCCTCGGTGAAGCGCACGGTGACGGTGTCACTCACCGCCACCTGGTCGTTGGCGTCGCCGAGTTGAACTTCGAAGCTGTAGTGCGTGATGACGTAGCCCACCGGCCGCGTATAGCTGTCCGCGCGCAGCAGCGGCGCAACGGCAAGCAGGGTAACGGCGGCGAGGCTCCAAACGGTGCGCAGACGCATGTCGCCACCATAACACTATGGTTCTCTCCGAGTCCCGGACGCAGCGTGCGTCAAAGAGCGGCTAGCCGCGGATTCTCGATGATCTCGGCGCATCCGAGGCCCCCTGATCCCTAACCCCTAACCCCTGACCCCTAAATCCTGACCTGACCCCTGATCCCTAAATCCTGACCCGACCCCTGACCCCTAAATCCTGACTCCTGGTCAGGGGGTGGTAAAATCAGCTGTTCCCCTCTTTTCCCCATGCCCTCCCTCATCGCCAAGGTTTTCGGCACCAAGAACGAGCGCGAAGTGGCGCGCCTGCAGCCCCAGGTGGAGGCCATCTGCGCCCTCGAAGCCGAAATGCAGGCGCTCACCGACGAGGAGATGCGGGCGCGCACGGCGGCCTTCCAGCAGCAGGTGCGGGAGCGCGTCGCCGCCGCCGAGAACGAAGAGGCCAAGCTGGAGGCGGAGAAGGCGGCGCTGAACGAGATCCTGGTGCCCGCCTTTGCCCTGGTGCGCGAGGCCGGACGAAGGATGCTGCAGATGCGGCACTTCGACGTGCAGTTGATCGGCGGCATGGTGCTGCATCAGGGCAAAATCGCCGAGATGCGCACCGGTGAGGGCAAGACGCTGGTGGCCACCCTGCCCGTGTACCTGAACGCCCTCGCCGGGCGCGGCGTGCATGTGGTCACCGTCAACGATTACCTGGCGCGGCGCGACTCCGAGTGGATGGGCCGTCTGTATACGTTCCTGGGCCTGACGGTGGGGGTCATCATCCACGACATGAGCGACGCCGACCGCAAGGCCGCCTACGCCGCCGATGTCACCTACGGCACCAACAACGAGTTCGGCTTCGATTACCTGCGCGACAACATGAAGTTCGATCTGGCCGACTGCTGCCAGCGCGGCCACCACTTCGCCATCGTCGACGAGGTGGACTCGATCCTGATTGACGAGGCGCGCACCCCGCTGATCATCAGCGGGCCGTCGGAGGAGTCCACCGACAAGTATTACCGCATTGACCGCATCATCCCCCGCCTGCAGCGCGGCGATCCGCCCGAGGGAACGGAGAAGGCGGCCACCGGCGACTACTTCCTGGATGAGAAGCAGCGCACCGCCACCCTCACCGAGGAGGGCGTGGCCAAGTGCGAAGAGGCGCTGGGGGTCGAGAACCTTTACGACATCGCCAACATGGAGCTCATCCACCACATCTACCAGTCGCTGCGGGCGCACACCCTCTACAAGCTGGATGTGGACTACGTGGTGAAGGAAGAACAGGACCCCGCCACCGGGCGTATGGAGAAGAAGGTCCTGATCGTGGACGAGTTCACCGGCCGCCTCATGCCCGGCCGCCGCTGGTCCGACGGTCTGCATCAGGCGGTCGAGGCGAAGGAAGGGGTCAAGATCGAGCGCGAGAACCAGACCCTGGCCACCATCACCTTCCAGAACTACTTCCGCATGTACAAGAAGCTGGCGGGCATGACCGGCACCGCCGAAACCGAAGCCACCGAGTTCCACTCCACCTACAAGCTCGACGTGCTGGTCATCCCCACCAACCGGCCGCTGATCCGCAAGGAAAACCCCGACGTGGTCTTCCGCACCGAGCGGGAAAAGTTCAACGCCGTGGTCGAGGAGATCACCGACTGCCAGAAGCGCGGACAGCCGGTGCTGGTGGGCACCGTCTCGGTGGAGAAGTCGGAGCGGGTGGCCGAGCTGCTGCGCAAGGCCCGGGTGCCGCACGTCGTGCTCAACGCCAAATACCACGAGAAGGAAGCCGAGATCGTGGCCCAGGCGGGCAGCAAGGGGGTGGTGACCATCGCCACCAACATGGCCGGCCGCGGCACCGACATTCTGCTGGGCGGCAACCCCGAGGCCATGGCGCGCACCGCTCTGCTGAAGAAAGGCATCCACTACGACGCGCTGTCACCCGAGGAGCGGACGGCGGCGCTGGCCCCCTACAAGGCCGAAACCGACCGCGAACACGACGAGGTGGTGGCGCTCGGCGGGTTGCACATCATCGGTACCGAACGGCACGAGTCGCGGCGCATCGACAACCAGTTGCGCGGCCGCGCCGGCCGCCAGGGCGACCCCGGTTCCTCGCGCTTCTATCTGTCGCTTGAAGACGACCTGCTGCGCATCTTCGGCGGCGACAAGATCAGCGGTCTGATGCTGCGGCTGGGCATGGAGGAGGGGCAGCCGATCGAAAGCAAGCTGGTCAGCCGGCGCATCGCCGCCGCCCAGGAACAGGTCGAGGGGCAGCACTTCGAGAGCCGCAAACACCTGCTCGAGTACGACGACGTGATGAACAAGCAGCGCGAGGCCATCTACGGGATGCGCCACGACCTGCTCGCCGGCCTCGACCAGAAGGAATTTCTGATGGGCGTCGCCGACGGCCTGATCACCGCCGATATGGCCAGCTTCTGCGGCAAGGACGCCCACCCCGACAACTGGAACGTGGCCGGGTTGCGGCTGGCGGTGAAGGAGAAGTTCGGGGTGGATATCGAGGGTCAGATTCCGGTCGAGACGCTCAACTACGACGAATTCCACCTCGCCATCATGGACCTGCTGGACAAGAAGTACGGCGAGAAGGAGACCCTCATCGGCGCGCCGCAGATGCGGCAGTTCGAGCGCCTGGTGATGCTGCAGATCCTCGACAACCTGTGGAAAGACAATCTGCTGGCCATGGATCACCTCAAGGAAGGCATCGGGCTGCGCGGCTACGGGCAGCGCGATCCCCTGATCGAGTACAAGAAGGAATCCTTCGACATGTTCCAGGACCTGATGGACCGCATCGAGGCCGACAGCCTGCGGACGGTGTTCCTGGCGCGGATCCAGACGCGGGAAGAGCAGGAGCAGGAACTGGCCTCACGCCGCGACGCCGAGCTGCAGGCGCTGCGCGACTACGAGCGCGAAATGGAGCGGCGCAAGCAGAAGCAGGCGCGGGAGATGCGCTTTTCCGGCGGCGAAGAGCCCACCGCCGTCGCCACCGTGGTGCGCAACGAGGATAAAGTCGGGCGCAATGACCCCTGCCCCTGCGGGTCGGGGAAGAAGTTCAAAAAATGTCACGGCAGTGAACAGTGAACAGTATGAAGATCTCGAATTTTCTGGCAACCGAACTGGAATATGAACTGCCGCGCACGCGGGCGACGCTGGAGAGGGTGCCGGGTGACAAGGCCGGGTGGGCGCCGCACGCCAAGTCCATGCCCTTGGGGAAGCTGGCGGCGCATGTGGCGCAACTGGGGGGATTTGGCCTGACCGTGGCCACCCTGCCGATGCTGGATTTCATGACCGCCGGCATGAAGCCGCTGGTGTTTGAGTCGGCGGCGCAGGTGGTGCAGGCGCTCGAGGCGGGCACCGCCCCGGTGCAGGCGGCGCTGGCGAAGATCGAGGACGCGGCGTGGAGTGAGCCCTGGAAGCTGTGCGTGGGCGAACGGGTCATCTTCGAGGGAACGCGCTTTGCCGGCTGGCGGGCGATGTACCTCAACCACATGGTGCATCACCGGGCGCAACTGGGCGTCTATCTGCGCATCCTGGGCGTACCCGTGCCTAGTGTCTACGGTCCTTCGGCGGACGAAAGCTAACGTCAAGCGGGTCGAGTGGCGAAGCCACTCGGGGTCCCGCGCCTATCAAAGATCTCCGGGTAGCTGCGCGGTTCGGCTTGGGCCAGGCTTAGGCCGAGGGCGGCGGCGGTGCGGCGTACCCAGGCGGCCGAACCTTCGATTTCCATGTACACCCCGAAGGGGGTTTCGTCCCAGGCGATCTCGCCTCGCTCGCCGGCTTGTGCATAGACGGTGCGGTGGCGGGTGTAGGACATCGCCTCGCCCAGCGCGAGGGCCAGCAGTTTGCGCAAAGCGGGGCCGTCGGGGACTTCGATTTCGATCTCTTGGCGGCGTTTCAGCGGACCGGGGAGGCGTGGGCCTTTGGCGGTCAGCAGCCAGCGATGGCCGGTGTGGCGCAGGCGCAGCAGGCTGGCGCGGGAATGGCCGTAGATCCAGTTTTGTTCGCGGGCGCGCGGCCGCTGGATGGTAAAGCCCAGGGCGCGCAGACGGCGGCGCATGGCGGCGGGGCGGGGAAGATGGAACTTGAGTTCGGTCTCCAGACGGGCCGCCATCAGCGGTCCCGGGCGATGACCAGGGCGGGGAGGCGTTCGAGCGCCGCCTTCCACTCCGAAGCCGGCATGGGGGCCAGGGCCGCCAGTGCCAACTCGGCCTGCTCGCGGCTTTCGCGGCGGGCGCGCTCCAGGGCCCCCGAAGCGGCCACCAGGGTCTGCACGGCGGGCCAGGCGGAGTCGTCTCCCATCAGCACCTGCTCGATCACCGCCCGCCCGGCCTCGTCGGCGCTCTCGTGGGCGTAGATCACCGGCAGGGTCATCTTGCCTTCCCGCAGGTCGTTCCCCACCGGCTTGCCCACCGCTTCCTGTTTGCCGTCGCAGTCGAGCAGGTCATCCACCATCTGAAAGGCCTGGCCGAGATGATGGCCGAACTTTCCCAGGCGCTCAATCCACGGCGCGTCGCGGCCGGCGGCCATGGCCCCCAGCTGCGAGGCCACGGTGAACAGGCGCCCCGTCTTGCGCTCCATCAGGTCGCGGTGCTGGGCGGCGGTCACCACGCGGCGCTGCATCTCGAGTTGCAACAGTTCGCCTTCGACCATCGCCTGGGTGAGGGCAATGAGGGCGTCGAGGATGGCGAAGCTGCGCTCCCCCAGGGCGAGGCGGAACGACTGCATGTAGAGCCAGTCGCCGGCCAGCACCGAGCGCGCGTTGCCCCACTGGGCGTTGGCCGAGGGGCGGCCGCGGCGGGTCGCGGCATCGTCAATGATGTCGTCGTGGATAAGGGTGGCGGCGTGGATCATCTCCACAATCGCCGCCAGGCGTACCCGCGGGCCTTCCGGACACTCCGCCTGACGCGCGGCCAGCAGCACCAGGGCGGCGCGGATGCGCTTGCCGCCGCTCGACTGCAGGTGGCGCCCGATGGTGGTCACCGCCTCGATGCCGCACTCGGCGCCGCGCCGCAGTTCTTCCTCCACCGCCGCCAGGTCGCCGCGCACCAGCGCCAGCGTGTCGAGACCGGGATCGGTGAGGGCGGCGTGCATGGCGGCTACTGGCTGCGGTAGTTGATGAACTGCAGATCGAGGCCGAAGTCGTGGCCCTTGAGCAGCGCGATGACTTCCTGCAGGGTGTCGCGGTCCTTGCCGGTGATCCGCACCACCTCGCCCTGTATGGCGGCCTGCACCTTCTTCTTCGAGTCCTTGATGATGCGCACGATCTCGCGCGCCTTTTCGCTCGGGATGCCGCTCTGCACCTTCACGATTTGCCGCACCGTCCCCCCCGCCGCCGCCTCGACCGCGCCATACGACAGCGCCTTGAGCGAGACGCCCCGCTTGAACAGCTTCTGCTGCAGGATTTCGCTCACCGCCTTCAGCTTGTAGTCGTCCGAGGTCGCCAGGGCGAGCGTCTTTTCCTTCTCGTCCCAGTGGATGATGGTGTGGCTGTCCTTCAGGTCGTAGCGGGTGGTGGTCTCCTTCAACGCCTGCTGCACGGCGTTGGCCACCTCCTGCGGGTTCACTTCGCTGGCAACATCAAATGAGTTGTCGTGCGCGGCCATGAGCCATTTTATCCGGCATTGGGGAACAGACGGAAGAAGTTGGTGGTGGTGAGTTGCCCGATCTCCTCCGCCTGACACTTTCGCACCTCGGCCAGCTTGGCGGCGACGCCGGCGACCCAGGCCGGTTCGTTGCGCCGGCCGCGGTGGGGAACCGGCGCCAAATAGGGGGCGTCGGTCTCCACCAGGATGCGATCGGCGGGCGCCCAGGCGGCGATGGCGCGTAAATCGTCCAGCTTGGGGAAGGTGAGCAGGCCGGAAAAGGAGAAGTACCAGCCCAGAGCGAGCGCCGCCTCCGCCTGCGCCCGCGAGCCGGTGAAGCAGTGGAAGACGCCCTGTACCCGGGGGTGGCGGGCGAGGATGGCGAGGCAGTCGTCCCACGCCTCGCGGCAATGAATGGAGACGGGAAGCCGGCGTTCGGCCGCCAGCGCCAGTTGGCGTTCAAAAACCTCGCGCTGCACCCCGCGCGGCGAGTGGTCGTAGTGATAGTCGAGGCCGATCTCGCCGATGGCGATGACCCGCGCATCGCCCGCGTCGGCTTGCAGCTTGGCCCAACCCGCCTCATCCAGCTTCGCCGCCTCGTGCGGATGCACACCCACGGTGGTCCAGATCTTCAGCCCCTCTGGAACGACCGCCGAGCGCAGCCAATCCAGCCCGGCGATGGCGACCAGGCCGCCCAGCACGTCGGCCGCCCGTTCGAGCATGCCGGCACGGTCGGGATCAAAGGCCGCATCGTCGGGATGACAATGCGAGTCGAGAAGCATCACTTCAGCCGCGCGCCGTTGGGCGTTTCCGCCGGCACCGAGACCAGCGCCGGGGTCCCGGCATCGCCGTAGGAAGCGGCCACAATCATGCCGTTGGATTCGAGGCCGCGCAGCTTGCGCGGCGCCAGATTGGCCACGATCACCACCTTGCGCCCCGGCAGCGAGGCCGGATCATACGCCAGGGCAATACCCGCGACAATCTGCCGCACCTCGGTGCCGATATCCACCGTCAGCTTGAGCAGCTTATCCGCCCCCTGCACCTTCTCGGCGGTGACCACCGTCCCCACCCTCATATCCACCCTGGCAAAATCCTCAATCCCAATCCGCGCCACCCCCTCCGCCGCCGCCGCCGTTGCCTGTTCCTTATTCCCTATTCCCTGTTCCCTTTTCTCCAACTCACCCACAGTCTTCTCCTTGTCCATGCGCGGAAACAGCGCCGCGGGGGCGCCGATCTTCTGTCCGCCGGGGATGTTGTCCCACCGCAGCGAATCATAGGTGCGTTCGGCGGCGGTGCCGTCGCATCCCAACTGTTGCCACAGCCGCTCGGCGGCGGCGGGCAGGATGGCGGCCAGCAGCACCGCCGTCCAGCGCAGGGCTTCGTAGGCCTCGCGCAGCACCCAGCCGGTCGAGGCGGGGTTTTTCCACGGCTGCTGCTCGGCCAGGAAGCGGTCGGCGGCGGCGATCAACTGCCACACGGCCTCGAGGCCGCGGGAGTACTGCCAGTTTTGTAACTGTTCCACGAAACGCTCGCGGGCGGCCTCGGCGACCTCCTGCAGAGGATGTTCACCCCCCGCGGCGGGCACGGCGGAGGCGTGGTTCTGGGCGATGAGCGTCAGGGTGCGGTTGGCCAGGTTGCCCCACCCGTTGGCCAGATCCGAGTTGTAGCGGGCGACCAGCGCGGCGTGGCTGAAGTTGCCGTCCTGGCCGAAGCTCACCTCGCGCAGCAGGAAGTAGCGCAGCGCGTCGGCCCCCAGCACCTCGACAATTGGGCCGGGGCGGACCACGTTGCCCACCGACTTCGACATCTTGGCCTGGTCGAACAGCAGCCAGCCGTGGGCGATGATGCCGCGCGGCAGCGGCAGTTCGGCCGCCATCAGGAAGGCCGGCCAGTAGACGCAGTGGAAACGGACGATCTCCTTGCCCACCAGGTGCCAGGCGGGCCACAGCTTCTGCCAGCGCTGCTGGTCGGCGGCGGCGGGGGAGCCGTAGCCGATGCCGCTCAGGTAGCCGATGAGGGCGTCGAACCAGACGTAGAGAACGTGCTTCTCGTCCCCGGGCACGGGAATGCCCCACTGGATCGAGGTGCGGGTGATGGAGACATCGCGCAGCCCGCTCTCGACGAAGGCCATGACCTCGTTGCGCCGCGATTCCGGGCGGATGAACTCCGGGTGCTCGCGGTACAGGCGCAGCAGCCGGTCGCCGTACTCGCTGAGTTTGAAGTAGTAGTTCTCCTCGCTCACCAGCTCCGTCGGCCGTCCGCACTGCGGGCAGGGGTCGCCCACCTTGCCCTCGCCCACGAACAGCTCGTCGCTCACGCAGTAGGGGCCGCTGTAGCTGCCCTTGTAGATGGCCCCGCGGGCGCGCAGGCGCTCGAAGATGTCCAGCACCGCGCGGGTGTGCCGCGCCTCGGTGGTGCGGAGGAAAAAGTCGTAGGGCAGCCCCAGCTCGTCCCAGGCGCGGCGGAACTCGCCCGCCACCTGGTCGGTGAACTGCTGCGGCGAGATGCCGGCCGCCGCCGCCGCGCGCTCGATCTTCTGCCCGTGCTCGTCGGTGCCGGTCAGCCACTGCGCCCGGCCCCCGCGCTGGCGCTGGAAACGGGCCATGGCGTCGGCCGCCAGGGTCGAGTAGGCGTGGCCCAGGTGGGGGCGGGCGTTGACGTAGTAGAGCGGGGTGGTGAGGTAAAACTCCGGTGGGGCGGGGTCGGGGGCCATGGCTATGTCCTTGATTCTAAGGCCAAAACGCGGCTCCGGAGGTGGAAACTTGCGCCATTATATCATTTTACTGATATATAATTTTGTTGACTGAGGGACCAGATCGGGTCAGAATCCGGTCACGGACTCTCCTGCCGTGTGGGCGGAGGTCCGCGCAGTTGCTCGAATTTCAAAGGAGAAAAAACTACATGCCATTGCGCAGTAGCAAGTGTGTGGTAAGCACTTTGATGGCGCTGCTGGTAGTTTGTGGGCTGATTTGGCTGGCGCCGACGCCGGCTGTGGCCCAGAACACCACCAGCGGAACCGTCAGCGGTCAGGTGACTGACGCCCAGGGCAAGGCCATCGTGGGCGCGGTAGTCCTGCTGACCAACGACGCGACCAACGCGGCGACGCCGACGGTGACCAATGACGCCGGCCGCTACGTATTTGTCAACCTGCAGCCGGGCGCCTACAGCCTGGACATCAAGAAGGACGGCTTCAAGGAAGCCACCCTGAAGGCGCAGGCGGTGGCGGTGGGCAGGACGCTCACCCTCAACATCCCCATGCAGGTCGGCGAAGCCACCCAGACGGTGGAAGTGACGGCGACCGGCGCTGAACTGCAGACCATGAACGCCACCGTGGGCCAGACGGTCACCGGCGACGCCGTGGCCAAGCTGCCGGGTCTGAACCGCGATGCCAACTCGCTGACCATGCTGCAGCCCAACACCAACCCCGATGGGGGCGTGGGCGGCGCGGATTCCGACCAGAACTCGTTCTCGCTCGACGGCGGGGCCAACAGCAACGACATGGACGGCAACAATGCCGACTACACCTCCACCACCGGCGGCGGAACCTCGGGCGTCATGCCCACCCCGGCGGAGAGCATCGAGCAGTTCACCGTGGGCGTCAGCAACCAGACGGCGGACGTCAACAGCGCCGCCGGCTCGTCGGTTTCCATGTCCACCAAGCGCGGCACCGACGCGCTGCACGGCTCGGTGTACGACTACTATCTCGGCTCCTACCTGGGCGCCAACGACTGGAGCAACAACCAGCAGGGCAACGCGCGTCCCAAGAGCCACCGCAACCGCTTCGGCGCTTCCCTCGGCGGCGAGGTGCTGCCCAACTGGCTGGGCGGCAAGACCTATGTCTTCGGCAACTACGAAGGCCTGCGGTACCCCAACCAGTCGCTGCTCAAGAAGGCGGTGCCGACCGACCTGCTGCGGGCGGGCGTCGTGCAGGCGTCTCCGGACACCAGTCTGAACACCCCGGTGTGGAACGCCTACAACCTGAACCCGAACTCGGTCACGGTGAACGGCACGACCTACGCGCCGGCCCAGTGCACCAATCCGGCCGGTGGCGCCTCGGTGGCCTGCGATCCGCGCGGGCTGGGGCTGAACCCGGTGGTGGCGGCATTGTGGAACACCTACGAACCCGAGCCCAACCAGACCAACGGCGGCGACCAGCACAACTCGCTGAACTACGCCGCGCCGGTCGACCGGACCACCAAGTCGAACTTCTTCGTCACCCGCATTGACCACGACTTCGGGGCGAAGAACCACTTCGACATGACCTACCACTTCTATTTCTACGGCGGGATTTCGACCGCGCAGACCGACATCGGCGGCGCCGTTCCGGGCAACACCAAGGGCGTGCCGGTGGCCACCACGGTGCGGCCGCAGCTGCCCTCCATGTGGACGGCGCAGTTGACCTCCAACGTCAGCAGCAACGTCACCAACAACTTCAGCTACAGCTACCTGCGCAATTTCTGGCAGTGGTCGGGCAGCTATCTCAAGCCCCAGACCCTGACCGGCTATCCGCTGGGCGGCGCGCTGGAAATCGGCGGCGAGTCGAGCAACGCCCTCGTCCCCTACAACGTGAACACCCAGAGCGTGCGCACCCGCGTATGGGACGGCATCGGGCAGACCTTCGGCGACGCGCTGACCGTGCTGCACGGCAACCACCTGTTCCAGTTCGGCGGCAAGTACACCCGCCAGATTGACTACCACCAGCGCAACGACAACGGCGGCGGCATCATGGCCGCCAATGTCTACCAGATCACCAACGGCAACGGGATCGCCTTCAGCTACTTCCCGACCGACTTCACCAGCAACGCCGACAAGAGCACCTTCAACAAGGCCTATGCCGAATCGCTGGGTATGGTGAGCCAGCCGCAGACCCTGTACACCCGCGCCGGCGCGCAGTTGAACCTGCAGCCGCTGGGGACGCCCATGTTCGACCGCGCCTCCATTCCGGTGTACAACTTCTACTTCTCCGACGCCTGGCACCTGCGCCCGTCGCTGACGCTGAACTACGGCGTCGGCTACACCGTCGAGATGCCCCCGTTTGAGGCTCAGGGCAAGCAGGTCGAACTGGTCGACGCCGCCGGAAACCCGGTTGCGGCCAGCGACTACCTGAACGTCACCGAGCGCAATGCGCTCAACGGCCAGGCCTACAACCCGACGCTGGGTTACGCCACCGTGGGCAACGTGGGGTCGGGGCTGAAGTATCCCTATCATCCCTTCTACGGCGGCTTGAGCCCGCGTCTGTCGCTGGCCTGGAACCCGAATATCACCTCGGGCTTCCTGGGCGAGCTGATGGGCGGCAACAAGACCGTGGTGCGCGGCGGCTGGTCGCGTATCTATGGCCGTCTGAACGGTGTCGACCTGGTGCTGGTGCCGCTGCTGGGTACCGGGCTGGGACAGCCGGTGTCGTGCATTGGCGCGACTTCCGCCGGCAACTGTCTGGGTGTGGGCGGGGCTACGGCCGCGACCGCGTTCCGGATTGGGCCCACCGGGTCGGGCTTTGACGGCCTGACCGCGCCGCTCGGCGCCGCGCCTTCGGCGACGCTGCCGCAGCCCTACTTCCCCGGCGAGCTGCAGAACGGCCAGGTTAACGCCTCGGCCGGTTCGGGCGAAGTTCTCGACCCGAACTTCAAGCCCAACCGTTCCGACGAGTTTGACCTGACCGTGCAACGTCAGATCACGCCGGCGTTCTCGACCGAGATCGGCTACACCGGCCGCATCATCCGCAACGAGTACCAGGCGGTGGATCTGGCCGCGGTGCCCTACATGATGACCTCGGGCGGACAGCAGTTCCAGTACGCCTTCGCCAGCCTCTACCAGGAGATTGCGGCGGGACAGAACGACGCCAATAAACTGGATCGGGTCACCCCGCAACCCTTCTTCGAGTCCGCCCTGGGCGGAGCCTCTTCGGCCTACTGCTCGGGCGCGGGAAGCTGCACCCTCGCGGTGGCGCAGACGGCCACCTCGAAGAACTACATTGACACCGTGCACGGCAACGACGTCTACAGCCTGTGGTCGAACATGAACCGCTCCTCCTCCTGGACCCTGGGACGGACGACGGCTTCCATGCCGACCACCTGTACGGCGGCGCAGCCGGGCTGCCCGGCCAGCGGCATCATCAGCGGCGGCGGTCAGCTGTCGGCGGTGTATTCCAACGCCTCGCTCGGCTGGGGCAACTACAACTCGCTGTTCTGGAGCTTGAACATGCGCAACTACCATGGCATCACCGCCGCGTCGAATCTGACGTGGGGCCGTTCCATGGGAACCGGTCAGGTGGATCAGGCCACGAGCGAATACTCGGTGACCAATCCGTTTGACCTGGGCTACATGTACGGGTTGCAGAGCAACAGCACGCCGTTGAACTACAACGCCTACGTGGTGTACTCGCCCGGTGGCAAGTCGCAAAACGGTCTGCTCGGTCATCTGACCAACGGCTGGTCGTTCGCGCCGATCGTCACTTGGCGGCGTGTGGGGGCCAGCTTCTACGGCGGCTACACGGCGGTGAGCAACGGCAACCAGTGCTCGTCGTTCGGCGAGATGGACTGCTCGACCGGTAACACCATCGAGCGCGCCATCATGGTCGGCGGCTACACCGGCGGCAGCGGCATCGTGCGCAACTCGACCTACGGCAACAGCGGTGCGTCGGGCGGCACGGGCATCAACCGCTTCAGCGATCCCACCGCCATCCAGTCGCAGTTCCGTCCCATCATTCTGGGCGTGGACACGACCGGACAGTCGGGCTACATCCCCGGCCTGAGCATGACCAACGTGGACTTCTCGGTCACCAAGGAATTGGCGATCTCCGAGCGGTTCAAGGCGGAATTGAACGGCCAGGCGACCAACGTGTTCAACCACTTCTCCGCTTCCGAAGTGGGCGAGAACATCAACGATCCCAGCAACTGGGGCGTGATCAACGGCAATCTGTTGGGCGCGCGCGCAGTCGAGGTGGGATTGCTGGTTCGCTGGTAGCCAATCTACAACCACTAACCAAAAGGGCCGCGGCGCAAGCCGCGGCCCTTTTGTCTTTCCGGGGGCGGCCAAAGACCGGCTTGACAGAGGCCCCCGCCCTTGAGGCATTCTGAGCGCGACCGGGGTCACTCCCGGTGTGATGGGGCGCGCTGACGGGGCAGGGTCCGTGATTCGTCAGGAGGATACGGAATGCCACGTAGTAGTTTGCTGTACAAGCGTGTGGGTAGTTTCATGACGGCCGTTGTGGCCGCCTTATGTTTGTCCTGGGCAGTGCCCACTGCGGCATTGGCTCAAACCACAACCAGCGGCACCATCTCCGGGCAGGTCGTCGACGCCCAGGGGAAGGCCATTGTGGGCGCGGTGGTCCTGCTCACCAATCAGGCCAACAACGCCGCCACCCCTTCGGTAACCAACAGCGCCGGGCGCTACACCTTCACCAACCTCGATCCGGGCACCTACAACCTGGACATTAAGAAGGACGGCTTCAAGGAAGCCAAGCTCAACAATCAGAACGTGGTGGTCGGCAAGCCGCTGACGCTGAACATCCCCATGCAGGTGGGCGAAGCCACACAGACGGTGGAAGTCACCGCGACCGGCGCCGAACTGCAGACCATGAGCGCCACCGTGGGCGAGACCATCACCGGCTCGGCCATCGCCCTGCTGCCCAGCCTGAACCGCGACGTCAACGGGCTGACCATGCTGCAGCCCAACACCAACCCCGACGGCGGCGTGGGCGGAGC
>DATBPS010000019.1:0-2172 GCA_036561225.1 Terriglobales bacterium
AGCGCCCGCGGCGCGCATCCGCTTCCCATGTCCTGGCGGCGGGCGCGGGCAGGGTGCGATAGATATCGGACAACGCCTCCAACGCCGTCTGTTGTGCCGGTCCCGGCACCAGGCGTCCCAGCACGCGCTGATTGCGTTCGACCACGATCTCCTCGCCACCCCGCGCCAACTGATCCAGCACCTTGCTCAGATTGCGCGCCAGGGCGGTGGCGGTCATTGTCTTCATGAAATCCGATTGTATCAGATTTTACGCATGAACAGCATCGGGAACCGCGGCGAGGGGCGGATCAGTGGCCGGCGCTCCAGCCGTTCATGACCACCAACTGCTGGTGATCGTGGGGATAGGTGGTCACCAGATACCGTTGTCCGTCGCCGGCGGCGGCCACGGCGGCGGGAAAATGGTCGGCGAGCACGTGCGGCGCGCCGAACACCGGGGCGCCGTCAGCGCCGCTGCTCACCGGGATGGCCATCAGGCGCCCGGCATTGTCAATCACGTCCAGCTCGCGTCCGCCCTGGGTCCAGAACTGCTGCACCGCGCCGGTGGTGGTCGCCTGCCATACCGATCCGGTGCCGCCGCGGAAGGGAACCACGTAGACGTTGGTGGGCTGCCCCTGCTCACCGGCCAGGTAGCTGACCCAGCGATTGTCGGACGACAAGGCGGCGCTGACGAGTTCCTGACTGCCCAAGGTGGCCACAGTGCGGACGGCGCCCCCGGCGACGCTGATCGCCACCACCGCCTTGGCACCCTGGGTCGGATTGTAGGCACACACCAATTCGCGGCCGTCCTCCGACCAGCCTGCGGGAGCGAGCAAATCTCCCGTGCGGGGGGCACGGAGGACGGTTTGTTCCTGCCCCCCGCCGGCCGGGCGGCGCAGTACCGTGTTGCCCGTCCCGCCGGCGGCGTAGGCGATCCACTTGCCGTCGGGCGACCAGACCGGATACAGGTTGGCGACCGGCCCAAAGGTCAGGCGATCGAAGGCGCGGCCCGGCGCGCGTTCCACCCAGATGTCCTGCAATCCCTGATCAAAGCTCACCGCCACCTGCCGGCCGTCCGGCGCCACGGCGGCGGTGAAGGCCTCGCCGTTGTAGGCGGGCAGCGGCGCTGAAAGTTGGCCGGAACGGTCAGCCCAGGCCAATTGCTGATTGCCGGCGTCGCCGCCGGCATAGACCAGCACGCCATTGCGCGAAGCCGAGTAGGCCGCGCGCCAGGTGACGGAATCTTCGTAGACATCCTGAGCCACCGGTTGCGGCGAACCGCTGAGCGTGCCGGTGGCCGGATCCAGGGGTTGCGCCATCAGGGTGCGGTCGGAGGAGTAAAGGAGGCGGCCGTCGGCAAAAATGCCGGCGCTGAGGGAGTGGATCAGGGGCTTGGGCGTGCCGCCATCGAGGGAGGCGAAGTAGAGGGTGTCTTGCGTCGAATCGGAGTGGTTGATGGCTAAATAAAGAAAATGCTTACCGTCGGGCAGGAAGGAAGGAAAGCGGAAAGAATCGAACTGGGCGGCGTTGAACGGCACCGCGGGGGTCGCAGGGCCGCCCTGGGCGGGGATGCGGATCAACCCGCCGGTGACCGAGGGCGAAACCACGATGGTGCCGCTCCCGCCGCCGGCCGCCGACCAGGAGCCGCCGCGGGCGGTGCGCATGCCGGCCAGGGCGCGCGGCAGCCCGCCCGCCAGATTGAGCACCATGAGCTTGCCCTCCAACTCCGGTCCCGCGGCGGTGAAGTAGCCGACGGATTTACCATCGGGCGACCAAAAGGGGAACACGCCGGCTTGGGTGCCGGGCAGCTCGCGCGCTGCGAGGCTGTCGAGGGAACGCAGCCAGAGGGCGGAGCGGCCGCTGGAGTTCTGGGCGGAAAATACCACCTGACGCCCGTCGGGTGAGACCGCGGGCGGGCCGGGGCGGCTGCCGCCGAAGTCAAAACTCAGGCCGGGCGGGGGCGTAATCTCGGTGACGGTGCGTGCCGACGCCGGTGCCGGGCGGAGCCATAACGCCGCGCCCGTCGCGACGATGGCGATGAGGGCCGTCGCCGCCATCCATAGCCAGAGGCGGCGGGGTGGCGCCGGGGCGGTGGCGGAGGGAACGGCGACCGCGGCCAGCATCATGCCGGCATCGTGGGCCGACTGCAGGCGCGCCTCGGGGTCGGGCTCCAGGCAGGCGCGGAGCAGGCGATCG
>DATBPS010000020.1:0-1825 GCA_036561225.1 Terriglobales bacterium
GCGGTAACGCTGCAGCCGTTGGCCTTCATCGAGAGGTAACGACCCTCCGTGCAGTAGAAAGTCTCCCCCGCGCCACTCCAGCGGCTTTTGAACGGGCTTCGGAGCCGTCGACGCGGAACTTTCACGGCGACGGCGCAAGGGAACCAAGGCGGGCGATGGCATGCGCAGCAACTCTGTAACGGGGATGCACCCGCCGCTCACCCGGGTTGTTGACAGGCACAGCCTGTCTTTGCCGGGGGCTGCGCCCCCGACGCCTCCCGATGGTCGGCTCCCCTCGGCCGCAACGGGACAGGCCGAGCGGAGCGACAGGCAGAAGTTTTTCGCCGGCGACGGAATGGGATCTGGAAGGGGGCCCCATTTCTCGGCCTCGATCTTGCCTCCGGCGAGGCAGCTCGGCCGCCGCCGCGGGCGGGACGTTCGTCCTATTTCCGCTCCCCGCCGCCCAATTCGGCACCGGCCAGCCATCCCGGTCTTCTACTCCGAATTCCAACTGCTCGCGTACCGGAGTTGTTGGCCTATGTCGGAGAAGCAGAGATGCTGGAATCTCGTCGCCACCGTTTTATGCCTGGCGGCGCTGTCCGTTACCGCAGCCGCCCAGGGCGGCTACGTCCCCTGCCTGGGGTGCGCCGAACACCATGAGATTGAAACCCGGTGGCACCAGCCCTTCCTCGCCCAACTGTCGAGCGAGAGTGTGCTGATCTTCAACCACTTTCAGATCGAACGTCAGGCGCGCCAGCTGGGGCTGTGCGAAACCGACGTGCTCATCCGCAGCCCGCAGTCGTTCAACGGCTGCCATCCCTTCTCGGCGCGCCGCGCCTGGCTGATCGAGGCGCCGCTCGAGGTGCTGGCCTTCACCTCTCCCGCCTGGGGACTGGAGCGCCGCGGCCATCCCCGCTGGGCGATGCTGCTCGAAGCCGTCCCCATGACCTATCACCTGGTGACCATTCACCAGACCGCCAACACCATCCACGAATGGAACCGTTTGACCTATCTGCTGCGCTAAGCGCGGCCCCAACCATCGCATGAGGAGTCCAGTGATGCTGCGCAACGAAAGTGGATACTCCACACCTGACTTGGGTCGCTCCCTACGGTCGCTCAGCGCCGTGGCTTCGCTCCCCCGCAGCGGGCGCCCGCTCGGCTCAGGGCGCCTCCGAGCTGCCGCGAATAGCTGGTGGGGTGTGACCCTGATCCTGAGCCTGGCTCTGGGCGCGTGGGGGTGCGGCGCGTCCGCGCCCCAGTTGCCCATCATGAGCCTGACGCCGGGATCGGTGAGTCTGCAGGCGGGTGACGGCACCCAGCAGTTCACGGTGGTGGTGAGCAATGTCAGCGACACCAGCGTGGTGTGGAAGGTGAACGGCCATCTCAATGGCGACGCCACGACCGGCACCATCAGCCAGAAGGGTCTCTACACCGCCCCGCTCACCGTTCCGCAGGGCGGCACGGTGTCGGTGGAGGCGGTCAGCGCAGCCAACCCCAGCGTCCAGGCCAGCGCGGTGATCACCCTCACCCCGCCGATCGCCATCCAACTCACCCCGACCACCGCCACCCTGCAAGCCGGACAGACCACCCAGTTCCAGGCGACGGTCAGCAACGCCACCAATACCGCCGTCACCTGGGCGGTGAACGGGGTGGCCGGCGGCAGCGCCGCCACCGGTACCGTCTCCACCGCCGGGCTGTACACCGCCCCGGCCAGTGAATCCGGCCTGGGCCAGATTACCGTCAGCGCCACCAGCGTTCAGGACCCGGCCATACAGGCCACCGCCACCGTCACCCTGCAACAGACGGCGACGGTGACCATCAGCCCCACCTCGGCCACCACCGACGC
>DATBPS010000021.1:0-5326 GCA_036561225.1 Terriglobales bacterium
TGTCGTCCTGGCCGTTTCCGCTCTGGCTTTGGCCCAGCAACGCCTGCCGACCGGGCAGCTCCTCACCCCCACCGCCGCGCCCGGCGCGCAGCTTCAAGGGCTCAACCCACATTTGGCCGACCTGCCCGACTATACCGCCGATGGGGCGGTGACCAGCCTGCTCAGCCCCGACGGTCACACCTTGCTGGTGCTGACCAGCGGCTACAACCAGGAGAACTTCACCTCCGGCACCCGTGCGGGCCAGATCAACCCGGCGGACTCGGGCGATTATGTCTTCGTCTTTGACGTATCCGGGACACAGCCGCGACAGGAGCAAGCGCTGAAGATTCCCAGCGCCTTTGGCGGCCTGGCCTTTGCTCCCGACGGGCGGACATTCTATGCCTCTGGAGGCGACCAGGACAAGGTTCACGTGTTCCGACAGGCCGACGGCCGGTGGGCGGAGCAGCCCGCGTTGCCGCTGGGCCACCGGCGGGGGCTGGGGATCGGTATGCGGCCCGAGGTCGCCGGTCTGGCGGTCAGCCCCGACGGCCGTTGGCTGGCGGTGGCCAATTTCGAGAATGACTCGCTGAGCGTGCTCTCGACCGACGGCAGTTCCGCACCACGGGAACTTGACCTGCGCCCGGGGGGAGAGTATCCCGATGGAGTGGTCTTTCGCGGCAACGGCACTGTCTATGTGAGCAGCCTGCGCGACCGCGAGGTGGTCGAAGTCGCCCTCGCGCCCACCCTCCACGTGGCTGCCCGGATCGCACTGCCGGGCCAGCCCAATCGCCTGACGGTCAACCGCGCCGGCACCCGCCTCTATGCCGCACAGGACAATGCCGATACGGTCGCCGTGATCTCCACCGCTAGGCGCAAAGTGCTGAGCGAGATTCCGGTGGCCGCGCCCACCAGCCTGCTGCCGCGTTCGCCGCTACGCTTCGGCGCCAACCCGGACGCACTGGCGCTATCGCCGGACGAGAGGACGTTGTATGTGACGGATGGTGGCGAGAACGCCGTGGCGGTGGTCAACCTGACCAAAGGGAGCACCGAGGGGCTCATTCCCACCGGCTGGTACCCGACTTCGGTGACTTCCAGCGCCGACGGCCGCACATTGTACGTGCTCAACTCGAAGAGCGTGCCGGGCCCCAACCCGGGGTTTGACCGCGGCCTGACGGTGGAGAAGAAAAGCGCCCTACAGTCCCATAACCAGTACATCCTGCAGCTCGAAAAAGCCGGTTTGTTGACGCTGCCGGTTCCCTCGGCCCCGGAATTGGCGAAGCTTACCCGGCAGGTGCTGGCCAACGATCATCTGCGGACGCAGCCCTCGGCCGAGCAACAAACGGTGATGGCGGCACTGCACCAGCGCATTCATCACGTGATCTACATCATCAAGGAAAACCGCACCTACGATCAGGTGCTGGGCGATCTGTCGGGCGCCAATGGGGACGCCGGCCTGGTGGAGTTTCCGGCGGCCAACACGCCGAACTTTCACGCGTTTGCGGGCGATTTCGTGGCCCTGGACAACTTTCTGTGCAGCGGCGAGGTGAGCGGCCTGGGATGGCCCTGGTCCACCGCCGCCCGCACCACCGATGCCGATGAGAGGGAGATCCCGCCCAACTATGCCAAGCGGGGGCTGGCGTACGAGACCGAAGGCACCAACCGCAACCTCAACCTGAACCAGCCGCGCGCCGCGGGACTGCTGCCCGGGGTGGCCAACTCCGCCTCGCCCGATGGGACCGACGACGACCGCGACGAGGCCGGACAGGGATTCCTGTGGGATGCGGCCCTGCGTGCCGGCCTTACCGTGCGCGACTACGGCATGTGGGTGGATGGCGACTACAACCAGCGTTCGGCCCACGCCATCCCCGAGCTGCCGGATCCCTATGCCAGCCGCACGGTCGTCGCCACCTCCACCAGCCCCACCCTGGGTCCCTACACCGATCCCTATTTCCGCGGCTTCGACCAGAGCTTTCCCGACTATTACCGCTACCAGGAGTGGAAGCGCGAGTTCGACGGCTTTGTCGCCAATGGCAAGCTCCCCAACCTCGAGCTGATCCGCATGGAGCACGATCACTTCGGCAACTTCGGCGATGCGCTGGCCGGACTCAACACACCGGAGTTGCAGATGGCTGACGATGATTACTCGGTCGGGCTACTGGTGGAGGCGGTGGCGCACAGCCGCTACCGCGACGACACGCTGATCTTCATCGTGGAAGACGACGCCCAGAACGGCGGCGACCATGTGGACGCGCACCGCAGTCCGGCATTTATCCTCGGACCCTACGTGCGGCACCATGCGGTGGTCTCGACGCCTTACGACACGGTCAGCCTGGTGCGCACCATGGAGGGGGTGCTGGGGCTGCGACCGATGAACATCAACGACGCCGGCGCCGCACCGATGTCGGATGTGTTTGACCTCAAGCAGGCGGCCTGGGACTACACCGCGACACCCTCGCGCTACCTCTTCGCTTCGCAGTTGCCCATCCCGCACACCGGCGCGCCTCTTGCCCCCACCCACGATGGCGCCTACTGGGCGCGGGCCACCCGCGGCATGGACTTCTCCATCGCCGACCACCTCGACAGCGCCAGGTTCAACCGCATCCTCTGGCAGGGCTTGGGGCACTAACACCCGCATGGGCTTCCGCCGCCGGGCTGCGTGGCTGTTGCTGGTGCCCTATGGGGCGCTGCTCGGGGTGCCGTGGTATGCGCGGGCCACCCCCGCGCTCTGGGGCTTCCCATTTTTTTACTGGTACATGTTTCTGTGGGTGGTCCTGACCGCCCTGCTCACCGGCTTCGTCTATCGGGTGAGGCGCTAGGTGAGCTGGGCCGCGGTCAGCGTCTTCATCGGTTGCCTGTTGTCGGTCACCGTGCTCGGGCTGTGGGCGGCGCGCTGGCGGCGGGGCGATCTCGACGCCATCGAGGAGTGGGCGCTGGGCGGCCGGCGCTTCGGCGCCGTGCTCACCTGGTTTCTGATTGGCGGCGATTTCTACTCCGCTTACACCATCATTGCGGTGCCGGCGCTGGTGTATGGCGTCGGCGCCAACGGTTTCTTTGCCCTCGTCTACACCATCCTGGTCTACCCGTTTGTCTTCCTGGTGATGCCGCGGCTGTGGCGTGTGTCGCGCCGCCGCAACTACGCCACCCTGGCCGACTTTGTGCGCGGACGCTATGGCAGCCGTCGGCTGGCGGCGGCGGTGGCGGTGACCGGCATACTGGCCACGCTCCCTTACCTCGCGCTGCAGTTGCTGGGCATGCAGGTGGCGATCGCCGCGCTCGGTTTCCGCTCGCCCGCCCAGGCCGGTGATATCGGACTGGTGGCGGCGCTGCTGATTCTTGTGGCCTACGACTACGTGAGCGGGCTGCGTGCGCCGGCCATCGTCGCCATCGCCAAGGACGTGATGGTGTACGTCGTCATCCTGGTTGCGGTCCTCTGGATTCCGACGCGCCTGGGCGGCTATGGCCGGGTGTTCGCTCTGGCGGGGGCGGCATTGGCCGCCCACCATCCCGCGGGCGCGCTGATCCTTCCGCCGGGCCAGTACGTTGCCTTTGCCAGCCTGGCGCTGGGTTCCGCCTTTGCGGCGTTCCTCTATCCCCACACCGCCACCGGCATTCTCAGCGCCGCCAGTGACCGCGCCATTGAACGCAACGCCGTCTTTCTGCCCGCCTATACATTCCTGCTGGGATTGATCGCTCTGCTCGGTTATGTCGCTCTGGCCGCGGACGTGCACGCCGCGACACCCAACGGCGTCGTTCCGGCGCTGTTCACGCAGATGTTCCCCGCCTGGTTCGCGGGCTTCGCCATGGCGGCGATTGCCATCGGCGCGCTGGTGCCGGCCGCGGTCATGACCATCGCCTGCGGGACGCTGTTTACACGCAATCTGTGGCGTGAGTTCGTTCAGCCCGACCTGCCGCCCCGTCAGGAGGCCCGTCTGGCCAAGCTGGTGTCGCTGCTGCTCAAGCTGGGCGCGGTGGGCTTTGTCATTTTCGGCGACCAGACCTACGCCATCAACCTGCAATTGCTGGGCGGCATTTGGATATTGCAGACATTTCCGGCGGTGGTCTTCGGACTGTACCGCCGCCGGCTGCATCCGGTGGCGCTGGGGATGGGATGGGCCCTGGGCATGGCCACCGGCACGGCGATGGCCTGGGCCATGGGCCTGCGGACCTCAGTCTATCCGCTGCATCTGGGTGGCCTCACCGTCGCCGCCTATGCCGCCCTGGACGCGCTGGTGGTCAATCTCGTCGTCGCCGCTGTGCTCACGCCTGTCTGCCGTCGCTTTGCCGCCGACACGCAGGATGAGACGGAAGCCGACGACTATCTGCCCGGTGCCCAGCCGGCGGGTTCGCGGGCCGCTACCGGCGCCGCGCGCTGAGCACACGCCGGGAACCTCGCCGGCCAACAAACAGGTGGAGGCCTAAGCCGACTGCCGGGCGGAATCGGCTATGATCGGGGCAGAACGTCGGACCCGGCTTGTGCCCGGTCCTCCACACTGTGCCTATATTTGGCGCAGTGCGTAAACGCATGTAGCACAACAACTTTGGGGCCATAGCTCAACGGTTAGAGCAGCGGACTCATAATCCGTTGGTTCCTGGTTCGAATCCAGGTGGCCCCACCAGCATCGTTCAGCGGTTGTTGGCTTTCGAGAGCAGGCGCAGCATCTCGATGTACATCCATACCAGCGTGACCATCACGCCGAAGGCGCCGTACCACTCCATGTACCTGGCGGCGCCCGCGTGCACGCCGGTTTCAATGAAGCCGAAATCGAGGATCAGGTTGAGGGCGGCGATGATGACGATCACCACGCTCACCAGGATGCCGGCCGGCCCCGAGCTGTTGAGCAGCGGCACCTGCGTGCCGAAGAAGCCGAGCACCATGTCGAGCAGGTAAACGAGAAGGATGCCGCCGGTGGCCGCCATCACCCCCATGGCGAACTTGGGCGTGGCGCGCAACGTGCCCGAGGTGTAGAGCAGCAGCATGACGAGCGCCACGCCCAGCGTGGCCTCGAGCGCCTGCAGCGCGATGCCATGGTAGGCCTGGTTGTAAACCGCCGAGATGCCGCCCAGCGCCAGCCCCTCGCATACTGCATACAGCGGCGCGGTGAGCGGCGCCCACTCCTTCTTGAAGATGGTGGCGAACGCCAGCCCCAGCCCGGCGAACAGACCGATCAGCATCCAAAGCTGCACCGTGTCCGGTTGCGTCAACGCCAGATGCCAGGTCCAGGCCGCGGCGGCGATGGCGCAGAAGATCAGGATGCCGGTCTTGTTGACGGTGCCCTGCAAGGTCATGACCTCGCCCGAGGAGGCGAGATCCTGGTTGAAGGTCTTGGCGCTCAGCGCCGGGTTTGAG
>DATBPS010000022.1:0-17433 GCA_036561225.1 Terriglobales bacterium
CTGACCCCTGACCCCTAAATCCTGACCCCTGTTGTTATACTGACGGGTCATGTCCCGTGCGAAGAACACGCCCCCGACCCTGGCCCAGGCGCAGCAGAAGCTGAGCGCCATGGGCTTTCAGATCAGCCCGCTGCGTGACGGCAAGCTCCTGGTGCGCAAGTCCGGATGCGCGGCCATCCTGGGCGAATCCGGGCGTCAGGTGGAGATCGCCGTCGCCCCCGGGCTGGTGGTGCGGGGCGAGCTGGCGCGGCTGGTGGATCGCGGCTACCAGAAGTTCTTCAAGACGGCGGACGCGGAAGTCCCGGCCCTGCCCGAGACGATGAGCGCTCTGTCCCATTTCGAGCAGGAACTGCGGCTGGGCTGCGGCATCCCCTCGCTCTACAACGAGAGCCTGGGATCGGTAAGCGATCGCTACCTGTACGACCGCATCTGGTTCCGCGACGAAGGCCGCCAGCCGAAGGCCTGGGAAGAGGACGCGGCGGCGGCGCTGCGGGCCTAGGCCGACGATGACGCCCCGGGCGCGCGTGGTCATCGCCATGCGCAGCGCCCATCCGGCCGGCATCTGGCGCTGGCCCGACTCCGCCACTGAAGAACTGGCGCGGTCGTTTCCCGAGGTCGAATTCCGCCCCTATGCGCGTCCGATGGATGCGCCGCTGACCGACGCCGAGGCCGCCGTCGAGAGCGCCCTGTTTGCCGACGCCGATGCCGCCATCGCCTTCCGCCTCGATCCCCGGCTGTACCGCAACGCCGCGCGGCTGCGCTGGATTCACTGCCCCGCGGCGGCGGTGCATCAACTGCTCAACCCGCACCTCATCGCCTCCCCCATCGTCGTCACCAACGGCGCGGCGGTGCACGCCCCGACCGTCGTCGAGCACGGGCTGGCCATGATGCTGGCGCTGGCCCGCGGCCTGCCGCATGCTTTCGCCGATCAGGCGGCGCGGCGCTGGCAGCCGCACCCCTGGCTGGGCGGATTGCGCCGCCTGGCGGGCTCGACCGCCGCGGTGCTGGGCATGGGTCACATCGGCAGCGGCCTGGCGGCGAGTCTGCACGCGCTGGGCGTTTATGTCATCGGCGTGCGGCAACATCCGGACCGCCCGGTGGCGGGCTGCGCCGAAATGCAAGCACCCGCGGCCCTGCCGCAAATTCTGCCGCGCGCCGACTGGCTGGTGCTGGCGCTGCCCGCCACCAACGCCACCGACAGAATGATCGGCGCTCCGCAACTGGCGCTGCTGCCCCCGCGGGCTGCAGTGGTCAGCCTCGGTCGGGGAACGGCGCTGGATCAGGCGGCACTGGCGGCCTCACTGGCCTCCGGCCGATTGAGCGGCGCCGCGCTCGACGTCTTCGAACACGAACCCCTGCCCGCCGATTCACCGCTCTGGTCGGCGCCCGGCTGCCTCATCACCCCTCATGTCGCCGCCTCCGCCCCCGACACCTGGCAGCGCCAAACGGAGCTGATGGCCCGCCACCTGCGCCGTTTTCTCGCCGGCGAGCCGCTCGACGCGCCGGTGGACAAACAGCGAGGTTACTGACTCACGTGTTACGCTGAGGAACGGAGAGACCCACGCAATGGACAATGCCCTGCCGAAGATCCAGGAACTGGAATCCCGTTACCTTTTCCCCACCTATGCGCGTGTGCCGCTGCTGCTCGAACGGGGCAAGGGCGTGTTTCTCTACGCCAGCGACGGCAAGAAGTACCTGGACTGCATCACCGGCATCGGGGTCAACGCGCTGGGCCATGCCCACCCCCGGCTGATGAACATCTACAAGGAGCAGAGCAAGCTGCTCGTCCACAGCTCCAACGTCTACTACAACCTCTACCAGGGGCCGCTGGCGGAGAAGCTGACCAAAATGGCGGGCATGGAGCGGGCCTTCTTCACCGTCAGCGGCGCCGAGGCCGTCGAAGGCGCGCTGAAGGTGGTGCGCAGCATGGGGCAGAAGATTTCGCCCGATAAGATCGAAGTCGTCACCCTCAACAACTCCTTCCATGGCCGCACCATGGGGGCGCTTTCGGTCACTGGACAACTCAAGTACCGCAAGCCCTTCGGCCCGCTGGTGCCGGGTGCGACTTTCATTGACACCAACGATATGGCGGCTCTCGAAGCCGCGGTAAACGAACGCACCTGCGCCATCATCCTGGAACCGGTACAGGGTGAAGGCGGCATCTTCGAGCTCAAGCCGGAGTTTCTGGCGCGCGCCGCCGAACTGGCCAAGCGCCATCAGGCGATGCTGATCTTCGACGAAATCCAGTGCGGGCTGGGCCGCACCGGCAAGGCCTTCGCCCACCAGTGGACTTCGATCGTTCCCGACGTGCTGGTCACCGCCAAACCCATCGCCTGCGGCTATCCGCTGGGCGCGATCATGGCGCGCGGCGCGGCCGCCACCGAACTCACCGCCGGCAGCCACGGCACCACCTTCGGTGGCGGCCCGCTCGCCTGCCGCCTGGCGCTCGAGGTGCTCGACATCATTGATCAGCCGGAAATGTACGCCCACATCCAGGCCATGGGCGAACGGCTGCAAACCGGCCTGCGCTCGCTGGCGGCCAAGCACAAAAAGAAGGTCAAGGAAGTGCGCGGCCGCGGCCTGATGGCCGGCATCGAGTTGTTCCAGCCCGCCGCCCCGGTCTTCGACAAAATGCTGGAGCTGGGCGTGTTGGCCAACGTCACCCACGAGTTCACCATTCGCCTGCTGCCCCCCTACATCCTCGAACCCAAGCACGTGGACACCATCCTGCGGGTGCTCGGCAAAGCTCTGCGCAGCGCCGCCTAGCCGCGGAGCCCACAGCTACTCCACATAGCGCCGTTCCACCCGCGCCGAGATGCCGCACAGCACCTCATAGGGAATGGTGCGCGCGCGGGCGGCGAGGGTGGCGGCGGTCTCGGGCGCGTCCGGACCCATAAGGATGACCTCGCTGCCCAGCGGAGTATCGCCGGCGGGTGAGGCGTCCACACTGGTCAGGTCCATGCTGATGGCGCCGATCACCGGTGCGCTGACGCCATCGAGCCGCACCTGGGCGCCGGCAGCGAAATCGCGCCGGTAGCCGTCGGCGTAGCCCACCGCCAGCGTGGCCGCGCGCATCGGCCGCGGGGTGATGAAGGCGGGCCCATAGCCGACACCGTGTCCGGCGGGCAGATGCTTCACCGCCACCACGTGCGCCTTCCAGGTAAGCGCCGGCCGCAGATGCACCGCGTGGGCGGGTTGGGAGCTGTAGCCGTACAGCGCCAGCCCGACCCGCGCCAGCATGCCGCCCCAGTCGGCGAACCGCAGCGTCGCCTCGCTGTTGAGCAGGTGCCAGCGGCGCGTACCCGCCAGCGCCAGCAAGCGGTCCCGCTGCCGCTCACAGGGGGCGGGGTCGGCGGCCTCCGATGCCGCCAGATGGGAAAACACCGACTCCACCTCGAGCTGCGGCGCCGCCCGCAGTGCGGCTTCCAGCTCCGGCAGTTGCTCGGCGGTCGCCCCCAAGCGTCCCATGCCGGTTTCAAGCTTCACATGAATGGCCAGCGCCGCCCCGCCCTGCCCCTTCGCCGCCGCCGCCAGCCAGCGCACCTGGGCTGTATCCCACACCGCCGGCGTGAGGCGGTGGGCCACGATGGCGCCCGCCTCGGCCGCGGTGAATCCTGCCAGCACCAGAATGCGGGCTTCGATGCCCGCCGCCCGCAGCCGCGCCCCTTCCTCGACCGAGGTCACCGCCAGCCATTCCACCCCGGCCCCGCAGAACACCTGGGCGCAGGCCGCCGCCCCATGGCCGTAAGCGTCCGCCTTGACGATGGCGCACAAAGCGGTGCCCGCGGGCAGCCTGGGCCGCACATATTCGAGGTTGTGGCGAAGGGCCGAACGGGAGATCTCCACCCAATTTCTCGACCCGTGGACATGGTATGGTGGTGGGGCAGCCATGTACGAGGATTTTACCGTCACCGACCCCCTTACCCGGCAATCCTTCCACTGCGAGTACCAGTGCCTGATCGTGGGCGTGGCCACCCGCCACTCCGACACGGTGGACATCAAGTTCCTGGTCAACGGCGAAGGCGTGTGGCTGGGCCTGCCCCATCCCGCCTGGGTCGAGTTCCAGCGCCGCAGCGGGGTGGCGCTCAGCGACCGCATGGCGGTCGATCTGGCCGGCGCCTACCTCAAGAAAGCCATCGAGAGCGGCCTCGGCGCCGAGCGCAGCCACTGGAACGACATCACCGTGGACGAGGTCATGGAGTTGGCCGCCGGCCTCAACTGGATCGCGGCCCGGGCCTCGGCCTAAATGTTCGGCAAGATCCTGATCGCCAACCGGGGCGAGATCGCGGTGCGGCTCATCCGCGCCTGCCGCGACCTGGGGATCACCAGCGTGGCCGTCTACTCCGACGTGGACCGCTGCGCCCTGCACGTCCTGCAGGCCGATGAGGCCTGCCGCCTGGGCGCCTCGCCCGCCGCCGACAGCTACCTGAACATCGGCAAGGTGCTCGACGCCGCCCGCCGCTGCGGCGCCGAAGCCATCCATCCCGGCTACGGATTTTTGTCCGAGAACGCCGAGTTCGCCGCCGCCTGCCGCGACGCCGGCCTGACCTTCATCGGACCCTCGCCCGAGAGCATGGCGGCGCTGGGCAGCAAAACCGCCGCCCGCCGGCTGGCCAAAGACAACCACATCCCCATCCTCGAAGGCACCGTGGACGCCGTGACCAGCGTCGAGGAGGCACAAAAGGTCGCCGCCCGCATCGGCTTCCCGGTAATGCTCAAGGCCGCCGCCGGAGGCGGAGGCAAGGGCATGCGCCTGGTCACCCGCGCCGCGGATTTGGCCTCCGCCTATGCCCTCGCCGGCGCCGAGGCCGGCGCCGCCTTCGGCGATGCGGCGGTGTTCCTGGAGCGCGCCGTGCTGGCCCCCCGTCACATCGAAATTCAGATTCTGGGCGACCAGCACGGCAACCTGCTCTGGATGGGTGAGCGCGAATGCAGCGTGCAGCGCCGCCATCAGAAGGTAATTGAAGAAAGTCCCGCCCCGCGGCTCAGTCAAAAGACCCGCGAAGCCATGGGCAAGGCCGCCGTCGCGGCCGCCCGCGCCGCCAACTACACCAACGCCGGCACGGTCGAGTTTCTGGTGGACGAGAAGGAAAACTTCTACTTCCTCGAGGTCAATACCCGCCTCCAGGTCGAGCATCCGGTCACCGAGCTGGTCACCGGCCTCGATCTGCCAATTCTCCAGATTCGCGTTGCCGCCGGCGAAAAGCTCCCCTTCCAGCAGGCCGGCATCGCCCCCCGCGGCCACGCCATCGAGTGCCGCGTCTACGCCGAGGACCCGGAGCAGAACTTCATGCCCAGCCCCGGCACCATCCTGCGGCTGCGCCCCCCCGCCGGCCCCGGGGTGCGCGAGGACAGCGGCGTCTACGAGGGCTGGACGGTGCCGCTCGAGTACGACCCGCTGCTCTCCAAGCTGATCACCTGGGGCGAGGACCGCGCCCAGGCGGTGGCGCGCATGCGGCGCGCCCTCGAGGAGTATCAGTTGACCGGCCTGCGCCACAATCTGGGCTTCTTCCGCCGCGTCTTCGCCGACCCCGAATTTCTCTCCGGACACACCGACACCGGCTATGTGGCCCGCCTGCTGGCGCAGCCCATGCCCACCGGCCCGCGCGACGCCGAATGGGAGCAAGCCGCGCTCGCGGCCGCCGCCGTCGCGGCGTCGGCCAGTGTGCCCGCGCCGGCCGCCACCACCGATTCCACTTCTCCCTGGCAGCGGGCGGCGCGCTGGGCGGCGTTGCAGGGCGGCGGGGCGGGGCAATGATCTGTGAGATCCAAATCGGTGAGCGCACCGCCAAACTGAGCCTGGAGCGCGAGGCCAACGGTGGCTGGAAAATTCTACTCGACGGCCAGCCGTTCGCCGCCGACATCGCCTTCCCCAACCGCGATACCCTGTCGTTGTTGATCGCCGGACGCAGTTACTGCTTCGCCTGGGCGCGTGACGGCGAGCCGGGCCGCACCGCCATCTGGCTGGCGGGCGGCGGACGGAACACCGCGGTCGAGGTGCGCGACCCGCGTCAGGCGCGGGCCCGCCACCAGGTGCAGCTCTCCGGCCGGGCGCGCCTCAATGCCCCCATGGCGGGCAAGGTGGTAAAACTGTTGGCGGCGCCGGGCGCGCTGCTGGAGGCCGGCCAGGGCGTGCTGGTGCTCGAAGCCATGAAGATGCAAAACGAGGTCCGCAGCCCCAAGGCGGGCACGCTGTTGTCGCTGGCCGTGGCCGCCGGCGACACCGTCGCCACCGGCGCGCTGCTGGCCGAGGTGGAGTGAACCCATGCGCGTAGTGCTTCCCGCTCTTCGCCCCAACGGACACGCGGCGGTGGAAGGCCCGGTCTATGCGGTCACCGGAATGTGCCAGAAGCCCAGCTTCCGGCTGTCCTTCAGCGCCGGTCACGAGCGCGACTTTGGCCGCGTCTTTCTGGGCGCGGCGGCCTTCGGCGCGGGTGCGGCGGCCTCCGCCGAGGGCGATGCCGCCGGCGACCCCTACCTGCTCCTGCGCCGCCACTTCGAGGGCGGCGCCGCCGTGGTGGTGGTGCGCGTCGAATGGGAGGGCGTGTTCACCCTGCTGGCCAACGACGACAGCGCCGCCCAGGCGGTGTTTGACGAGCTCCTGGCCCCCGCCGAACCGGAGGAAGTGCAGCGCCAGTGGAGCGAGGACCCCGCCACCCGCGAGCAGTTCCGCCAGTGGCTGCTGGCCGAGTGAGCCCATTCGAGGCGCCCATGCCCGACTGCTTCATCGAGTTCCGCCACGTATCGAAGAGCTTCGGCGCGGTGCACGTGCTGCGCGACGTCAGCTTCGATGTGGGCCGCGGCGAAACGGTGTGCATCCTCGGCCGCAGCGGCGTGGGCAAATCGGTCACCCTCAACCTGATCATGGGCTTCCTCTCGCCCGACAGCGGCCACATCCTGGTGGACGGCGACGACGTGACCGCATTGAGCGAGCGTCGGCTCACCGCCATGCACAAGAAGATCACCCTCGTCTTCCAGTCCGGCGCGCTGTTCGATTCCCTCACCGTGGGCGAAAACATCGCCTTTCCCCTGCGTGAGCGCGGCGAGGAATCCGACGCCGAAATCGAGGTTGTGGTGGACGGCCTGCTCGACATGCTCGACCTGCGCACCGAACGCGACGCCTATCCCGCCTCGCTTTCCACCGGCACCAAGCGCGCCGTGGCCATCGCCCGCGCCCTCGCCGCCAAGCCCCAGGCCATCCTCTACGACGAACCCACCACCATGGTGGACCCCATCATGGTCAGCACCATCGCCACCCTGATCGAGCGCGTCAAGCAGCAGGTGAAACTCACCAGCGTCATCGTCACCCACGACACCCGCCTCGCCCGCCAGCTCGCCGACCGCCTCGTCCTCCTCCACGAGGGCCGCGTCCAGTTCTTCGGCACCGTCGCCCAAATGAACGCCTCGCAGGACCCCATCCTCCAGGACTTCCTCCGCCAGGACGCCATGATCACGCCCTGATGGCGTACCCTAGCAGAAGAGGACTTGCTGGTGGGGCCAATACATCCCTTTGCCTGGCACAATGGCGCGCTGGCGCCGGTGGATTCGTTGACCATGTCGCCCCTGCAGACCGGCCTGCTGACCGGCTGGGGGCTGTTCAGCACCCTGCGCATCTATCAGGGCGTACCGTTTGCCTTTGAGGATCACTGGCAGCGGCTGACCACCGACGGCGCCCGGCTGCTGGTGGAAACCGCCGGCCTCGAAGCCGGGGTGCGCGCCGGCCTGGCCGCGGTCATCGAACGCAACGGACCCGCGGCGCAGGAGTCGGTGGCGCGCGTCTACCTGATCCGCAACCGCGGCGGCCTGCTCGATGTCCCGCAATCTCGCGCCACCGATGTCCTGATCTTCACCCGCTCGCTGCGCGACTGGGGGGCGGCCGCCAGGTTGCGGGTGCAGCCCCACGGCCGCCATGCCCAGGCGCCGCTGGCGGGCACCAAAACCCTCACCTGGTCCCACAATCTCGTGCTGGTCGAAGAAGCCCACCAGCAGGGCTTTGACGACGTGCTGCTGCTCAACGAGCGCGGCGAGGTGGCCGAGTGCACATCCGCCAACATCTTCCTCGCGCAGGGTGGCGTGCTGCGCACCCCGCCGCTGGCGTCCGGAGCGCTCCCCGGGGTGAGCCGCAGGCAGTTGCTCGCCGCCGCTCCCCGCCATGGACTGCGGGTCGAGGAGGCGGTGCTGCGCCCCTCCGACCTGGAAACGGCGGAGGAGATCTTCATCACCTCCACCACGCGCGAAGTGCAACCCGTCGAGCGCATCGGCGAACGCGCCGTGCCCACCGGCGGCCCGCTGACGCGCGCCGCCGAGGCGGTGTTCACCGCCCTCATCGCCGACTACCTCGCCGCCCACCGCCGTCAGGAAGCCCATGCCTGAGGGCCGCCCCATCCTCATCGTCGAAGACGAGGATCTGATCCGCGACACCTACGCCCGCCGGCTCGAACACGAAGGCTACCACGTGCAGCAGGCGGCCAGCGGACGCGAGGCGCTGCAGCAGGCGCGCCAGACCCCGCCCCAACTCATCCTGCTCGATGTCATGCTCCCCGACCTGAGTGGCCTCGAGGTGCTCAAGTCGCTGCGTGCCGACCGGCGGTTTCTCACCACCCCGGTGGTGCTGTTCACCAACCTCAGCCAGCACATGGACAAGCACCAGGCGGCGCGGCTGGGGGCCACCGATTACCTGGTGAAATCGGAGGTGGCGCCCGCCGACGTGGTGGCGCGGGTGCGGCAGTTGCTCGAGGCGGCGCCCGGACGCCGGCCCATCGCCAGCTTCCGCGTCAGCGTCGACCCCGCCCAGGGCGACGCCCCCGCCTTGGCCTCGCTGCTCGGCTACCAGCGTGATTACCGCTGCCGCCGCTGCGGCGAACGCCTGTGGCTGCAGCTCGACGGCGACTTCTCCGACCCCTGGTCGCGCAGTTTCCGCGTGCGGCTGCGCTGTCAGGCCTGCCGTGAGGGCAAGTCCGGACCCGCCTGATGTGGTCGGCGCTGCGCAATGCGGTCTCGAACCGGCTGGAATCGCTGCTGCGCTGGCTCACCGCCTCGGTCATTCGCTCCACCGCCATCTTCGTCATCCTCACCTTTGTCCCCATCCTGCTGTTGACCTATTACATCGTGGCCACCAGCATCCGCGCCTCCAAGGCCTCGGCCGCCGCCGCCGATGAACAGGTGGAGGACTTTGCCGCCTCGCTGCTCAAGGCCAATTTCCGCGGCGAACGCGAGGCGCTCACCGGCGCCGCCGATGAGAGCGCGCTGGATACGGTGCTGATCGCCGGCCTGGCGCGGCGCTCGCCCGCCGCCGAACGCCGTCAGGACGCCGCCACCAGGCGCGCCGCCGCCAGCCTCGCCCGCCTGCATCAGCGCCGCCAGGAACTGCTCGCCGTGGCCCTCTACCGTGCCGATGGCGATCGCTTGGCCATCGCCCCCGCCGACGCGCCGCTGCCCGCCACCCTCGCCCAGCCCCAGCTCCCCGACTGGTTCACCCGCGCCTTGAAGGGCCAGACCAGCACCTCGCCCGTGCTGCCCGCCACCGATCGCCTGCCGCGGCGGCTGGCCTTCGCCGTGGCCGTCAACTTCACCCTCCCGCGCGCCGCCCCGGCCGGCACCCCCTCCGCCGGCGTGCTGGTGGGCTGGCTCCCCACCCGTGCCGTGGATGACTGGGTCAGCCACATCAACAGCGGCCCCGACCGCTTCCTCTACGTCCTGGACGCCGAGCGCCAGATGGTGGCCGGCCCCGCCTCCGGCCCCTTTCCGCCCGCCGCCGCCGGACAGCTCCCCGCCGCCGCCGCCGCGCTCGCCGGCCGCAGCGGCAGCGGCGAATTTGTCACCGCCATTCAACTCGAAAGCCACGCCATCACCTACGCCCCCCTGCCCGAGGAGCACATGGCCCTGCTCGTCGTCCGGCCGGTGCGCTTCGGCTTCTACATCTATCGCGTTTTCTACGACAAGCTGGCCTTCATCGCCGTCATCATCTTCCTGCTGGCGGTGGCCACCGGCCTGCTGCTGCGCTCCGCCTTCCGCTACTACCAGCGCTACAACCGCGAGGTCGAGAGCGGTCGCGCCAAAACCGAGGCCCTGCTGGGCAGCATCGGTGACGGTGTGTTTGCCGTGGACTCCGAGGGCCGCATCATCGAGTTCAACCGCGCCGCCGCCGCGCTCACCGGCGAGGCCGCCGCCGGCGTGCTGCATCGCCCCTACGACGAGGTGATGGATCTGAGCGAGGAACATCCCGGTCAGCCGGCGATGCGTCCCGACCCGGTGCGGCGCGCCATGGCCCAGGGTCGCACCTTCCGCTTCCTGCGTGACCTGACCCTGGTGCGGCGCGATGGCACCCGGCTGCCCATCAGCTTCAGCGCCGCCCCCGTGCACGACGAGCAGGGCGGGGTGACCGGCTGCGTCGTGGTCTTCAGCGACGCCAGCCAGGAGCGCGAGGTGGACCGCATGAAGAACGAGTTCATCAGCATCGCCAGCCACCAGTTGCGCACTCCCATGAGCGGCGTCAAGGGAGTGCTGGCGCTGCTGCTCGAGGAGGTGCTGGGCCCGCTCAACGCCGACCAGCAGCAGTACCTGCGCCGCGCCTACGAGTCCAACGAGCGGCTCATCGCCCTCGTCAATGACCTGCTCAACGTCAGCCGCCTGGAGCAGGGCAGCCTGCTGCTGCGCACCGAGGATGTGGACCTGGCGGCGCTGCTGCGCACCCTGACCGCCGAATTCCAGCCCCGCGCCGCCCGCTACCGCCAGGATCTTCTGCTGGAACCGCCCGATGCCGCCGCCAACGCCCACGTCCAGGGCGACGCCGTGCGGCTGCGCGAGGTCTTCGCCAACCTGGTGGACAACGCCATCAAGTACACCCCCGAGGGCGGCGGCATCCGCCTCGCCTGGTCCGCCTCTCCCGAGCAGGTCGCGGTGGAGGTCAGCGACAACGGCGTGGGCATTCCCGCCGACAAAGTCGCCGGCCTGTTTCAAAAGTTCAACCGCATCCAGAACCCGCTCAGTGGCCGCGAGTTCGGCACCGGGCTGGGCCTCTACTTCGCCCGCTCGGTGGTCGAGTTGCACCACGGGCGTATCGAGGTGGCCAGCCTCCCCGGCCAGGGCACCACCTTCCGCGTCATCCTCCCGCGCCAGCCGCTGCCCTTCGCCGCCGATGAGGCCGCCGCGCCCGCCACCGCAGCCCAGGAACCGTAACCATGCCCGATTCCCTCTGGTTTAAGAACGCCATCATCTATGAAGCCCCGGTGCGTGCCTTCGCCGACTGGAACGGCGACGGCATCGGCGACTTCCGCGGCCTGATTGACAAGCTCGACTACCTGCAGTGGCTGGGCGTGGACTGCCTCTGGCTGCTCCCCTATTACCCTTCCCCGCTGCGCGACGACGGCTACGACATCTCCGACTTCCACAGCGTGGACCCCGACTACGGCACCCTGGAGGATTTCCGCGAGCTGCTCGAGGAGGCCCACAGCCGCGGCATGCGCGTGCTCGCCGACCTGGTCCTCAACCACACCTCCGACCAGCATCCCTGGTTCCAGCAGGCACGCAGCGCCTCCGACTCGCCCTATCGCAACTGGTACGTTTGGAGCCCCGATCCCCACCGTTACCAGCAGGCGCGCATCATCTTCACCGATACCGAAGTCAGCAACTGGACCTGGGACCCGGTGGCCAACGCCTACTTCTGGCACCGCTTCTACAGCCATCAGCCGGATTTGAACTTCGACGAGCCGCAGGTGCGCGAAGCCATGATGCAGGTGGTCTTCCACTGGCTCGACCTCGGCCTCGACGGTTTCCGCTGCGACGCCGTGCCCTACCTGTTTGAGCGTGACCAGAGCATCTGCGAAAACCTGCCCGAAACCCATGCCTTCCTGGAGGAGCTGCGGCGGCGGGTGGACGAACGCTACGGCGGCGACCGCATCCTGCTGGCCGAGGCCAATCAGTGGCCCGCCGACGTGGTCAAGTACTTCGGCCAGGCCGAGCCCGGCGACCCGCCGGAGTTCCATATGGCCTTCCACTTCCCGCTCATGCCGCGGCTGTTCATGGCGGTGCGCCAGGAGGCCCGCCGGCCCATCGTCGACATTCTGGCCCAGACCCCGCCCATTCCGGAGAACTGCCAGTGGGGCCTGTTCCTGCGCAACCACGATGAGCTGACGCTGGAGATGTGCAGCGACGAGGAGCGCGACTACATGTACTACGAGTACGCGCGCGACCCCCGCATGAAGCTCAACATCGGCATCCGCCGCCGTCTGGCCCCCATCGTCGAAAACAGCCGGCGCGAAATCGAGTTGATGAACGTGCTGCTGTTTTCCATGCCGGGCACGCCCATCGTCTACTACGGCGATGAGATCGGCATGGGCGACAACATCTATCTCTCCGACCGCAACGGCGTGCGCACCCCCATGCAGTGGAACGTGGACCGCAACGGCGGCTTCTCCAAAGCGCCGCCCGAGCGCCTCTATGCCCCCCTCATCCAGAACCCCATCTACAGCTACCAGGCGGTCAACGTCGAGCGCCAGTTTCAGGACCCCAACTCGCTGCTCAACTGGATGAAGACGCTGATCCAGTTGCGCCACAAAAACCCCATCTTCGGCTGGGGCGGCATCAGCTTTCTCACCCCCGCCAACGAGCGCGTCCTGGCCTATCTGCGGCGCCTGCCCAGGAGCGCCAGTGAGGCGGCCCAGGACCTGCCGGGTGCGCGCACCGTGCTGGTGGTCGCCAACCTCTCGCGCCATTCCCAGGCGATTGAAATGGATCTGTCCAGTTTCGCCGGCTGGACCCCGCGCGAAATGTTCGGCGAGACCCTCTTTCCCCCGATCGGCACCGCTCCCTACCAGCTCAGCCTCGGTCCCTACGGCTATTATTGGTTCCGGCTCGAGTCTCCACTCGAACCATGAACTACTACAACTACTTCACCGAGATCGAGGAGCACTTCCAGCGCAAGCGCGGAGCGCAGATCCTGCTCTCGCCCGTGGACTGGGCCTTGATCGAGTCCTGGCGCGCCGCCGCCATCCCGCTGGCGGCGGTGCTGGCGGGCATTGACCAGGCGTTTGAAAAGTTCGACTCCGGCCGCCGCCGCGACACCCAGCGCCGCCGCTCGCTGGTCTACTGCGCCGCCGCCGTCCTCGATGCCGCCGCCGCCTTGCAGGCCGCCGCCCAGGGCGCGGCCTCGACTCCAGCCCCGCCCAAACCCGAAGACGACGCCTTCAGCACCGGACGCATCCGCTCCCACCTGCTCGCCGCCGCCGATGCCGTCGCCGCCTCTTCCTTGCTCGCCACTCGTCCCGAGCGCGAGGACCTGGTCGCCGCGCTGCGCACCTTCGCCGACGGCCTCGACACCGCCGGATCACTCGAAGCCATCGAGCGCCACCTCACCGTCCTCGACGACAAGCTGCTCAGCGCCCTCACCGCCGCCACCCCCGTGGATCAAATGGTCCACATGCGCGCCGCCATGGAGCAGGACCTCGCTCCCTATCGCCGCTCCCTGCGCACCGAGCAGTTGGCCATGATCGAACGCCAGTTCCTGCACCGCCGCCTGCTCGAAGCCGCACATCTGCCAAGACTTAGCCTTTTCTATCTCGATGTATAATTTGAATCACGGGTGCCGTCATGGCCACCATCGGGCTCTTCGAGGCCAAGCAGAGACTCTCCGAACTGGTCGAGCGGGCACGCAGTGGCGAAGATCGCGCTGGCAAGGCATACCGCTGCCACTAGCCGACGTCTGGCGCGCGGCTGAACGCTGAAACCGAACCGCCGTCAGACTTTGCGTTGGCGGAAACCGTCACCCTGGCGGAAAAATATCGCTTGAAAACCTGCGACGCCGCGCGCCTGCGGGTGGATCCCTGATGAACAACATGGAACTGACCATCGAAAAACTGGTGCACGGCGGCGAAGGCCTGGCCCGTCTGCCCGCCGATGCCGCGGGGCGCCGCGAAGCGGTCTTCGTCCCTTTCACCCTGCCGGGCGAGCTGGTACGGGTCGAGATGGAGCCGCGGCGCCGGGGGCGGGTCACCGCCCGTCTGTTGGAAGTCCTGCAACCATCTCCCGAGCGCATCGCCCCCGGCTGCGAGTACTTCGGCGTCTGCGGCGGCTGCCAACTGCAGCACACTTCCGCCGCGCATCAGTTGCAACTCAAGCGCGGCATCTTGCTGGAGACCCTGCAACGCACCGGCGGCATCGTCTGGGGCGGAGAAGTTGCTCTGCACGCCGCTGAACCCTGGGCCTATCGCAACCGCATCCGCGTGCAGGCGGTTCCCGGCGTGGGCGTCGGCTACTTCATGGTCAACCAGCGCCGGATGCTGCCCATCACCCACTGTCCCATTGCTTCGCCCGCGCTCAACCGCGGGCTGGCGCAACTGGCGGCCGAAGGCGCCCATCGCCGCGAAGAGGTAGAGCTGGCGGTGGACAACCAGGACGGCGGTCTGGAAGAGGACGCGCCACTGGAATTCACTGTGGCTCGCTGGCGCTACCGGGTCAGCCCAGGGGCGTTTTTTCAGGTCAACCGTTTCCTGGCCGCTGAGCTGGTGGAGGCGGTCGTCGGCGGCGAGCGTGGCGCGGCGGCGCTCGACCTCTTCAGCGGCGTGGGCCTGTTCGCGCTGCCCTTAGCAGAAAACTTCGCCCGCGTGGAGGCGGTGGAAGCGAATCCGGAGGCGGTGCGCGATCTGCGCCACAACCTGCGCGACGCCGCCAGCGTCGAGGCCGTGGCCGCCTCCGCCCTCGACTATGTGCGCGGTCGTGCCGCCGGCGATGTGGACTTGGTAGTCGCCGACCCGCCCCGCGCCGGCCTGGGTCCGGAGCTGACGGCGGCACTGATCGCCCTCGCCCCGCGCCGCCTGCATCTGGTCTCCTGCGATCCCGCCACCCTCGGCCGCGACCTGCGCCAACTCACCGGCGAGGGCTACCGCATCACCGCGCTGCACCTATTCGACCTTTTCCCCCAGACCGCCCACATTGAAGCAGTCGTCAAGCTCGCCCATTAAGGTTGCCAGAGCTCGATCTTGTTGCCGTCGGGGTCGTAGATCCAGGCAAAACGTCCGTAGCTCTCATCCTGCCGCTTGGGATCAATGCGAACGCCGGCCTTGGTCAGCCGCTCCAGCAGCGCGTCGAGGTCGTCCACGATGTAGTTGATCATGAACGGCGCCGGCGACGGTTGAAAGTACTCGCTATCCCCCGGGAACACGCTCCAGAT
The DNA here is from genome assembly GCA_036561225.1 of Terriglobales bacterium. Classification (GTDB taxonomy): domain Bacteria; phylum Acidobacteriota; class Terriglobia; order Terriglobales; family SCQP01; genus SCQP01. The sequence continues at coordinate 15,167 of DATBPS010000022.1, forward strand.
GGTCATCTGCTCGCTCTCCGGGTTGTCCTTTTCCCGCCACGGCAGCATCACCCCGTGGCCGCTGTCGGCCAGCCCCAGGTGTTGGCCATACCAGTCCTTCATCGCCTTCGGCTGGTCCGACTTGAAGAAGATGCCGCCGATGCCGAGAATACGCCCCTTCTCGCCCATGGCTCAGTACTGCGGTTCCGCCGACGCCACCACTTCGGTACGGAACAGCGCGCTGTAGTCCTTCACCGTCACGTCGAGGGTGCGCTCGCGGTTCTTCTTCTGGATTTCGGCGATCACTTCCGCCAGCGGCAGCGACCCGCGGTCTTTCTCCTGGTAGGTGCGCAGCGATACCGTGCCCGCTTCCGCCTCGCGCTTGCCCACCACCAGCATGTAGGGGATCTTGTGCAGTTCGGCCTCGCGGATGCGGTAACCGATCTTGCTCTCCGGCGCCGACATCTCGGCCCGCAATCCGGCCGCGTCGCACTGCTCCAGCACCGAGCGGGCATAACTCTCCTGCCCCTCGGCGATGGGCAGCACCATCACCTGCACCGGCGCCAGCCAGGTGGGCAGCGCTCCGGCGAAGTGCTCGATCAAAATGCCCAGGAAGCGCTCCACCGAGCCGAACAGCGCGCGATGAATGACCACCGGCGTGCGCGGCTGATTGTCGCGGTCGGTAAACTCCAGCTCGAAACGCCGCGGCAGTTGGAAATCAAGCTGTACCGTGCCGCACTGCCACTGGCGCCCCATGCTGTCGTGCACCATGACGTCAATCTTGGGTCCATAGAACGCCCCGCCGCCGGCATCCACCGTATAGGGCAGGGCGAGCGACTCCAGCGCCTGCCGCAGGCCGGCTTCCGCCTTCTCCCACAGCTCCGCCTCGCCCATGGAATCTTCCGGCCGGGTCGAGAGGGTGATCGAGTAGCGCAGCCCGAAGAAGGAGTAGATGAGCTTGAGCAGCTCCATCACCCGCACAATCTCGTCCTGAATCTGATCCTCGTGCAGGTAAATGTGGGCATCGTCCTGGCTGAACACCCGTGCCCGCATCAACCCGTGCAGCGTGCCCATGGGTTCGTTGCGGTGCAGCATTTGCCCCTGCGAGATGCGCAGCGGCAGCTCGCGGTAGCTGTGCTGGCGCGTCTTGTAGAAGAGCATGGTGTCGGGGCAGTTCATGGGCTTCAATCCCATGGCCGCCTCCGGCTCGGAGCCGTCCTGCACCAGAAACATATTCTTCTGGAAATGGTCCCAGTGGCCGGAGGTCTCGAACAGGTCCTTGCGGTAGATCACCGGGTTGAGGATCTCGATGTACCCCGCCTTCTTGTGCGTCTCCCGCCACAACCGCCGCAGCTCCTCGCGCACCGTCAGCCCGCGCGGATGCCAGAAGGGGCAGCCCGCCGACCAGGGATGGAAGCTGAACAGATCGAGCTGCAATCCCAGCTTGCGGTGGTCGCGCGCCTTCGAGTCTTCCAGAAATTGCAGGTACTCGGCCAGTTCCTCCGCCGTCTCCCAGGCGGTGCCGTAGATGCGCTGCAGCATCGGGTTGTGCTCATCGCCGCGCCAGTACGCCCCCGCCACTGAAAGCAGCTTGACGTGTCCGCACACCCCGCCCTTGGCCACATGCGGCCCGGCGCACAGATCAATGAAGCGGTCCTGCTTGTACAGCGAAACCTGATCGTCGCGAATGCCGGCCAGCAACTCCAGCTTGTAGGGTTGCTGCCAGGCGCGGAAAAGGTCCATGGCCCGCGGGCGCGCGATTTGCGCCCGGAAAAACTGCGGGTCGCGGGCGGCGATCTTCGCCATCCGCTTTTCAATCTCCGGCAGGTCCTCCTCGCGCAGCGGCCGCGACAGCTCCATGTCGTAGTAGAAGCCGTTCTCGATCGGCGGCCCGATGGCCAGCTTGGCCTCGGGAAAGATCTCGCGCACCGCCTGCGCCATCACGTGGCTGGCGGAGTGGCGGATGCGCCGCAGCCGCTCCTGCCGCGGCAGCTCCGCCGGCGGCTGGTTCGGCTCCCAGGCGATTTCCTGCAGGATGTCGTCGGCCACGGGCATACCGTTCAGTGTATCCCGGTATCGGCCTACAATGCTTTCCAGCATGATCACCCTGCACATGGTCAGCAGCCTCGACGGCTTCATAGCCCGCCCCGACAACTCCGTGGCCTGGATGCACACCCCTGAGGACGCCTACCCCGAAGGCAAATCCGTAACCCACGACGAAATCGTCGCCTTCCTGCGGACCATTGACTGCTACGTCATGGGCTCGCGCACCTATGAGCATGCCCTCG
>DATBPS010000023.1:0-12922 GCA_036561225.1 Terriglobales bacterium
GCAGAACAACTTCGACCAGGCTCCCGTGGAGTCCATCCTGTTCACCACGCAGAGCGGCGAATCGGCCACGGTGGACTTCTCCCTTCGCACCCATCTTCCGCTGCGCGTCCGCTGGCCGCGGGTGGACACCGATACCGGCGGGCATTACGAGCAATCCGTCGTCTACGGCAACTGGTCCGATATCGGCGGCATCGAAGCCGCCTTTTCGCAGGACGAGTTCCAGGGCCCGCAAAAGCTGGAGCAGCGCAACTACACCAAACTCAGCTTCGCCGCTTTCCCGGACTCCCTCTTCACCCCCAAGCCGCTGAAGTAGCAGCGAACTAGTCCCTGGCAGAAGGTAGAGGCCGCATTCCGCGGCGGCCGCGGTAATGGGCGCCTCGGCCTTGGCCGATTCCCACCGAATCGTGTCGTTCTAGCGGGCTAGCTGCCAATGGCGGGCACCGACTGCGACCTGGTCAAGTTTTGGAGCCAGAGGGCGGAAGCGGGGGGTAAAATGCGCCTTGAGGGGGAGCCTTGGCTTTTCAACTCTTCGCCGACAATTTCAAAGGATTTTTTGACACCCGCGTTCCGCTTACCACCGCGAACTTCCTTGTGGGCGAGAACAGTACCGGGAAGACGGCTATCCTTTCCCTCTTCACTCTCCTCGCCGGTTCCGACCTCCTAATGCGCCCAGTGGGCGACAGTGATTTCCAAGGCCTGGGGCATTTCGAGGACATCGCCCACACGAGTGAGCGGAAAAGGACCCAATTTACCGTAGGAATTACCTCGGACTCCAGCCGTGACGGGTCCCCTGTCGGGTACTTCCTGACCTTCAGCGGTTTTAGGGGACAGGCGCGGCTAAGGAGATGCATTTATCGTTATCGCAATTTCGAGATAGCGCTTGAGTGCGGCAGCCACGTGGCCTATCGATTCAGGGAGGCGAAGCCATGCAGGGAACCCCTCGAGCTTTTTCGCGAAATGCGAAAAGACTGGGTCGGCGCCGGAGGCGAAGAGTCTTCAGGTGATTTCAAACGGTTAGGGCCGACGCGGGCAGCGCCGCTCGGTGCCCTCTTGGCGGTTGCGCTCCACACCGCCACCTCCGGCAAAACCGATGGCGCTTGGCAGTTCAATTGGGGAGGTCTTGGGCCGGAGGTGGTTTCCTTCGCGCCAATCCGAAGCCAACCTAAGAGGACCTACGACGAATCGTCTCTGCCGTTCTCGCCGGAGGGCAGCCACACCCCCTACCTCATCCGACGAATGCTTCGCTCCAGGAAGCAGAGGGAAAAGCTAACCGGCGCACTCGCCAAGATTGGCGCAGCGAGCGGGCTTTTTGAGGGCGTGAAGACGCCGAGCTTCGGGAGCGGCGCCGGCTCGAGGTTCGAGCTTGACGTGCTCCTGAGCGGGCGGGCCCGCAACGTGTTAAATGTTGGCTACGGCGTTTCGCAGGTCCTCCCGATTATCGTTGAACTCGTGTCACGGCCTCATGGTGCGACCTTCGCGATTCAGGAGCCCGAGATACACCTTCACCCCCGGGCCCAAGCGGCCTTCGGCGACCTTCTGTTCGAAATGGCGACGAAGGAACATAAGAGCTTTCTCGTTGAAACGCACAGCGACTACCTTGTCGATAGATTTCGGCTTAACTACAGAGGAACAGGTGAACCGCCCGGCGGCCAGGTGCTCTTCTTCAGGTCGGAAGGGGGGCGCAACACTGTGACATCGCTTCAGTTCACCCGAGACGGCGAACTGCCCAGCGAGCAGCCCAAGGCCTTCCGGGACTTCTTCGTTCGGGAAGAGATGCGAATTTTGGGGATCAGCTAATGTGCGTTGTGATTGATGCCAACGTACTGCCGGCTGTCTTCGACGTGAAAAACTCCGAACATCCGAAGTTCAGGCCCGTTTTGGAATGGGTGAGCGGCAAGGGTTTCATGGTCTATGGAGGAACAAAATACATAAACGAGCTCAAGAGATTGGCCAAGTTCTTAGGTCTTATAGCCGAGCTAAACAGGCAAGGTCGCACCATCCAGGTCCCTGCGGAGGTCGTGGACCCAATTGCTGCTGACCTTAAGAAACGATTTCCGGAAAAGGGCTTTAACGACGAGCACGTCGCAGCCTTGGTAATAGCGTCCGGCTGCCAAGTCGTCTGCACGAGCGACAAGCGGTCAATAAAGTACCTGAAAGACGCCAAAATGTTCGCGTCACAAGGGGCTAGGTGCCCCAAACTTTTCACCGGCCATTCGAAGAACGCACAGCTCTGCTGCCCCAAGCGTTTGGTAGGGCAGTGCAGGCACCGCTGACCGCAGGCGCCGACGGCTGGCGCCGCGTTGCGACATACCCCCCGTGTCGGCCCCGCGCCGGTGCTCCTAGGCCTGGGAGGCGTGTTAGCATGGCGCTTTCTAGGGTTCGGGAAAGGGAGAAGATGGCCTCATGAAGGTTTTCGACACCCCCCACCTCCGCAACTGCGCCCTGGCCGGCCACGGCGGCTGCGGAAAAACGACGCTGGTGTCCGCGCTGCTGTATACCGCCGGGGCCACGCCGCAGCTAGGCAGTGTGGTGCAGGGCACCACGGTTACCGACTTCGACGAGCAGGAGATACAACGCCGTCATAGCATCTCAACGGCCGTGGCCTGGGCCGAGTGGCAGGCTGCCGACCGCAGCCCCTGCAAGCTGAATTTGGCCGATACGCCGGGGCAAAGCCTGTTCGTTCACGAAGCGGCGGCGGCGCTCGATGTGGTCGAGTCGGTACTGCTGGTGGTGGACGCCGCCGGAGGGGTGCAGGTACAGACGGTGAAGCTGTGGGAGATGGCCGCCGCCCGCAACCTGCCGGTAGTCATCGCCCTGGCGCGCGCCGATCATGATCACGCCGATGTTCCCGCTGTGCTCGCCGCGCTGCGTGAACGCTTTGGCCGCGGTGTTTGTCCGGTGCAGATGCCCATCGGCGAGCAGCGGGGCTTTCAGGGCGTTGTGGACCTGGTGACCATGGCCGCGCGTCTCTATCAGGCGGGCGGGAACGGCAAGGGCCGCTCGGCGGCCATTGACGACGCCTACGATGAAGCGGCGCGCTCGGGTCACGAACAACTGGTGGAGCTGATCGCCGAAGGCGATGACGCGCTGATGGAGGAGTTCTTTGACAAGGGCACCATCCCGCTCGAACACCTCACCTCGGGCATCCACGAAGCGGTGCGGGCGCGGCGCATTTTCCCGGTGCTGCTGACCAGCGGCGCGCAGAATATCGGCAGCGACGCGCTGCTCGATTTTCTGGCCGCCTATGCTCCCCATCCCGGCGAAGCGCCGGCGCACGACGGTCGGGCGACGAGCGACGCCGCACCGCTGTCGCTGTTCGTCTTCAAAACCATGGCCGACCCCTTTGCCGGCCGCCTCAGCGTCTTCAAGGTGCGCAGCGGCCGGTTGAAGAATGACGACACGGTGCTCAACTACCGCAATCAGGCCAGTGAAAAGCTGGCGCACCTGAGCGTGCTGCAGGGCAAGCAGCCCGGCGCGGTGCCGGAGCTGCATGCCGGCGACCTGGGCGCGGTGGCCAAGCTCAAGGATGTGCTCACCGGCGATACCCTGGGGGATAAGGCCGCGCCCATTGCCTACCCGCCCGCTGCCTGGCCGGAGGCCGCCATCCACTTCGCCCTCGAGGCCAAGAGCCGCGGCGATGAAGACAAAGTTTCCCTCGCCCTGCACAAGATGCTGGAGGAGGACCCGGCGCTGCACTTCGCCCGCGACCCCCAGACGCAGGAGTTTCTGCTGGGCGGCACCGGCCAGCAGCATGTCGAGATCGCCGTCGCCCGGCTCAAACAGCGTTACAACGTCGAGGTCAAGCTGCGCGCTCCGCGGGTGGCCTATCGGGAGACCATCCTGGGCAAGGCCGACGTGCAGGGACGGCACAAGAAACAGACCGGCGGCCACGGCCAGTTCGGCGACTGCCGCATCCGCATGGAGCCGCGGCCGCGCGGCGCCGGCTTCGAGTTTGTCAACGAGATCTTCGGCGGCGCCATCCCCAGGAACTTCATCCCGGCGGTGGAGAAGGGAATTGTGGAGAGCGCGGCGCGCGGCTTCCTGGCCGGCTTCCCTATGGTGGACTTCCGTGTCGTCCTCTACGACGGCTCCTACCATGACGTGGATTCGAGCGAGATGGCCTTCAAGGTGGCCGGCTCACTGGCCTTCAAGAAGGCCATGGAGACGGCGCGTCCGGTGCTGCTCGAACCCATCATGACGGTGGAGGTGGAATCGCCGGAGGAGTTTACCGGCGACCTGATCGGCGACCTCAACGCCCGCCGCGGCCGCATCGAGGGCATGCTGCCCCAAAACGGGGTGGAGAGCATTCGCGCCCATGTGCCGCTGGCCGAGATGCTCACCTACCAGTCCGACCTCACCGCCAAGACCCAGGGGCGCGGCAGCTTCCACATGCATTTTTCCCACTACGACCTGGTCCCCTCCGTCCAGGCGGAAAAGATCGTCGCCAAGGCGCGAGCCGAACGTGGTCATACAAGCGAGGAAGAGGAGTCCTGAAGCGTGCCTCCAGTCAGTAAACGCGGGCATACTGAGAAGGAAGAGGAACTCTGATCCATGCACCTGGACGAAGAAGCCCCCGAACAACGCCTCAACTACTACGCCGCCGCACCCGACGCCGCCCATGCCCTGCAGGCGATGCAGAAGTATGTCAATGAATGCGGCCTCGACCACCGGCTGCTGGAACTGGTCAAGCTGCGCTGCTCGCAGATCAACGGCTGCGCCTACTGCGTCGACATGCACGCCCACGACGCCCGCAAGTCGGGCGAGGACAACCGCCGCCTGGATGCGGTAGCGGTGTGGCGCGAGTCCAACCTCTTCACCCTGGACGAGCGCGCCGCCCTCGCCTGGGCGGAGGCGGTGACCCTGGTGAGTCACGACCACGTTCCCCCGGAAATCTACGACTGGGTCAGCAAATACTTCAGCGGCAAGGCGCTGGTAGACCTTACCTACGCCATACTCGCCATCAACTGCTGGAACCGCCTCGCCGTCAGCTTCCGGGTCCCCACCCCGGCCCAGCCGCGCTAGACTGGCGGCCATGCGCACCTGGCTTCTCACCCTGTCATTGGCGTTGGGCGCCGTGGTGGCGGCGCAGACGCCGACCCCGGCCTACACCTATCAGCGTTCGGGCCCCGCCCAGGACCGGGCGGGCGCGCCGCGGGCGGGCTTTCTGTTGATGGGCGGCGGGACCGATGTGGACGAGGGCTTTCAGTGGATGTGCCGGCGCGCCGGCGGAGGCGATTTTCTGGTGCTGCGCGCCTCCGGCACCGATGCCTATGATCCCTACATCGTGAAGCTCTGCCCGGGGATGAATTCCGTGGCCACGCTCATCATTCCCTCCCGCCAGGCGGCCGAGGATGGCTTCGTGGCCCGCCGGATCGCCGAGGCATCGGCCATTTTCATCTCCGGCGGCGATCAGTCCAACTACGTCAATTTCTGGACGGGCACGCCGGTGCAGCGCGCGCTCGATGCGGCGATTCGGCGCGGGGTTCCCATCGGGGGCACCAGCGCCGGGCTGGCGGTGCTGGGCGAGTTCGTCTACTCGGCGCAAAACGACCATCCCAAGGATCCCAACCTCACCAGCGCCGCCGCCCTCGCCAACCCTTTCCACCCGCAGGTGGTGGTGGCGCGGCACTTTCTGGCCATCCCGCAGCTGCGCGGATTGATTACCGACTCCCACTTTCACAACCGCGACCGGCTGGGCCGTTTGTTGGTCTTCCTGGCCCGTATCCTGCAATCCGGCGACGCCACGACCATTCACGGCGTGGGTGTGGATCAGCACACCGCACTCGAGGTGGACGGCGAGGGCGAGGCGCGTGCGGTGGGCACCGGCCATGTGTACCTGATCGCGGCCGCCGGGAAGCCGGAAGTTTGTCAGTCCGGCCAGCCCCTGACGTTCGGACCCATCGCCGCCCGTCGCCTTGATCCCGGGCAGAGCTTTTCGCTGAGGTCGTGGTCGGGCGCCGGAGAAAGCTACACCCTGCGCGTCAGGGGCGGCACAGTCGCCTCCGACCAGCCCGGCGGATCCATTTATTGACCGCCGTCAGCGCTGCAAAATGTCGTAGGGCGCGGCCGGGTCGGTGACGCGCAGACCCGCCGCCAGCGCGGGATGGCGCTCCCGCAGCGCTTCCACCATCTGCCAGGCAGCGCGGCGATAGGAGATGTGTCCGCCCACGCCGGTGCGCAGTTCGGCCATGTACGCCACCTGGGCCAAATCCATCTTGAACAAACTGCGCTTACGGTAGCCGAGAGGCAGGGCATAGGCGCCGGCAGCGCCGGTGGCGGCTGCCCAGTCGCCGGCTGCCTGCATGGCTTTCGCATAAGCGGCCCCACCGCCACTTTCCGACACCTCGTCGGGAGTTTCAAACCCGTGGCGCGGGCTGAAGCCCTGGTGCAACTGCACGCAGCGGCGATGGCGGTGCAGGTCGCGGAAGCCGCCAATATCCATCAGGATGTCGAACTGAAAGGCGTAACCCGCCTGATAGGCGCGCAGCAACTCGTCGTGGCTGCCGCGGTGGGAGCGGCCCAGGGCGATCACGGCCGCGAGGCGCGCCGCGCTCAACCCGCCTACGGCTTGCAGCAGTTGGCGGTAGCTGTGATCGCAGTGGGAGTAGAGCAGGGAGGTGGCCAACTCGACTTCCAGCGCACTGGGGGGCGCCAGATGCACTCCGGGAGTGGAGTCCGGCTGGATGCCGGCCATGACCTCGGCTGCCGCCGCCCTCAGTTCGGTGCGCGATTCCATCTGGTAAGGATTGGGGTCGGTGTACTTCACCAGAGTGGGCACGGCGCCGGGCGCGCTCGCCGCCTGCTTCAAGGCCTCGCCCAGCACCCGGCATTCCGCCCACGGCGAGGAGAGCAGGCGGACGATCTGCTGCTCCAGGGTGCGGGCGCTGACGATCTGCCCCAGGCTGGTGGCGGTGGCCAGCGGCAGCAGATAGCGGCCGGCGTCAAAGGCGCGGGCCCGCAGAGTGCGCTGATAGGTCTCCGGTTTCATCGCCTCGGGGCGGGGATGGCGTTCCGCCAGGTGGGCCTGCACGCCGGCGCTGACCTGCTCATAAGCGGTGAAAAGGTCGGCGACGACCGCCGGGTAGCCCGCCACGCCCTCCAGTTCCGGCGGGGTGATGTAGCCCGAGCGGCGGAACTCCTGATAGCGGGTGGAGCGCTCCTGGCCGTCCCAGCGCGGCTCATCCGCCACCTCGATCGCCGCCAGGATCGAAAGTCTTTCCAGGGCCAGGCTGAGATGGGCGAGGTCGGCGATGGAACGATGACCGTACTGAAAATAAAAAGTGTTGAGAAACTTCTCCGCCTTCTGCTCATCCAACTCGCGCAGGCTCTCGCGCAGCGACAGCGCCGAGCGGCTGTATTTGGCCATGGCATAAGCGCCAATCTCCGGATCCACTCCGGCAACCACATAGACGTCGGCAGGCGGCATGGAGGCCATTCTCCCACATCCGAGTGCCACGGCCACCGACTGGCTGATGGCGTCTGCGGGTGGCCGCGCTAAGCTGATAAGCGTGCCCGTCTCGCCTGCCCGCCAACTCGCGCGTGATGTGCTGCTGGCGGTGGAGGCCGGCGGCTACGCCGCCGACCTGCTGCACTCGCAGCGGGCGCGGGGTTTGTCGCTGGCCGATCGCCGGCTGGCGACCGAGCTGGTGATGGGAGTGCTGCGCTGGCGGGCGCAGCTCGATTTTGTCATTGTCCAGGCCGCCCGCCGCGCCATCGACAACATTCCGCTGTTGCCGCGCACCGCGCTGCGGCTGGGCGCCTATCAGCTGCGTTTCCTCGACCGGGTGCCGGCCATGGCGGCGGTGCATGAAAGCGTCGAGATGACCAAAGCCGAATCGCCGCGGGCGGCGGGGTTTGTCAACGCCGTGCTGCGCCACCTGCCGCGCGCGCCCATGGCGGCGCTGGTGGGGGGGGAAGCGGATCTGCGCCGCCGTCGCGAGGCCGAGTTCTCCCATCCCGCCTGGCTGCTGGAACGCTGGAGCCGGAACTTCGGCCCGCGCGCCGCCGCCGCCATCGCCGAGTACAACAATCAGCCGCCGCCCACCGCCATCTGGCCGCCGCTCGATCCCGTGCCGGCCGGCATCTCGATCCTCCCCGGACAGCTGCTGCGCTCGGCCGCCCGCGTCGCCGCCGGGGATGTCACCAAGCTGGAAGTTTTCCGCCAGGGCCATCTGTGGGTGCAGGACGAAGCCTCGCAGTTGGTCGCCGCCCTGCTGGCCCCGCAGGGCTTTGATCAGGTGCTCGATGCCTGTGCCGCACCCGGCGGCAAGACCGCCCGTGTGGCGGCACTGGCGCCCACCGCCCGGGTGGTGGCGCTGGAACTGCACCCCCGGCGGGCGGCACTGCTGCAACGCCGCCTGCGCGGCGCCATCCCCGTGGTGGTCGCCGACGCCGCCGCGCTGCCCGTGCGCGGCCCCTTCGATCGCATTCTGGTGGACGCTCCCTGCACCGGCACGGGAACCCTGGCCCGCAACCCGGAGATACGCTGGCGTCTGACGCCCACCGATCCCGCCCGCCTGGCGCAACTGCAAGGCCGCATCCTGCGCTCCGCCGCCGCCACCCTGGCGCCCCGGGGGCGGATGGTCTACAGCGTCTGTTCGCTCGAGCCGGAGGAGGGAGCGCAGGTGGTCGAGGCGCTGCTGGCCGGCGACAGCGGGCTGGAACTGCTGCCCGCCGGCGAAGTGCTGACCGCAATGCGTGAAACCGGGGAATTGCTCACCGAGCCCGGCCCTATCACCGACGGGCCCTATCTGCGCATTCTGCCCGGGGCCTTCGCCACGGACGGCTTTTTCGCCGCGGTGGTGCGGCGGCGCCCGGGCTAAAGTCATCCCGGCGGCGCGCCGATAGCTTGAATGCAGCAATTGGATTCGTGTAGGGTCAGGTAACAGCAGGACATTATTGGCATGGCTTTGGAACTGGCCACTCTGGCGGTTTGCGCACTGGCATTGCCGGTGTTTGCCTACGTGCAACTCAGCCGCCGGGACGCCGGGCTGCAGGGCTGGACCGGCTTCTGGGCGCTGCTGCTGGCGCGCTACGCCGTGCTGGCCACCCATCCGGCGCCCGGGTCGTGGGCCTTGCGCTGGGCCAGCTTGTGTACCGTGCTGGCGGCGGCCATGCTGCTGTTCAGCGCCCGCCGCTTGTGGGCCGAGGCGCGCTCGACGCGGCTGAGCCGCGCCTGGCGGCACCTCATCTGGGCGGTCACCGCCGCCGGCTGCGCCCTGGCTCTGGCCCCCGTCCCCGCGGCCGCGGCCACCGCCGCGGTGGTGTTGCTGGTGGCGGCGGGGGTGCTGCTCTGGCAGGTGGGCGCCTGGGCCCATCGCCTGCTGGCGCTGACGCTGGGACTGTGGGCGGTGCTGCTGGTGCCCGCCGCGCCCCGCGCCCTGCCGCTCGAAGCCCTGCTGCCGATTTTGTTCTCCTGGTCCATGTTGTGGCTGATCTGTCAGCGCGCCGCCGTCCCCGCCGCCGGCCCGGGGCCGGAGCAGCTGCAGCTCTACCGACAGTCGGTGCGCCGCAGCCGCGAGTTTGAGATCCTGACCCACATCGGCACCGCGCTCAGTTCCTCGCTCAACTCCGGCGCCCTGCTGCAGGCCATCCACGCCCAGTTGCAGAAGCTGATGGATGTGCGCTGCTTCTACGTGGCCACGCTCGATGCCGGGGCGGACGAAATCTGTTTCGAATTCGAGGTGGAGAACGGCCAGCGGCGCAAGCCCCGCCGCCGGCCGCGCACCAACGCCCTGACCGAACATGTGCTGGCCACCGGCCAGCCGCTGCTCATCTCGCGCGATCTGCCCGGTTTTCTGCGCGAGCACGGGCTGGCGCGCAGCGGCTCGCCCGCCAAGACCTGGCTGGGAGTGCCCATGCTGGTCAAGGGCGAGACCTGCGGGGTGATCGCGGTGCAGAGCAATGAGCGCGAGGATGCCTACGATACCGAGCATCTGCATGTGCTCGAGATTCTGGCCGGCCAGGCCAGCGTGGCGCTCGACAACGCCCGCCTGTTTGCCGAAGTGCAGCGCGATGCCGGCCAGAAGGCCTTCCTCAACCACATTGCCCGGCTCACCATCTCCACCCTCAGCCCGACCGAGATGCTCTCCACCGTGGTGGGCGAGCTGGCGCGCGCCTTCCATTACGACCACATCGCCGTGGCGCTGGTCAGCCCGGCGCTGGCGGAGGGCGACCACCCCGAACTGGACGTCATCGCCGCCTCCGGCGCCGACCGCGCCGGCGTCACCGCCCGCGAGCGCATTCCGCTGGGCGCCGGGCTGATCGGCCGCGCCGCCGAAACCGGCGACATGCAGTCGCTCGAGACGCTGCGCGAGGCCGAACCGCGTCTGCAGGAGATGGCGCGTTGTCCGCAGGCGCGCAGCGCCCTGGCCATGCCCATCCGCTATGCCGGCCAGACGCTGGGCGTTCTCCACCTGGAAAGCCACGCCGCCCATGGCTTCGCCGCCGACCAGATCCTGGTGCTGCAGACACTCGCCGATCAGATCGCCGTGGCGCTCAACCACGCCACCCTGTTCCAGCAGTTGCAGCATCAGGCGGTCACCGACAGCCTGACCGGAGTCAAAACCCGGCGCTTCTTCATGGAAGCTCTGCAGGCGGAGTGGCGCCGGGCCCGCGCCGCCGCCACCGCCGACCGGGAACCCTCGGCCGCGCCCGCCAGCTTCGCCATCGTGCTGGTGGACCTGGACGAGTTCAAACCCCTCAATGACCGCTACGGCCACCTCGAGGGGGACCGCATCCTGGCCCGTGTCGCCCGTCTGCTGGAGCAGCGCAGCCGCGCCAGCAGCGTGGTGGCCCGCTATGGCGGCGACGAGTTCACCATTCTGGTGCCCGCCTGCCCGCCCGAGGACGCGCGCCAGTTGCCCGCCCGGCTGCTGGCCGCCCTGGACGACGACCCGGTGCTTGCCCACCGCCGCCTGCGCGGCAGCTTCGGCCTGGCGGTCTATCCCGATTCCGGCGCCACTCCCGAGGAGCTGCTGCACCGCGCCGATGAGGACATGTATCGCGCCAAACAGTCGCGCCAGCACCGCGCCGCCGCGCCGCTGGCGGGGTAGGAAAAGTTCCTGTTGATTGTGAGGTATTCGGGTGTATCGTAGCGGGAGTTAGTGACCAGCGCTTGCGAGAGAGACGAAGAGAGACTATGTCCCACGCAGAGTTCGATCCTGCGGAGCAGCTGCAGCGAGAAAAGCAATGGCAGTGGTGTGCCCGGGGGGCGGCGGCGCTGGTGGGTGTCTGGGCGCTGCTACGGATCGGGGGCGCCGTCAGCGGCGCGGCCGGGAGTGAGCCGCCCACGGTGGGGGTGGCGCTGCTGGCCGGCGCGCTCGGAGTTCTGCTCCTGGCCCCCGGCGCGCGGCGCCGTGCCGGCCTGGGCTACCTGGCGGCGGCGGTCGTCCTGGCGCTGGGGCTGGCGGCGTTTTTCGGCGCCGCGCCGCTGCCCGGATGGCACCAAGCCTGGCCGCGCTTTGCCGGCTTCTGCTTCCTCGTCCTCGGCCTTTCGCTGGCCGGCAAGGCGCGCTTCCCGGCCACCGCCACCGGCGGCGATCTGCTGGTGGCCTTTGTCGGCTACGCCCTGACCCTCGATTACCTGTTCCGCACCCCCGCCGTGCACTCCACCCCGGGCGTGATCGGCCCCATGCGGCTCACCACCGCCGTCGCCGTCCTGATCCTGGCCGGCGCCTGGATGTGCGCCTGGCCGCGCCATCGCCCGGTCAGCTTTTTCCTGGAAGCCACCTCCGCCGGCGCGGTCCTCCGCCGCCTGCTGCCGGTGACCCTGCTCTATCCCCTGCTGCTGGTGGTGCTCACCGCCGCGCGCAGCAACGGCCATGCCCTGGCGGCGCGCATTACCGAATCGGTGGTGCTGTACGGAACGGTGGTGTTCGGCATCGTCCTTTTCTGGATGCTGGCCCACGAGCTGGACCGCCGCGATGCCATGCACCGGGCCGCCGACGCCGAGCTGCGCGCCGGCGAGCGCCGCTACCGCCAACTGTTCGAGAACAATCCCCATCCGATGTGGGTGTTCGCGGCCGGCAGCCTGCGCTTCCTGGACGTCAATGAAAGCGCGCTGCGCGCCTTCGGGTACAGCCGGGAGGAATTCCTTGCCTTGACCGTGCTCAACGTGCGCCCCGTCGAGGATCACGAGCGGGTGAAGGCGGAGATCCACAGCGGAGTGCCCGCCAAGGGGCTGCTGTGGCGCTACCACACCCGCGCCGGCCAACTGCTGGAGGCCGAGGTCTTCTCCCACCCGGTGGACTGGGGCGGCACGGCGGCCTTCCTGTCGTTCCTCCATGACGTTACCGCCCGGCGCCGCGCCGAGCAGCGCATCCACGAACAGGACGAACAGATTCGCACCCTGCTGGATTCCACCAGCGAAGGTATCTTCACCCTGGATCGTCAGGGCAGCTGCCTGTGGTGCAATCCGGCGGCGGCGACCATGCTGGGGCTGGGCTCCCCCGCGGAACTGGAAGGCCGCTCCGTCCACGAACTCTGCCATCACAGCCGGCGTGATGGCACCCCCTATCCCGCCTCCGAGTGCGAGCTGCAGGTGGCGGTGCGGCAGGGGCAGTCGTTGCGCCTGGATGAGGAAACCTTCTGGCGCGCCGATGGCGTCAGCTTCCCCGGCGACGTGCACGTCAACCCCCTGCGGCGCGGCGGAGACATCGTCGGCGCGGTGGTCGCCATCTCCGACGCCAGCGAGCGCCAGGCGCTGCGCGCCCAGTTTCAGCAGGCGCAAAAAATGGAGGCGGTGGGCCGTTTGGCGGCGGGCGTGGCGCATGACTTCAATAACCTGCTGACGGTCATCAACGGCTACTCCGAGCTGCTGCTGGCGCGCCCGGAGGTCTTTGGCCGGCACGCTCCCACCGAGGCCAAACTGGCCGGCATTCTCAAGGCGGGCGAACGCGCCGCCGCGCTCACCCGCCAGCTG
>DATBPS010000024.1:0-3236 GCA_036561225.1 Terriglobales bacterium
TTTTACGACGGTTATCAGGATGGCTATGCCAACCGCACCCGGGCGCTGCCCGAGGCGGTCGCGCCCGCGCCCGCGGCGCCCGTAGCCCCGAGCGCGCCGGAGGCTCCGGTGGCACCGGAGGCGGGATCGGCATCAACACCCACCACACTGGCGGGAGCGGCGCAGGCCAATGGCTACCGCGAGGGGTACAACATCGGGCAGTCGGACGCCAACTCGAACGCGGTTTACAATGCCACCGCCAGCCGCGAGTTCAAGGATGCGCGGGTGGGATACAACGCCGCGCTGGGCGACAGCGCGACGTATCAGACGGCGTTCCAGACCGCCTTCCGCCAGGGCTACGACGACGGCTTCAACCATCGTCTGTATGACACCGCCAAGGGCGGGCGGCCGGCGACGAATCCGCTGCCCACGGACGCCGACCGGCTGGCGGCGCGACCCAGCGGCGCTTACACCAACGGCTTGCTGGTGGCGCAGGGGACGGTGATGCAGGGGCGCCTGGACAAGGAATTGAACACCAAGGATTCCTATGCCGGGGAGGCGTTTCAACTGACGGTGACGGTGCCGGTGTGGGTGGGGGCGACGGCCGCCATTCCGGCGGGCAGCACCATCCAGGGCACGGTGCAGCAGGTGACGCGGGGCGGACGGCTGAGCGGCCATGCGGAACTGCAACTGCAGTACAACACGCTGACCGTGCCGGGTCAGGCCGCGCTGTCGCTGCGCGCCACCACCGCCTCGGTGGGCGACAATGCCGCCACGGTGGACTCGGGCGAGGGCACGGTCAACGGCCAGGGCGCCGATACCGGCAAGAAGGCGGCCACCGGTGCGGCGATCGGCGCCGTGCTGGGCGGTATCTTCGGCGGGGGCGGCGGCCTGTTGAAGGGCGGCGCGGCGGGAGCGGGGGTGGGGACGGCGGGAGTTCTGCTCTCCCACGATCGTGACCTGACGCTGAAGGCCGGGGAGACCGTCTCGGTGAAACTGGACCAGCCGCTGGAGATCCCCAAACCGAGCGGGAATTGAGCCGTAGCCGTATCGCCGGCGCGATGCTGGCCTTAGCCGTGGCAGCCGGTGGACAGGCACCCACATTTTATCGGGATGTGCTGCCGATCCTGCAGCAGCATTGTCAGACGTGCCACCGCGCGGGGGAGATCGGTCCCATGCCGCTGGTCACCTACGCCCAGGTAAAGCCGTTCGCACGGAAGATTGCGGCGCGCACGGCGGCGCGCAGCATGCCGCCGTGGTTCGCCGACCCCGAGGTTGGGCACTGGGCGAATGACCCGTCACTTTCCGCGGCCGGGATCCGCACGCTGGCGGCGTGGGCGGCGGGGGGCGCGCCGGCGGGGGATGCGCGGCAGGCGCCGCCGCCGCCGCCGTGGACGACCGGCTGGAACATCGCGCCGCCGGATCGGGTGTTCGCCATGCCGCAGGCGGTGACGATACCCGCGCGCGGCGAGGTCGAGTACACCTACGAGATCGTGCCCACCGGATTCACGACGGGGCGGTGGGTGCGGATGGCGGAGATTCGTCCCTCCAGCCCGGCGCATGTGCATCATGCCGTGGTGTATGTGCGGCCGCCGGGTTCCACCTGGCTGCGGGGCGCGCCGGTGGGCCGGGCGTTTACCGCGAGCGAGATGGTGGGACACGCCGCGACCTCGGCGGCGCTGTGGACGGACAGCGAGATTCTGCTGGTCTATGCGCCCGGGAGCGCCCCGGACCGGTGGCCGGAGACGATGGGGAAATACATCCCGGCGGGATCCGACCTGGTCTTTCAAGTGCATTACACCTCGAATGGCCGCGCGGCCGCGGACCAGACCAGCCTGGGGCTGGTGTTCGACCGCCGGCCGCCGGCGGAGCGGGTGCTGACGCTGCAGTTGACCAACGATCATTTTGTGATTCCGCCGGGGGTCCCGAATTATCGGGTCGAGGTGCATGGAACGCTGCCCGGGGATGCCACCCTGCTCAGCTTTTTCCCGCACATGCATCTGCGCGGGAAAAAGTTCGAGTACAACCTGGTGTCAGCGACCGGGGAGATCACGCCGCTGCTGCGGGTGAACTACAACTTCCACTGGCAGCGCAGCTATCGGTTGGCCACGCCGCTTCCCCTCAAGGCGGGCACGGAGTTGCAGGCGGTGGGATGGTATGACAACTCGGCGGACAATCTACACAACCCGGATCCTGCCGTGGCGGTGCACTGGGGCGATCAGACCAGCGATGAGATGATGGTGGGCTTCTTTGACGTTGCCGTGCCGGCGTCGGTGGACAAGTGGAAGTACTTCGCGGAACGAAAACACTGACTAGCGGTCGTACAGCACCTTGTCGCCGGTGCCGATATCCTTGCCGTCGAGCTTGAAGACGACGCTGTCGAAGCGGCTGGGGCAGCAGGGCTTGTCGCCCAGCGAGTAGCGGGCGGAGCGCACCGTGAGCTGGCGTTTTTTGGCGTTCCACTCGGCGCCCGCGCCGCCGCGGCAGTCGTAGCTGAACTGCTCGGAGAGAACCAGCCGGCCCTGCTTCAATTCCATCAACTGCACCACGCCGGTGCAGTTGGCCAACTGGTCGCCGCTGTAGAGGACGCTGTACACCAACAACCCCTGCTTGCCCGGAGCCTTGGGGAGCTCGACCGTGTCGCCCTTGATCACCTCGAACTCGATCGGGTTGTCGGTGTCGGTGTGGTGATCGTAGATGCCGCGCGAGACGGGGATGACCAGCGGCGCGCCGCTGGCCGTGTCGCCGGGGATCATGCCGTCGGCGCCGCTGGCGGCGGTGGGATAGAGCACGTAGCTGAACTGCTGCAGCGGGAAATCGCCCAGTTTGGCGAGCGGCGGGGTGGAGAGCGGCACGTCGAGCTGGAAGGAAGTGATGCGGCCGTAGGTTTTGAAACCGGAGCCCTGGCCGCCGCCGAAGAACGGAATCTGCGCGGCCGCCGACAGAGCCAGCGCGGCGAGCACAAGCAGAAGAATGGGACAACGCGAACGCATGGAGAGGACTAACACCGGAAATTAAATTCAGTGTACCGTGAAAGCCAGCGTGAACGACATCCCCAGCAGGCAGAACACAGCGGGCCACACGCCGGGTCCGGGGTTGTTCGGCATCGAATTGACCGGCTCGCGCATTCTGGACGCTTTCCTGCTGTTTGCGCCGCTTGCCATCGCCCTGGATGCGCGGGGAGACGCGCCGCTGTGGGTGTTCATCTTCGCCGCGGTGGGGCTGGTGCCGCTGGCCGCGGTGCTGGGCACCGCCAC
>DATBPS010000025.1:0-51896 GCA_036561225.1 Terriglobales bacterium
GGCGGTCACCGCCGCGCAGACCGACCTCGCCTACAGCGTCATTCGCGCTCCCGTCTCCGGCACGGTGGCTTCGGTCAGCACCCAGCAGGGCGAAACCGTGGCCGCCGCTTTCGCCGCGCCCACCTTTGTCACCATCGTGCAGCCGCGGGCGCTGGAGTTGGATGGGCTGGTGGATGAGACCGATATCGGCAACGTGCGGCCGGGCGATGCGGTCACCTTCACCGTCGAGACCTTTCCCGATCGCCTGCTGCGCGCCCAGGTGACGCGCATCGCGCCGGCGGCGGTGATCATCAGCGGCGTGGTGAACTATTCCGTCATCGCGCGGCTGCTGGAGACGCCGAGCTTTCTGCGGGCGGATATGACCGCCAACCTGACCATCCGCACCGGCACGCGCACCGCCGTGACCGTGCCCTCCGCCGCGGTCATGCGTGACGGCGCCGGCAATTTTGTCTGGCTGGAGCGCGGGAGTGCCGCCGTGCGCCAGCCGGTGGCCATCGGCGAGCGCGGCTCGAATTGGACGGAGATCACCAGCGGCCTCGGCCCCGCCGCCCGCATTGGTGTGGAGCATTAATATGATCGAACTGCAGGCCGTCACCAAGCAGTTTCAACGCGGCTCGGCGCCGCCCGTGGCCGCCTTGCGCGGTGTGGATATGAGCCTGGCGCGCGGCGAACTGGTCGCCATCCGCGGCGCGTCGGGATCGGGCAAGTCCACCCTGCTCAACATCCTCGGGTGCCTGGAGGCTCCGACCACGGGCAGCTTCCGGCTCGACGGCCAGGACGTGGCCGCCGCCGGCGATCGCCGCCGGTCGCGGCTGCGGGCGCGCGCCATCGGGTTCGTCTTCCAGGCCTTCCACCTTCTGCCGCGCACCACGGCGCTGGAAAACGTCGAGATGCCGGCACTCTATTGGCCGGGCACGCGCAGCCGCGCCGACATCCGCCGCCGCGCCTGCGCCGCGCTGGAGCAGGTGGGGCTGGGCCATCGTCTGCGCCATTACCCGCACGAACTCTCCGGCGGCGAACAGCAGCGGGTCGCCGTGGCGCGGGCGGTGATCAACGATCCCGCGCTGATCCTGGCCGATGAGCCCACCGGCAACCTCGATGCCGCCAGCGGAGCGGAGGTGATGCGCCTGCTGCTCGCGCTGCATGCCGAAGGCCGCACCGTGGTGCTGGTCACCCACGACGAAGCCGTGGCGGCGCTGGCGCCGCGACAGGTGGTGCTGCGTGACGGACGCATCGCGGCCGATTCAGGGGAGGGCGCATGAGACTCGTGACATGGTTGAATCTGGCGCTGCGCAGCCTCAACCGCAACCGCCGCCGCTCGCTGGCTATGATGGCCGGCATCGCCGCCGGCATCGCTCTGCTGACCACCGTCAATGCCGTCGGCGCGGCCTCGCGCCGCCTCACCCTGGCGCAGGTCAGGAACATGCTGGGCACCTTCGATACCGTGCTGGTGCGTCCCGGCGCGGCCAAAACCCGCGGCATGGTGTCGCTGGCCAATGTCCCGCCCACCCTCACCTTTGACGATGCCGCCGCCCTGGCGCAGCTGCCCGCCATCGCCCAGGTGGCGGAGCTGCAGAACGCCTTCGACATTGACGTCGAGTACCGCGACCGCCAGGTGACACCGGCGGTCTTCGGCGTCTCGGCCAACTGGCTCGACCTGCGCGGCGACGCGCTGGCCGACGGGCGCTTCTTCACCCCGGCGGAGATGCAGAGCGAGAACCGCGTGGCCGTGGTCGGCGCCGATGTGGTGGCGGGCCTCTTTGCCGGCACGAACCCGCTCGGCGCCACGGTGCGCCTGGGCGGCGGCGCCTATCAGGTGGTCGGTGTGCTCGCACCGCGGGGAGCGGGGCCGGGCGGATTCAGTCTCGACAATCTGATCCTGATTCCCCTCTCCACCGCCCGCCATCGCCTGTTCAACCGTGACTTTCTGACCATGGCCGTGGCTCAGGTGCGGCCGGGCGGCGCCAACCCGGCGGCGCTGGGCGAAGTGCGCCAACTGCTGCGGCAACGCCACCACATCGCCACCGCCGCGCTCGACGACTTCAGTCTCACCGATCCCAGCGCAGTGGCGGCGCAGGTGACGGCGGCGGGATCCAGGCTGACGGTATTGTTGCGCGGCGTCGCCTACGTGCTGCTGGCGCTGGGCGCGGTGGCCATCGTGGCCCTGATGCTGCTGGGCGTCATGGAGCGGCGCGGCGAGATCGCCATCCGCCGCGCCGCCGGCGCGAGTCGCGGCGACATCCTGGCCCAGTTTCTGGCCGAGGCGGCGGTGGTGGCGGCGCTGGCCGCCGCTGTCGGCGCGCTGCTGGGCGCGGCGGGCATGGTGCTGGCCGCGCGCTGGCTGCACCTGCCGCTGTTGTGGAACGGGGCCGCCCTCGCCGAGGTCAGCCTGGCCGCGGTTGGGCTCGGGCTGCTGTGCGGCCTGTTGCCCGCCCTGCGCGCCGCGCGGTTGGAACCCGCGGCGGCTCTGCGCGCTTAGCCCCATGCTGGCTCTGCGGCTGGCCCTGCGGCAGTTGTGGCGCTTCCCGTGGCGCAGCGGGCTGATGCTGGGCTGCGGCGGGATGTCGGCGGCGCTGGTCATTGCCGCCCTCAATTACACCGCCGCCGGACGGGTGCAGTTTCTCGGCCAGCTCGATGCCTGGGGCGCCAATACCCTCACCATCACCCCCGCGCTCAGCCGCAGCGTGGGCGGACGCGCCCGCACCGGCGCGCCCGTCACCACCCTGCGTACCGCCGATCTCGTCGCTCTGCGGGCCGCCGCGCCCGCCATCTCCGCCACCGCCGAGATGGCCACGGGCTCCTTTCTTGCCAAGGCCGGGGACCTGGCCAAAAACAACACCCCCATCGTGGGCGTCTCGGCGGGCTACTTTGATCTGCGCCAGTGGCTGCCGGCCGCCGGCCGCGACTTCACCCCCGCCGAGGCGCGCGAAGCCGCGCGCCTGGCGCTGCTCGGCGCCGGCGTGGCCCGCGACCTGTTCCCTGACGGCGCTCCGTCAGGCCGCCGCATCTTCATCAATCGCGTGCCCTTCACCGTGGTGGGCGTGCTCGCGGCCCGCGGCCAGCGCCTCGACGCGACCAACGAGGATGACCAGATCTACGTCCCTCTTCTAACCCTGCAACATCGCCTGCTGCAGCGCGATTACGACAGCGCGCTGTTCCTCTCTGTTGCACCTTCCGCTCTGATGAGCGGCGTGGCGGAGCAGGCCGCGGTCCTGCTCCGCCGCCGTCATCATCTCGCGCCCGGTCAAGCGGACGATTTTCAGATTCAGGACCAGCAAACGCTGCTCGCCACCCGGACCGCCGCCGCGCGCCGCCTGCAACAACTGGTGCGCACCGCCGGCGCCGGAGGCCTGCTCGCCGCCGGCCTGGCGCTGCTGGCGTTGCACCTGCTGGCGCTGGGCGCGCGCCGCCGCGAGTTGGTCATCCGCCGCGCCCTGGGCGCAACCACCACCGCCCTGCTGGCGCAACTGGCGGCCGAAGCCGGGCTGTTGGCGGTGGGCATTGCCGCCCTCGCCGCCGCCGCCGGTTGGGCTTTCACCCGCATCGCGGAAAACTGGGCCCGCCTGCCCCCGCGCTTCGACCTCGCCACCGCGACCGAGGTCTGCCTGGCGGCCATTGCCCTCGACATGCTGTGTGCCCTGCTGCCCGCCCGTCGCGCTGTGCATTGATTGGCGCGGAACCCCGGGCGGCTTCGCCACTCGTGTCGCGAGCTGCCGCAAGGCCGATTGTGCCGGCCCGAACCATCCTGCAACCCGGCTACGCATCAGAGCACCCCGCCACAATGGGAAGGCGGGGGAAGGCCTTGGGGATGCATTGCCTTGTTGGCGCCCCAGGCTGACGCGCGGCCACACCACGCGGTAATCTGTTGGGCGGTGGCACGACCACCTCTTTAAGGCATGTCCAGGATCAACTGCATTCCGCCGCGAGAGTTGAGCGGCCCCCATCTGGTCGCCGAGTACCGCGAGTTGCCGCGGATCTTTGGGATGATGCGGCGCAAGCAGGCGCAGGGCCTGCTCCCGGCAACCCTCCGCCTGCCCCGCCGGTACTGCTTCGGAACCGGCCACGTCAGCTTCTTTCTCGACAAAGGCGGATGGCTGCTGCGCCGCCAGCACGCCCTGATTCGTGAAATGCAGCGCCGCGGCTACCACCCCACTTTCACCGATCCCGCCACACTGGCCGCCGGCCTCGACCCCGCCTGGCTCGGCCACTGGCGGCCCACCCCCGCCGCGTGCGCACTGAACCGCCGTCGCATCGCCGAGCGCCGCGAAACTGTTGGTTAGCGCGGGACCCCGAGTGGCTTCGCCACTCGACCCGCTTGACGCTGTGCCAACGGCGCGGCCCCGCGTACGGTCTAGAACGTCCGCGACCAGTCGCTGGGCCAGCGCTCGACAACGACTTTCTTGTCGGTGTAAAAATCCACCGCGTCGCGGCCTTGCGCGTGCAGGTCGCCGAAGAAGCTGCCCTTCCAGCCGGTGAAGGGGAAGTAGGCCATGGGCGCGGCCACGCCGAGGTTGATGCCGATGTTGCCGGCCGTGACCTCATAGCGGAACTTGCGCGCCGCCGCGCCGCTTTGGGTAAACAGGCAGGCCATGTTGCCGTAGGCTTGCTGGTTGACGAAGCGGATGGCGTCGTCGAGCGTGGCCATGGGCACCACGCTCAGCACTGGTCCGAAGATCTCGGTCTGCGCCATCCGGCCTTCCGCGGGCAGCCCATCGAGCACGGTGGGACGCACGAAGGTGCCGCCTTCACAACCGGCGATGTGCGCGCCCCGGCCATCCACCACCACCCGCGCGCCCTCGGCCAGGCCCGTGCCGATCATCCGCTCGATGCGCTCCTGGCTGGCGGCGCTGATCACCGGCCCCGTCTGCACACCCTTTTCCAGTCCAGAGCCGACCACCCGCCGGCGCGCGGCGGCCTCCAGGGCGGGCAGAAAGCGCCCCCGCGCCTCGCCCACCGCCAGCACCAGCGAAGCCGCCAAACAGCGCTGCCCGGCGCACCCAAAGGCGGAGTCGCTCAAGACCTGGACGGTCATCTCGGGGTCGGCGTCGGGCAGCAGCACCACCGGGTTTTTCGCTCCGCCCTGGCACTGCGCCCGCTTGCCGCCGGCGGCGGCGCGGGCGTACACATGCTGCGCCACCGCGCTCGACCCGACGAAACTCACCGCCCGCACGCCGGGGTGGTCGCAGAGCGCATCCACCGCCTCGCGTCCGCCGTGCAGCAGCGTCACCACCCCCGGCGGCAGGCCGGTGCGCGCGAGCAGCGCCACCAGCCTGGCGGCGCTCAGCGGCACCCGTTCCGACGGCTTGAGAATGAAGGTATTGCCGCAGGCGATGGCGTAGGGCAGAAACCACAGCGGAATCATCGCCGGAAAATTGAAGGGCGTAATCGCCGCCACCACCCCCAGCGGCTGGCGGATCATGATCTCGTCAATGCCGCGGGCGATGTCCTCGCTGTTGTACCCCTGCAGCAGGAGCGGAATGCCGCAGGCGGTCTCGACGTTCTCGATGCCGCGCCGCAGCTCGCCCACCGACTCGGCATGTGTCTTGCCGCACTCCAGCGTAATGGTGCGCGCCAGATCGTCGAGGTTCTCCTCCAGCAAAGTCTTGTAGCGGAACAGAAACTGGATGCGGTCGCCGGCCGGCGTGGCCCGCCAGGCGGGAAACGCGGCCGCGGCGCCCCGCACCGCGCGCTCCACCTCACCCGCGGTGGAAAGCGGCGTCTCCGCCAGCAGCTCGCCCGTGGCCGGGTTGTGCACCCGGGCGCGTCCGGCGGCCGCCGCGCCCACCCACGCTCCGCCGATAAAGTTCTCCAGCAGTTCCGCCATCTTGGCCCTAATACTACGCAATACTACGCGCTTCTTTGATTGGCGCGGGACCCCGAGTGGCTTCGCCACTCGACCCGCTTGGCGCTCGACCGGGCCGGGGGCCCCACAGGCCCCAGCTGTAGGCAGTTGCCAGTGGCCAGTGGCCAGTTGAAGCCGCGGACGATGCGGCAGGTGCACGGCGACCTCGCACCCGAGCCTGTCCTGGCCAACGGGAAACGCTTCCGGACGAGGGCGCCCTGGCACGAGGCGGCTACGCCCGAGCCCGCTCTGGCAACTGGCAACCGGCAACTGGCAACTGCTCCCGGCCGGCGCCTTGCGTGGGGATTGCCGACAGCGCTAGACTTGGCGCGGCATATGAACCGGCGCGAATTCGTCTCGGGAATGGCAGTGACAGGCGCGTGGCTGGGCGCGCGGCCGCGGCGGGCGCGGGCCCAGAAGATGGCCGCGACCCAGGAAGCCGCTCCCGGCCACTTCCCCGGCGACGACTACACACCCTACGGCTACCTCGACAACCCCTTCCACAGTTGGGATCTGCACCGCAGCGGCGTGATTCGCTCGGTCGAGGCCATGGGCTTCGGCTTCTACTATCCCGCCGGGCCCGGCGGATACTTCGACTACCGCGACACCGCCGTCTACCAAATGTTGCTGCGCGTCGGCGCCGCCATCGAAGGCCAGGCCTTTCTCGACGCCGCCGATTTCGCCCCCGGCCAGCTCACCGCCCCCCATCACAGCCACAATCTCTTCACCTTCGCTTTCGAAGCCCACGACGTGCGCCTCGAAGCCTCGTTCGTACAGGTGGCCGAGGACACGCTGGGGGCGCGGGTGCGGCTGCGCAGCCTGGGCAGCGCGCTGCGCCGGGTGTCGCTGCTGGCCGCGCACGAGTACCATCTCGGCGCCGAGCGCTGGTGGGGCCGCGACGGCCTCACCGGCGCGATCGAACCCGGCGGTAGCTCAGCGACGACGCGCGGGTTTGCCGCCGGCGAAGCCTGCCGGTTGGCGTCAAGCCACGGCGGTGCGAAGGCCACCGTCTCCACCGACGAGGGCGCGGCGCGCGCCTTTCTACTGGGCGGTACGGGCGCGAGCCAGGCAGTGAGCTACTACCCGGCGCCGCTGCACGCCGCTCTCCGCCTGCCGCTCGCGTTACCTCCGGGTGGCGAGGAGGAGGTCTGGTTCTGGCTCACCCGCGCCGTCAACCTCCCCAAGGTGCGCGCCGAACAGCGCCGCGCCCGCGCCGCGAGCGCCACCACCATCGCCGAGCGCACCGCCGACGACGACCGTTTCTGGTCGCTGGCGCCGCGCCTCGAAGGTGACTGGCCGGCGCACTGGCGGCGCGGCTGGGTGTACGACTTCGAGACGCTGCGGATGAACGTCCGCCGTCCGCTCGGCCTCTACCGCCATCCCTGGGACGGGATGCAAATCCAGGCGCCGCGCAACGTGCTGGCCGAAACCTCGCTCGACATGTGGGCGCTCAGCTACGCCGACCCCGCCACCGCCCAGGCGGTGCTCGCCGGCCAGTTCGCCGACGCGGTCGAGCCGAATGTCCCCTGCATGCGCGAAAGCGGGGTGATGAACATGGTGGCCGCCGACGGCGACGCCTGCGGAACCTCCATCGCCTGGTGCTATCCCCTGTTCTGCATGGAGTCGGTGGCCCGCCGCGCCGGCGACCGCGCCTGGCGCGCGCAGTTGTACCCGCGCCTGGCCGGATTCGTGCGCTGGACGCTGGCCCACCGCACCGACGCGGGCGGCTACGTCGTGGGTAAGTGCAGTTGGGAGACGGGCATGGACGCCTCCAGCCGCTTCCTCATCCAGCAGCCCACCGGCGCCGAGCTGATTGATTTCATCCGCGTGGTGGAGTTGCAGGCGGCCACCGCCCACGCCTGCCGATGGCTGGCCACCCTCGCCGGCGAACAACAGAAACCCGCCGAAGCCGCCGAGTGGCGCGCGCTGCAACAACGCTACGCCGCCAAGACCCAGAGCCTGTGGAACGGGCGCGACTGGTTCGAGGATTTCAATACCCGGGATGGCAAGGCCATCGTTCTGGCCAACCCGGCCAGCGGCCAACTGGGCCGCGAGGTCGGCCAGTGCGCGCCCGTCTTCCTCGGGCAGGCGACGGCCGGGCAGCGGCAGGCGATGCGTCCGCTGCTGCGCGAGTACCGCGCCCGGCCGCAGTACTTTCTGGAGTGGCCCTCGTTTGTACTGCCCTATCTCGAATCGTTGTGGGCGGCCGACGAGCGCGCCTTCGCCGCCGAGGTGGTCCACGATATCGCCGAGCGCGTCTATGCTTCGACCGACCGCCGACGGCCGGGGGACGGGCTGGGGTGGCCGGGCGTAAGTTGCGAGATGTGGGCGCTGAAGGGCGCGCTCGGCGGCGAAGGCTACGGCTGGGGCGCAACGCTTCCGGCGCACATTCTGCGCACCGTCGCCGGCTTCCGCGAGACCGACGACCCCGCGCAAATCGAGCTCAGCCCCAATCTGCCCGAAGCTCTGGCCGTCGCCGGACGCAAGTACACAGTCAGAAACCTGCGCTTCGGCAACGACCGCTTCGATGTGGGCTACGTGGTGCTGGCCGGCGGGCAGGTGCGGGTCAGCGGGGAGTGGGCGGGCGGCACCCGCTGCCTCGCCGCCGAGGGCGCAACCCTTGAGGCCTCGGGCCGCCAGTTCCGCTTCACCGTCCCCAACCACTCCCAGGTATTTCTCAAGCTGGTACCGGTTTAGGCTTCCACGGTAAAGCTCAGCGGCTTCCCGCTGCCCAGCGTATCGCCCAGAATGATTACCCAACTGTCGGCCACCGTGCCGGCACTGCTGCGCCGCAACCGCGCGCCATCCGGCGGATGGACATGCAGCACCACCTCGGCCGCCCAGCCCGCGTCGGCGGTGATCGTCACCCGCCAGCGCGTGGATGTCTCGGCTTCGGTCCGCCACTCGATCTTCCCGAACCGCGTGGGGCAACGCCGCACGTCCATATGCTTGCCGGCTTCGAACCAATGCTTGGGCGCGGCCTTCTGCAGATGCACGCGCGCGGCCTGCCGCTCTTCCCACACCAGCAGCCAGCGCAGCCCGAGCGACGGCTGCAGGGTGCTGTTCACCACCGCCGACCAGGCATAGGGGCTGCCCTCGCCGGGATAGTTGCCCGGCAGCAGCGCGTCCTCGGGGGCGTAGCGCGAGCCGCTGTCCATGGCGTAGCAGCAGTTGCCGTAGAGCGCCATGAGGAAGGGCCGGTAGTCGTCCTGCCGGATGCGCCCGGCGAGGGTGCCGTGCTCCATGAAGTTCGAGGTGCGGGGATAGTCGCCGTCGGTGTTCATGCCCAGCATCTGCTCGCCGGCCAGCGCGCGGTGGCGGAAGTGGCCGTCGTCGAGCGCCGCGTCGCCCCAGTCGGCGGTCCACCAATCCATCATGAAGCGATGGTTCTCGTAGCTGCTGAGCGCGCGCGGGTCGCGGGTGGTGTCGTCGGGCGAGAAGGGCGTGATGCCGGCCGACCGCATGGCCGGGTTGCGGGCGGCGAGCGCCGCCGCCAGGCTGCGCCCGGTATCGGCGCGCAGGGTGGCCGCCGCCCCGGCCACGGTTTCCGCTTCGGCCGCCATGCCCGCTTTCCGCAGGCAGCGGGCGTGCTCGGTGAGGCCGCGCCAGATCCAGGCGGCGTTCTGGTAGTAATAAGGATGCGCCTCGGGCGTGTTCTTCGCCGGGTCGCCCAGATCGGCCTCGGGCGAGCCCCAGATCAGCCCATGGCGGCCATCGCTCGGCGGAAAGCGGCGTTTCGACTCCGCCTGCCGTTCCAGCACGAAGGCGATCATGCGCCGCAGCACCGGCAACCGCCGCTCGAGGGCGGCGCGGTCGCCGGTGTAATCAAACGCCCGCGCCGAGTTGGCCAGAAACACCCCGGTATTCAGCGGCGCTTCCACCTGGTCCTGGGTGTTGTAGACGAAGTCGCCCGAGGGCAGGATGTAGCGATCCAGATAGTGCTGCACATACGGCTCGACCGCCGCCGACAGCCCCCACTCCTGCTGCGCCCACACAAATTCGTAATGAGCCACGGGAAACAGCGCGTGGCTGCGCTCGGGAATTTTGGTATACGCGCCCTCGCCCACCTGGTAGCTGGGCTCGAGGCCGCGGTAGCTGCAGCGCGCCAGCACCAACCCGGCCCGCGCCGCGTCGCGCAGCCAGACGTCGGGAATATCGGCCTCCATGGCTTCGGCGAAGAACCCGGTCCACTTCCGCCACAGTGCCAGCAGTTCCGTGAAGAACCGGGTGGCGTCGCCGTTCCAGTACCGCTCCACCCAGTCGGCGGCGGGCAGGCTCTCTTCGGCGTTGGAGTCGCCCGCCGGAATCAGCCCATGCGCCTGGGGCGGCAGCATGGCCCGCACCCGCCCGATGGGCACTGCATCCGCGCCGGGAGGCAGCAGCAGCATGACCTCGTAGCCGAGCTGAAACCGCGGGTTCCAGACGCCGATGTCGGCGGCCGGCAAAAATCCGCCCAGCACGGTGCGCTGGCTATATCCGGGCGGCGCTTCGTAGAGATACTCCGACGGCAGCAGCCGCCGCGGGTCAAACTTCCTCCCCACCAGATCCGGCGCCCAAATTCCCTGCCCCTGCTGGTTGTCGCCCAACTGCCGCGAGCGCCCATCCGCCTCCAGCCACAGGCTACGCTCCGGCCCTGACTCCTCGTTGGCGACCAGCGTCCAACCGATGAACTCCGCCCCCAGCGCCGCCACATTCTCATAGCCGGGATCCTCACTCGATCCCAGAATGTACTCGCTGGCCGCATCCGGCCCGGCCACATACCGCGCCGGCCGCTCGACCTTCACCCGCGGCGCGTTCACGGGCCGCGGCCGAATCGCCGACAGCCGCCCCACCCCCTTGGGAATGCGCGCCACCTCCCCTTGCGGCCCGACGTACACGATCACGCCCTGATGCGTGGCATGCCGCTCGAACACCGCCGTCTGATCCGCCAGCCGCGCCACCAGCTGCCACCCGCCCGTCTCCGCGCCCACTGCCAACTCCGCCGACCATGCCGGCGCTTTAGCCAGCGCCTCTTCCTCGCCCGGCAGCCACAGCGAGTACTCATTCGTAATCCGCCCCGGCGCGTATGCCGCACCCGCCGCCGGCGGCGTCGCAACCGGGGCCGCCGCCAGCGGCCACGCCCCCAACCCCGCCACCCCCGCCGCCACCCCGAGACCGGGCAGTCCCGCCGCACCCTTCAAAAACGTTCGTCGCCGCATCCCCCGAGCCTACAATGTTTCCAAGCTAATGCGAACCTAATCGGCAAACACCGTTGAGCTGTGGCAAGATTCTCCCCATGGTGTATCGGGGGAGCCGGAAGCACGTTTTGGATTGGGTTTCGCGACGGGAGTTTCCCGCCGAACTTATCAATTTGATTGCGCCGGTTCCCGCACGCCTGCTGCCGTCGTCCGAATGGATGCCACGCGGCTACAGCGCGCCGGTCGAGGCGGAGCTCGACACGTTTGGCCCCGCCCATTTTGCGAATGCCGGAATCGACTGGCCGGCTCTGCACGGCTGGTGGCTCATGCACGATGGGACGACCCCAAATTGGGACATTGTGCTGACGTGCGAGATTGAGGGGCGGCCGGGTATCGTGCTCGTCGAGGCCAAAGCAAATAAGCCTGAGATGAACTCAGGCGGAAAGAATAAGGACGAGAACGCGACCCGCGCCAGCGGGGAAAACCACGATCAGATTGGCGCCGCGATTGAGGAGGCGAGAACAGGACTCACCGAGCTTGTGCCTGGCGCGCACGTCGGCATTTCGCGCGACAGCCATTACCAGCTTTCCAACCGCCTTGCATTCACATGGAAGCTGGCGCGGCTCGGGCTGCCAACGGTGCTGGTTTATCTGGGCTTCCTCGGCGACGAAGGAATCCGCGACGTGGGCGAGCCATTCCGCAACAGCGTTGACTGGCAGGATGCATTCCACGCCTGCGCTCGCGGAGTGGCGCCTCCAGAGCTTTTCGAAACCCGCCTGGACATCGGCCCGGCGCCGGCGTGGGTCCTGGTGCGATCGCGCCTGGTGTTGGAGCCATCACCGGCACGAGCGACAAGAGCAGCGAGGGGCGCAAGCGCGTGATCAGTACGCCGGTGACGCAAACGACCTCGTAAAGTTCGTCTTGCTTCGGGCACTCGCAGGCGACGATCGGCGCCTCGGGGTTGCTTGGTATTACAACCCCGATAATGATGGGCGGCCGGAGTCCACTAGAAAGTGCCCCGCCTATTGGTCACGACTCGATAGATGATGGCGACGAGGGCGACGACCAGCAGCAAATGGATCAGACTTCCGGCAACGTTAAGGGTGAAACCCAACAGCCAAAGAATGACGAGGATGGCAACGATGGTCCATAGCATCGAGATATCTCCTGATTACCCGAACACTCGTTTCGCGGCAATATACCAGCCGGCACGGCCAGAAGGGTTCCGAGTGACGCCGGCATGATGCCACGCCTAGTCCGGTACGAATCCGAGGTTGCGCCGGTGGCCAGCGGCGCGCCCAAGCTGGCCCGCGTTAGTCGCTGAGGACAATATCGGTGAGCAGCTCAGGGTGGACGTGGACCTCGCCGTTGTAATCAATCAGGCCCAGACGGCGGAACTTGTTCATGAAGAAGTTCACCCGCGAGCGCGTGGTGCCGATCATGTCGGCCAAGGCCTCCTGGCTGATCTTGGGCGTGATGGCGTGGCCACGAGGATTGATCGGCTCCTGGCCGAAGCGGGCCAGTTTCAAAAGCGCCCGCGCCAACCGCTTTTCGCTGTGGTTGAAGAGCTGGTCGCAGATATCCTCCTCGAAGGCGATATTGCGCGCCAGCAGTTGGGTCAGGAAGGATTCCGAAAGCGGATGCTGTTCATGGAGTGCCCGCACCAATGCCGCCTTTTGCACCCGGATAGCCGCGGTCGGAAGCAGGGCCGTGGCCGTACCCAAGCGCAGCGCCTGCCCCGTCAGGCAGCCCTCGCCGCAGAATTCCCCAGGGGACAAGATACCCAGAATGGCTTCCCGGCCGCCTTTCGACAACACCGAGAGGCGAACTTTGCCCGACTCGATGAAAAACACGGCGTCGGCGGTCTGGCCCTGGGAATAGAGCAAATCACCCTTCTTGAGGGACAAACGGGTCTTCCCCGTCGTGATGCCCTGAAGCATGGCGTCGGGCCACAGCGGGGCCGTCTTAGCTGCCCGGGAGGCGGCGCGCGACGGTTTCTTTCGTTTGGTTGCGGTTGCTCTACCCATAATGCCTCTCGCGCCCAGCGGCGGCGATGGCCGCCGCCGCTGGAACTCCAATTTTAATGCTTAATCGGTCATCCGATCTAGTGCCGCAGCGCGGCATCGCTCAACAGCGTTAGGGCATCGGCGGCATTGAAGGGGTACTGCCGGACCGACTGTTGGCCGGTACCGCTCAGCACGATATCGACGCGGCGGTTTTGCGCCAGGATGATCGAGGGCAATTTGGCGAACAGTGCCTGCCGCTGCCCGGCGGTCAGATTGGGATTATCCTCCATCTGTTGCCGCACCTGGGCGGCATTCAGTTGGTCGTCATTCCCGAACGAATGGGTGTTGATGCTCGCCTCGGGAACGCCCTGGGCGACCAGGAAGCTCTTGCTGATAGCCACGCGGCGCTCCGTCAAAGTCCGGTTGTAGGCCGGGGTGCCGCGCTTGTCGGCGTGGCCTTCCAGCAGCAATTGGGCGTCCGGCTTCAGCGCCAGGTAGGTTTTGAAGTCTGCCGCCAAGGTGGTGAGGATGGCCTGCTGGCTCGGTAGCAAACCCTCGTCGGGGCGGTTGGGCGCCGGCTGATTGGTGGGGAAGTAGATGCTGTGCAGGGCCAGCCGGGCCACCAAAGCGGGAGCGGGCGCGGGTGGGGCTTGCACGTCCACCCCGACGGAGCAATCGGCGGCGGCGCCGGCGCCATCCGCCACATGGCCGTTGACCGTGTAGGAGCCCGGCGTCAAACCGGTGCTATTAAAGCTAACGGCGGCGCCGGAACCGGCGATCTGGCCGCCACTGGTGCGCCAGGAGTAAACCAAGTCGTCGCGATTGGGGCTGGTGGTAGCCACCACCTGGGCCTGGTCGCCGGCAACCAGAGTATTCCGGTCCACCACGCAGCTCAGGGCGAGGGGCGTGATCGGAACGATCGGAGCGGGAGCAATGTGAATTGCCACCGAACAATCGGCGGTTTCGCCGCGGCCGTTGGCCACTTGGCCGTTGACGGTGGCATCGCCGGGGGCAACGCCGGCGGAGTTCCATTGTACGTTTTGGCCGTCACCCACGACGGCGCCTCCGGCGGCGGTCCAGGAGTAGGTCAGCAAAGAGTCGCTGGGGGCGTCATTGGAGACGGCATGGACCGCCACCATTGCGCCGGAACCGGCCACCACCGTACCCGGGTCGACTGAACACGCCAGCGTCAGCGGCGGCCGCACCTCCGCGACCGGCACCGGCTTGTCGCCTCCGAAGCGGAAGACGAGCCCGGTGGAGAGGCGGGCATCGTTCTGCCACTGCCGCTGGTTGGTGATGGGGTTGGGAAGGCGCGTGCCCTGATACTCGATCTGAAAGAGGCGGATGGCGAGGTGGTGGGAGACGGTGATATCCAGCCCGCCGCCGGCGGTCATGGTGTAGCTGGACTGGCGGGGGAGCGGGGCGCAGCCAAATCCGGTACAGCCGTTGAGGGTCACGCGGTTGTCATAGGCGCCGCCAAAAAGGGCCTGGATGAAAGGCGTGAAGCGGGGGTGGCGGAAGGAGACGCGGGGGCCCACCATGAGGGTGAACATGTCGCCGCGAGCGCTCACCACGCCGCCTGAGGGCGGAGC
The DNA here is from genome assembly GCA_036561225.1 of Terriglobales bacterium. GTDB lineage: Bacteria > Acidobacteriota > Terriglobia > Terriglobales > SCQP01 > SCQP01. The sequence goes on from DATBPS010000025.1 coordinate 14,618, forward strand.
ACCGGGGCCGAAGCGGGTGGCGCGGTAGAAGCCGCCATCAAAGACCAGGCCCAGGTAACTGTTGGCGTTGATGGCGAAGGAGGTGCTGGCGCCCGAAGCCCATGCTAGACGGTTGCCCCGGTCGCCCAAGTGCACGCCGCGATAGTAGGAGTAGCCGGCGAACCACTCAAAGGTGGGAACGTAGACCACGGGGGCGGGCGACGACACCACCACCGGCGCCGGCGTGACCGCCGTTTGCGCCGCGCCCTGCGCGGGCCAAAGTGAAAACGCCAGCGCCATCGGAACCATACACCGAATAAACAATCGCATCGTAACCTCCAGAATTTTCTCTGCTTCGACCATGACCAGTAAACTCGCGCACCCGGTGGGGCGCGGCGGACCGCGCCCCGGCGAGGCCGCGGCTAGGGGAGCGGCGTGTTGATGACGGTATTGACCATGGTCACGGGACCGGTCAAAACCAAGGCGCGGCCATTGAGCACCGTGAGCGCGACATTGCCGGCGGTGGAGAAACTAATGCCCGCTTGGGCGATGATGGTTCCCACCATGGTGCCGCCCCCGGCGGCGTTAATGGTGGCGGCGCTGCCCACGTGCCAGAACACGTTCTTGGCTTGCGCGCCGTTGATCAGGGTGATGTTGCGCGCGCCCGTGGGGCCGGCGATGCCGACGGTGAGCGAGGTGGCCGCCTGGAAGACCCAGACCGCGTTGGCGTTGCCCTGGGCGTCGAGGACGAGGTCCCCGTTGGTGATGCTAAAGCTGCCGGAGGCGGATTGATAGACCCCGGGAGGCAGCGTGAGCCCGCCCAATTCGCTGGCTTGGGCGGCGACGGTGGGCGGCATGAGCGCCGGCGAGGTGGCGTTAAAGGCCTGCAGCGTCGCCGCGGCGGCCTGGGAGGCGATGGCCATGGTGGCGGCGGTGCCTTCGCTGGGGCAGCCCACGGTGGGCGGCGGAGCGGCGGTGTAGATCAAGCCGTTGACCGCGCCGACGTTCAAGGGCGTCTCGGTGTAGGTACATCCCGGCCCGGGGTCGTGGAATCCGGTCATGACGGTCGAGGCGCCGGTGGTGCCGATATCGCCGTTGATCACGGTGAGCACGCCCTGATTGGTCATGCCGGCGCCCCCGCCGAATCCGCCAAAGGGCGCGGCCGCGCCCAGATCGACGGCGGGTAGCACGGCGGCGGCGGTGGTGAAGTTCCAGGGATTGTTGACCAGCCCGGCCGCGAGGTGATTCCCGGCGAGATCGGTAGCCCCTGCGCCGATGGTGGCGGTGTAGGTGGCGTTTGAGGCGAGCTTGGCGGTGGGGGTGAAGGTGGCGATGAAGTTGACCGCGTCGTAGGCCACGGTGCCGGGAACGGCGAGGCCACCGCCATCGGCCAGTTGGAAGGTGGTGTTGGTGATGGTCAGCGGATCCATCGCCTCGCTGAAGGTGGCGTTCACGGTGGCGTTGATGGCCACGTTGGTGGCCGCGTCCGCGGGGTTGGTGGAAACGATGGTGGGCGGGGTGGTGTCGGCCGCCGCGGCGGTGGTGAAGGTCCAGGGATCGGCGACCCCGGTCGAGCCCAGCGGGTTGCCGCTCAAATCCTTGGCGCCATTGGTAATGGTGGCGGTGTACAGGGTGTTGGGCAGCAAGTTGGCGCTGGGGGTCAGGGTGACGGTGTTGGCGACGGCCGCGTAGGTGACCAGGGCGGGCACGGCGACGCCGCCGGGAGCGGTGAGGAAAAACGTGGCTGCATCCATGGTGTTCGGATCCATGGGCTTGCTAAAGGTGCCGCTCACGGCCTGATTGATGGGCACGGCGGTGGCGGTATTGAGGGGGAGGGTGGAGAGCAGGGTGGGCTTGGTGGTGTCGGGCGTGGCCCCGGTGGTGAACGACCAGGCGTAATTTGCCGCCAAGGGGGTGCCGCTCAGGCTCTCGGCGCCGGTGCTGATGTTGGCAATGTACGTGGTGAGGGCCGCCAGCGGGGCGGTGGGAGCAAACAGGGCGACCGATCCGGCCGCCACATAAGTGACGCTGCCGGACACGGCGGCGCCGCCCGGGCCGGCGACGGTGAAGGTGGCCGCGGTGATGGTGGCCGGGGTCATCGCCTCATTGAAGGTGGCCGTCAGCTTTTGACTGAGCGGCACGCCGGTGGCGTTGGGGGCCGGCTGGGTGGCGACCACCGTGGGGGCCACGGGGGCAGCGGCGGCGGTCTTGAAATTCCAACTGTAGGCGCCGGACAGGGTGGCGCCCAGGGGGTTGGCGACGGTGGCGCCGAGGGTGGCCGCGTACAGGGTATTGGCGACGAGGCCGGTGCCGGGGGTGAAGATGGCGCCCGAGCCCGAGCAGGCGACCGTGCCCGTCAGCCGCGCTCCCGCCGCGGTGGCCACGGTGAAGGAAGTGGTGGAGACGGTCGAGCAGTCGAGCGCTTGATTGAAGGTGGCCGCAATCGACGCCTGGTTGATGGGCACGCCCGTGGCCCCGTTGCCGGGGTTGGTGGAGGCGACCGTCAGCGGGGGTCCGATGGTGAAACTCACCGCATTGGTGACCGTGCCCGCGCTGGTCACGCTGACGCTGGTGGCTCCCAGGGGGGCGCCGGAGGCGATGGCGAAGGTCGCGCCGATTTGACTCGGGCTGACCACGGTCACGCCACTGACGCCGATCGAGGTCGAGCCGACATTCACGGTAGCGCCCGAGTCGAAATGGGCGCCGGTAAGGATGACAGCGAGCGTCTGGCCCTGGGCTCCGTTACTGGGATTGATGGCGGACAGCGTGGCGGGAACGGCCCCCTGCTCACGCCCGCAGGCGCTGCCGAAAACAACGAGCAGAATAACCAGCAGACACGCTGCGCTCGACTTCCACCCACCCATGCTTACCCTCTGTTTGTTCGATGACATCGCATATCCTTCCGGCCTGGTGGCCATAACACCGCAACCTTAGCAAGCTGCCTCGGGCGTGTCTGTTCACAATTGGACAAGGGTGAAATGACTCCGTCTCCAGTCGCGACAATCTCGTTATGTCTTTAATTGGACAGCGGCCGCGCGTGCGTATCCGGTAACCTCGGGAGAAGTCGAAAGGTAATACCTAATGTCCACACGAATTACACTCGCGGCCGTCACGCTCACCCTGGGTCTGCTCGTCCCCGCCTTCGCCAAATCCAGCCACCAGGACGACGTGGATCGGATGCAGAGGGCCAACCAAGTCTTCCGCGAGGTCATGCAAACTCCCGACAAGGCCATCCCGCAGGAGATCCTGGAAGGAGCGCAGTGCATCGCCATCGTGCCCGGCGAGAAGAACTTCGCCCTGGGCTTCGGCGGCACCTACGGCAAAGGGCTGGCCATCTGCCGCCACAACCGCAGCTGGGGTGCGCCCGTCTTCATCCAGGTGGGCGGCGCCAGTTGGGGTCTGCAACTGGGCGGGCAATCGAGCGATGTCATCATGGTGTTCCAGACTCGCGACGGGCTTGCGCACCTGCTGGGAAACAAGGTGAAGCTGGGAGCCGACGCCAGCGCGGCGGCGGGGCCGGTCGGCCGCCACGCCAGCGCCGCCACCGACGCCAGCGTGCACGCCGAGATCCTGACCTATTCACGCAGCCGGGGCGCCTTCGCCGGGATCAGTCTGGACGGCGACATGGTCCAACCGGACGATAGCGGCAATCGCGCCATGTACGGGAGACACTCCTGGCAGGACATTCTGGACGGCAAGGTGGCTTCGCCCTCCTCGACCCATGCCCTGGTGGCAACGCTGAATCGCTACTCCGTGCACGCCGCCGCCAGCAAATAAACCACTGACTAGCGCGGGGCCCCGCTCGGCTACGCCGAGCGACCCGCTTACGCTCAGCCCGAAGCACACGGGGGGCTAGTACAATGAAAGCGCAGCACTTAGCCCGCGTGCGCCTGTAGCTCAGAAGGATAGAGCAGCGGTTTCCTAAACCGCGTGCCGCAGGTTCGATTCCTGCCAGGCGCACCAACCCTCCTAACCCGCAACCGCGTGCTATTCTGCTGTGTCGCTGAGCGATGCGGTTGGTGAACAAACGCCGGGGGAGTAGGCGGCGGCTGGGCAGGCGTGGCCTTTTATTCCCTTTGCGGGGTCTGGCGCGATGAAGGATTTTGATGCAGTTTATGGCCGCTGGGCAGGCGATGTGTACCGCCTGTGCCTGCGGGCGGTATCGCGTCCGGAGGTGGCGGAGGATCTGACCAGCGACGTGTTTCTGCTCTATCACAAGGATCAGGCGCGGGTGGGCGAGGAGATGCTGCCGGGCTGGCTGTTTACCGTCGCCAAGCGCCGGGCCGCCGATTACTGGCGGCGGCGCTACCTGGAGCAGCGCTGGGCCGCCGGGCAGTGGGAGGATGTTCCTGCCGCCGCCGACCCGGAGTTTTCGCTCGAATCGCTGCTGGAGCGCTGCGCCGCGCTCAAGCCGGTGCACCGCATCTGCCTGATCCTCCGGTTTCGCCATGGCATGTCGCGGGCCGAGATCGCCTCCCGCACCGGGCTGAGCGAGCTCCAGGTCAAGGGGCATTTGCAGTATTCCCTGCAGTTGTTGCGCGAGACCCTGCTACGCCCGGCGGCGGGAAATGGAGAGGCCTCCCATGCCTGACTTCCCCGACCTGCCGGACGAGGCCCTGGTGGAACGCTTGCAGCAGCAGGCCCGCACCGGCGCCTGCCCCCACCCCGACCTGCTCTACGCGCTGCGCGAAGGCGTGCTGCCGCCTGAGGGTGAGGCTGCGGTGCGGGCCCACGCCGGCCAGTGTCCGCTGTGCCGGACACTGCTCGAAAGCGAGCCGGCAGGCGTGATGGACGAGGCGGCTTCCGCTCGCATCCGCGCCCGCATTGAGAACCAAGTCGTAAGCAGGGGCGGGTGGCGGCGTCCACTCATCTGGATCCCGGCCGCCGCGGCGCTGCTGCTGGCCGTGGGCCTGGGGATGCGCCACAGCGCTTCGCACCCGGCGGCGCCGCGCCTGCCGGCGGAGGTCGAGACCATCGCCGTGCTGGCGCCACCCGACCTCGGTCCCGATCTCGCCACCCGCGGCGCGTCGGCGGCCGCGGGCCCCACCGTCGCCGACCTGCTGCCGGCTTTCCAGCCCTACAACCGCGGCGACTATGCCGCGGCGGCCACGGTGTTCGCACAACTGGGGGCGCGCTTCCCCCACTCCGGTATTCCGCCCCTCTACCAGGGCGTGGCGCAGTTGCAACTGGGTCAGAACGCCGCGGCGCAGCGCGCGCTGCTGCGCGCCCTGCCGCTGGCGGGCGCGGAGGAGCGCAGCGCCGCCGCCTGGTATCTGGCGGTGGCCGATGTGCGCCTGGGGCAAGCGAGCGCCGCGGGGCCGCTGTTGCGCGACCTCTGCGGCCGTCCCAACGATGCGTTTTCCACCCGCGCCTGCTCATTGGCCAGCCAGTTGAGTCACTGAGCGCGCGCTTCATTTCTGTTCCCCCTGCGGGCCGGGCATTTATGATGATGTCCGGGTATGCTGCGGCGGCTGGTTCAATTCGTTTTGGGTTGTTGTGTCGGCCTGGCCGCTGCCCAGGCAACTGCCTGCGTGCCCGGTGCGGCGCGCCTTCCCGGCGGCTGGCGGCCGGCGCTGCGGGCGGCCGCCTTCGCCGACCCCGCCATTCCGGCGGCGCTCACCGCCGGTTACCGCAGTTTGCAGTCGTCGCGCGCGGCAGAACGCGGCGCGGCAGCGGCGGCATTCCAGCGCGCCGAGACGGCCGCGACCGCCGCCCACGACACCTGCGGCGAGGCGCTCGCCGCCTATGCCCTGGGCCACGTCAGCGAGCGTAGCGACTTTGCCCAGGCCGAACGCTGGTACCAGCAGGCCGCGGCCGCCTTCGCCGCCGTGCCTTCGCCGCGGGGCGTTGCCGAGAGCCATTTCCGGCTGGCCAGCGTGCACGGCTTGCAGGGACATGAGAAGCAGTCACACCAGGAATATCTCGCCGCCTCGCGGGAACTGGAAGCGGCCGGGGCCCGGGTGGACGCCATCAGCGCCCATGTCGGCGGCCTCGACACCAGTTCCGGTGACGACGAATACGCCGCCGTGCAGAGCCAGGCCCACGCGCTCGGCGCCGGGTGCGAGGAGGCGGACATCTTTCGCCTCTGGGGCGATCACGCCTTCATCGGCCAGCACTATGGGGAGGCGATGCAGCGGTATGTCGCTTCCGGCCGCCTCTTCGCTCCCTGTTCGGACAGTGCCGCCCAGCGCTCCTATCTCGAAACCAGCATGGGACGGCTGGAGCGGGCCCAGGGGCGTCCGGCGGCGGCGCTGCCGCATTATCAACGGGCGCTGAAATTTCAGCGTGCGTCGGGCAATGCCGGCTACATTCCGCAAACCTACAATGCCATGGCGGTGGCCTACGAGGCGATGGGCAACATCCCGGAGGCTCTCATCTACTATGAGCGCGGCCTGCGGGAAGCCCGGCGCCTGCACTCCCAACCGTTCATAGATTTTCTCGGCGCCAATCTGGGTTCCACTTACTCCCGTCACGGCCAGGCGAAGCGCGGCATTCCGCTGCTCGAAGCCGCCATGGCGCACCTGCATTCGGATTTCCTGGTCTGCATCCGCGCCGACCAGTTGGGCGAGGCGTATCGCGCCGTGGGCCGTCTCCCCGAGGCGGCCGCGCAGTTGGACAACGCGGTGGCGGCGTGCCAACGCGAGGACGCGCGCGCCGCGCTGACCGGCGCGCTGGACGACCGCGCTCAAGTTGAGTTGCAGCGCAATCAGTTGGATACCGCCTGGGCGGATGTGCGGCGCGCGCTGGGCCTGGTGGAGGAGTCCCGCGCCCATCTGGTCCCGACCGACGCCTACAAGGCCGGTTACATCTCGGCCGCCAACACCCGCCAGACCTACGATCTGGCGGTTACGGTGCTGATGCAGGATCACCGCGCGCGTCAGGCGCTGGAGGTGGCTGAGCAGGGCCGCGCGCGCGCCCTGCTGGACCTGCTGGCCAGCGGCGACACCGGCGGCGCGCCGGCGTCACGTCTCGATGCCGCACGCGGCGGTCTCGCCAGCCCCCGCCACGCCGCGGCGCTCGACTATGCCGCCATGATGGCCCAGGCCATCCGCCTGCACTCCACCATCGTGGCCTACTGGCTGACCGCTTCCCATCTCTACACATGGGTGGCGCGGCCAGGCCAACCGGTGCTGGGTGTCAGCCAGACCATCGCTTCTGACCAGCTCACCGGCCTCATCCGTGCCAGCCTTTCCGATACCGCCCGTCCCATGGTCTGGCGCCGGCTTTATCAACTGCTGATCGCGCCCGTCGAGGCGGCGTTGCCGGAGGCGCCCGGCGCGCGTTTGACCATTGTGCCCAGCGGGCCGCTGTTCCGGGTGGCGTTTGCCGCGCTGACCGACGCCCGCGGCCGCTACCTCGTCGAGCGCTACGACCTCCACTCCACTCCCACCGTGGGCCTGCTGCAGTACACCGAAGACGACATCGCGGCGGCCGCGCTCCGCCCCACGCGCTATCTGTTTATTGCCGCCCCGGCGCATCCGGCCGCGGCTCCCGACGGGCGGCCGCTGCCGCCGCTGTCGGGCGCCGGCGCCGAAGTGCAAGCGGTGGCCCAACTGCTGCCGGCCTCGAGCGTGACCACGCTGCTCGGCAACCAGGCTACGGTTCCGCGTTTTGCGGCGGCCGCGCCCCATGCCACCGTGCTCGACTTCGCCACCCACGCCTTCGTGGACGACGCGCAACCGGAGAAGACCTATCTCGCGCTGGAGGACGCCGCCTTTACCCTGGACGACGTCTACCATCTCCGCCTCAACGCGCGTCTGGTGGTGCTGGAGGCCTGCAGCACCGGCCTGGGCCGGATCAGCGGCGACGGCGTGGCGGGGTTCAGCCGCGCCTTCTTCTTCGCCGGCGCGGCCTCGGTGATGGCCACGCTCTGGGACATCGCCGACCGGCCCACCGCCGTCATGCTGCCCCACTTCTACGCCGCGCTGCTGGCGGGCCAGACGCCCAGCCAGGCGCTGCGCAGCGCCCAACTGCGGATGATCGCCGACCTGCGCGCCGGGCGCATTCAAGTCCCCACTCTGCGCGGCCCGCAAGTCCTGCCGGCCTCGCCGCGCTACTGGGCTGGTTTCACGCTTTTCGGCGAACCGTGAAGGGGAGGCTGTTAGCTGTTAGCTATTAGCTGTTAGCTATTAGCTGTTAGGAAAAGCCAACTGAGCTCCTTGAAGATTCGCTGGTGGGTTGGGGGCTGTTGGCTATTGGCTATTAGCTGTTAGGAAAAGCCACCGAGCTCGGGGACCTGTCCGACGGCGGGCTCATTCTGTGGCGCGCAGGATGGCCACCGACTCCGGGGGTAGTGGCACGGCCTCGCCGGCCGAAGCGGCGGCGAGTGGGGTTGAAGCCAGCACCACCTGCCAGCGCGTGCCGGCTGTGCCCAGCGGAACCGGCTGCGCGTGGGGAGCCAGGTTGCAGGCGATGCGCCAGGGCCCGAACCGTAAAGGGGAGGCTGTTAGCTGTTAGCTATTAGCTGTTAGGAAAAGCCAACCGAGCTCCTTGAAGATTCGCTGGTGGGTTGGGGGCTGTTGGCTATTCGCTAATAGCTATTAGGAAAAGCCAGCGAGCTCGGGGACATTTCCGACTCCGGCGGGCTCACTCCGCGGCGCGCAGGATGGCCACCGACTCCGGCGGCAGTGGCACCGCCTCGCCGGCCGAAGCGGCGGCGAGGGGGGTTGAGGCCAGCACCACCTGCCAGCGCGTGCCGGCTGCGCCCAGCGGAACCGGCTGTGCCTGGGGAGCCAGGTTGCAGGCGATGCGCCAGGGGCCGCGGGCCATGGTCAGCCAGCGCTGGCGTTCGTTGGCGCGGGCCCGCTCGCCGTGCATTTCATGGGTGGTCAGCGTCGAACCGCGGCGCAGGCGGATCAGCGCCCGGTACCACTCCCACAGGCCGGCATGGTCGGCGATGGCCAACTCTTCCCAGCGCAGGCGGCTGCGGGCGAAGGTGTTCGCCGCCTGGGGATCGGGACTCTCGGGCGGGCGCCCCTGGCGCACCGCCGCTGCCAGCTCGGGCTCGGCGTGGTCGGTGAAGTACAGAAACGGAGTACTCGCTCCCCACTCTTCCCCCTGAAAGATCAGCGGCACGAAGGGCGATAACAGCGTCAGGGCGGCGGCGATGCGCAGCAGCCCGGGCGAGAGCAGTTGGCTGGTGCGCTCGCCCAGGGCGCGGTTGCCGGTTTGGTCGTGGTTCTGGGTGTAGACCACCAGACGCGCGCCGTCGCTCGACAGCATGGGCCGCCCGTGACGGCGGCGGCGCAGTTTGGAGTAGCGCCCGTCGAGATAAAAGCCGCGCTCCAGCACGGTGGCCAGGATGGGCAGCGAACCGAAGTCCTGGTAGTAGCCTGCGCGCTCGCCGGTGAGCGCGGCGTGCAGGGCGTGGTGAAAATCCTCATTCCACTGGGCATCGAGACCCACGCCGCCCGCCGCCGCCGGCAGACTCAGCCGCGGATCGTTGGCGTCGCTCTCCGCCACCAGCGTCAAGGGACGGCCGCACATGGCTTCCAGGCCGCGCACGGTGGCCGCCAGCTCCTCCAAAAAGGTCAGCGCCGCCGTGTCCTGAATGGCGTGCACGGCATCGAGGCGCAGTCCGTCAATGTGGAAATCGCGCAGCCACTGCACCGCGTTGGCGATGAAGAAGGCGCGCACCTCGTGACTGTCGGCGCCGTCGAGGTTGATCGCCGCGCCCCAGGGCGTATGGTAGCGGTCGGTGAAGTAGGGTCCGAACCCGGCGAGGTAGTTACCCGACGGGCCGAGGTGGTTGTAGACCACATCGAGGATCACCGCCAGCCCGCGGGCGTGGCAGGCGTCCACGAAGCGCTGGCAGGCCTCGGGACCGCCGTAGGCCTCGTGTACGGCAAAGAGCGATACGCCGTCGTAGCCCCAGCCGCGCGCTCCGGGAAAGGCGGCGATGGGCATGATCTCGATGTGGGTGATGCCTAGCTCCTTCAGGTGCTCCAACTGCGCCCGCGCGCCGTCAAAGGTGCCTTCGGGCGAAAACGTCCCCAAATGCAGCTCGTAGATCACCGCGCTGGACCACACCGGCGGCCGCCATCCCGCGTCGCTCCAGGCGAAGGCCGCGGGATCGAAGACGCGCGAGGCCTCGTGCACGCCGCGCGGCTGCCACTGCGAACGCGGGTCGGGACGCGGCGCGCCCCCGTCGAGCGCAAAGGCATAGTCGTCGCCGGGCTGCAACTCGATCTCCGCCTGCCACCAGCCCCCGGCGGCGGATTTCATCGCGGTGCGCTTCGTCCCGTGCCGAAGCTCGACCTTATGCGCCCGCGGCGCCCAGACGCGCGGCCTCACGCCGCGTCCTCGCGGGCCAGCAAGGCCACGGGAAAGTGGGCCAGCAAGCCGCTCACCCTGACGCGGCCGTGATGCTCGTCGCCCCCGAGCCGGTCATGCCATCGGCCGGGGGGCAGATTGAGCCACGTCGCGGCAGCCGCCCGCGGCCAGCCGGCAACGTTCATTGTCAGTCGCGGCACCACGGTCACGACCTCTTCGCCACGCGTAAAGGCGAGCACCTTTTCAGCGTACACGCCTTCAGCGGCGAGGGGCCGGTAATCGCCCCCGGCCTCAAAGGCCGCCGGACGCTCACGCCGTAGCTGCAGCGCACGCTGCAACAGCCACAGTTTGGGATGGCGTGCCACCGCCGCCAGCTCCCGGCGGCGCAAGGCAAAGTCCACCGGCGTGCGGTTGTCAGGGTCCACCAGTAAAAATTCCCACAGCTCGGCGCCGTTGTAGACGTTGGGCACGCCGGGCGCGGTCAGCTTGAGCAGCAGTTGCGCCAGGCTGTTGACCTCGCCCGCGGCGACCAAGGGCTCGACGAAGGCCGCCACCGTCCGCAGCCATCTGGCGTCTGACAGCGCGGCAGCGATGAACCTTCTCAGCGCCCCTTCATAGCCGGCATGCGGTTGCCGCCACGAGGTATACACCTTGGCTTCGCGCACCGCCTTCAGCATGTAGGCCTGCATGCGCTCCGGGGTGATCGGCCAGGCGCCGACCAGCGTCTGGTAAAACAGATACTCGGTGTTGGCGTCCGGGCCGGCCGCGTGGTGATAGCGGGCATTGTGCCGCTGCCAGGCGAGCGCCGCTTCCTGCCAGCCATCAGCCATCTCCGAGAGCAGCCACAGCCGCGCGCGCACATCCTCGCCGCGTTTGGTGTCGTGGGTGCTGGTGTTGAGCAGGGAGTGCGGCCAGTCGCGTTGCGCGGCGGCGCAGGCGGCATGGAATTCGGCAGGGGAGATGGCGAAATAGTCCGGATCTCCGCCCACCTCATTGAGCGCCGCCAGGCGGAAGCTGCGGTAGAAGGCGGTGTCTTCGACGCCCTTGGCCATCACCGCCGGGGTGAGCTGCTGAAAGCTGAGCAGAAACTCGCGCTCCCGCAAAAGATAATCGGGCACGGCGGCGGCGGCGAGCCGCAAACGGTCCGCGTCCTCAAGGGGGCCGGCGGCGGGCGCGTAGGTGCGATACACGTTGAGGCGTTCAGCCCACTCTCCCACCATGGCATCGAGCTGCGGGCCGGTGGCGTGCCGCAGGGCGGAGCCGCGCGGCGCCAGCCGCCGCGCCATGCGGCCCAGGCGGCGCACGTCGCTGTGCAGCAGCTTGGCCAACACGGCCCGCTTGCCCGCCAGAGCCACGGCCGCAAATTCCGGCTGCGGGCCGGCAAAGGCATCGTAGGCAGCCTGCAAGCCCGCCGCGCCGTGTGGGTCCAAAAACACCCGCTGCACGCGGTTGAGAAAGTCGTACCCGGTGGTCCCGGCGATGGGCCAGGCAGGGAGGGCCTCATCGCGGGCCAAAATCTTCTCCACCACGATGCAGGCGTCGGGCGCGGCCGCCCGCAGGCGCTCCAGGTACCGTGCCGGTTCCCGCAACCCGTCGAGGTGGTCAATGCGCACCCCGGCCAGCACTCCGTCCCGCAGCCAGTCGAGGATGCGGGCATGGGTGGCCAGAAAAACATCCTCGACCTCAACCCGCACGCCGATCAGGTGGTTGACGTCAAAAAAGCGGCGATAGCTCAGCTCGTGGTCGCCCGCCGTCCAGTGAGCGAGGCGGTAGTGCTGGCGAGCCAGGATGGCGGCCAATGCGTCGCCTTGCGGCGCGCTGCCGTGCGCCAGCGGCAACTCGAGGCCGTGATACAGCAGCCGCGGCTCTTTGTCGGTGTGATCCAGTTTCAGCTCGCCGGCCGCGAGCACCGCCGCCAGCGGCTTCCCCAGCCAGGGAAGCAGCAGGGGCTGCGACCAGTCCACATCGAAGTAGTGCGCGTAGGCGCTGGCCGGGCCGTGGCGCAGCACATCCCACCACCAGCGGTTGCGCCGGGTGGAGATGCACATGTGGTTGGGCACAATATCGAGAACCAGGCCCAGGCCGCGGGTGCGCGCCGCCGCCGCAAAGCGGGCGAAGCCCTGCTCGCCGCCCAGTTCCGGGTTCACCTGGGTGGGATCGGCGACGTCGTAGCCGTGCGTGCTGCCCTCGGCGGGCGTCAGGATGGGCGACAGGAGAACGTGGCTGACGCCCAGGGCGAGGAGATAATCCAGTTGTTCCGCCGCCGCCGCGAAGCCGAACTCCGGCCGCAGCTGCAGCCTATAGAGGCCGGTCATTTACGCCGCCAAACCTGCAGCGAGCGCGCGCCGACCTCCATTTCCGCTCCCGGCGCCAGCTCGGTCGGGTCGGCGGTGGGCGCGGCGGCGGAGGTATCGAGCACGCAGCGCCAGCCATCGGCGCCGCCCAGCGCCTCGGCGGCGGGCAGGCGAAAGGGCAGGGCATCGTGGTGGGCGTTGAACAGCAGGCAAAAACTGTCGTCGAGAATGCGCTGCCCGCGCGTGTCCCGCGAAGGGATGGCGGCGCCGTTGAGATAGATGGTCATCGCCTTGGCAAAGCTGTGGTTCCAATCGGCGTCGCTCATGGCGCCGCCGTCGGGCCGGAACCAGCCGATGTCGGTGCCGCCGCGTATGGACCGGCCCTGGAACCACTGGCGGCGGCGAAACACCGGATGCCGGCGGTAGAGCGCCACGGTGCGGCGGCAGAACTCCAAAAACCCGGTGTCGGCGTGCTCCCAATCCAGCCACGAGATCGGGTTGTCCTGGCAGTAGGCGTTGTTGTTGCCCTGCTGGGTGCGGCCGATCTCGTCGCCGGCGCAGATCATGGGCACGCCCTGCGAGAGCAGCAGGGTGGCAAACAGATTGCGCTGCTGGCGGGCGCGCAGCGCCAGGATCTCGGGATCGCTGGTGTCGCCCTCCGCCCCGCAGTTCCAACTGCGGTTGTCATCGGCGCCGTCGGCGTTGTCTTCGCCGTTGGCCAGGTTGTGCTTTTCGTTGTAGCTGACCAAGTCGCGCAGCGTAAACCCGTCGTGGGCGGTGATGAAGTTGATGCTGGCGTAGGTTCTCCGTCCGCCCGCCTCGTAGAGATCGCTGCTCCCCGTCAGCCGCGCCGCGAACTCGCCCAGCCCGGCGTTGGCGCCCCGCCAATAGTCGCGCATGGTGTCGCGGTACTTGCCGTTCCACTCCGACCAGAGCAGAGGAAACCGCCCCACCTGATAGCCGTCCTGGCCCAGGTCCCAGGGCTCGGCGATCAGCTTCACCTGCGACAGCACCGGATCCTGATGGATGATGTCGAAAAACGCCCCCAGCCGGTCCACCTGCTGCAGCTCGCGCGCCAGTGCCGCCGCCAGATCAAAACGGAAACCGTCCACGTGCATCTCCAGCACCCAGTAACGCAGGCTGTCCATGATCAGCCGCAGCGTTTGCGGGTGCTGCATGTTGAGCGAGTTGCCGCAGCCGGTGAAGTCGGTGTAGAGGTGGCGCTCGTCCTGCAGGCGGTAATAGGCCGGATTGTCGAGGCCGCGGAAGATCAGCGTGGGGCCCATCTCGCTGCCCTCGGCGGTGTGGTTGTAGACCACATCGAGAATGACTTCCAACCCCGCCTGATGCAGCGCCCGCACCATGCGCTTGAACTCGGCCACCTGGGAACCCGCTTCGCGCCCCGAGGCGAAACGCCGGTCGGGGGCAAAAAATCCCACCGTGTTGTATCCCCAGTAGTCGCTCAGCCCCAGTTCGGCCAGACGCCGCGCGCTCACCCGCTCGTGCACCGGCATCAACTCGACCGCGGTGATGCCCAGCGCCTGCAGGTGCTCGATGGCCGCCGGATGCGCCAGCCCGCTGTAGGTCCCGCGCAATTCGGGTGGAATGCCCGGGTGCCGCGCGGTGAAGCCCTTGACGTGCAGCTCGTAGATGACGCTCTCGTTCCAGGGTGTTTTGGGCGCCCGGTCGCCCTCCCAATCGAAGCGCGCATCAATCACCACGCTGGCGGGCATGAAGGGCGCGCTGTCGCGCGGGTCAAAGCTCAGGTCACGCCGCGGACTGCCGACCTTGTAGCCGAACAGCGCATCATCCCAGCGCAGTTCGCCGGCCAATGCCTTGGCATAAGGATCGAGCAGCCACTTGTTCTCGTTGAAGCGCCGCCCCTGCTCCGGCTCATAGGGGCCGGTCGCGCGGAAGCCATACTGCGTGCCCGGTCCCAGGCCCGGAATGTAGCAGTGCCAGATCTGGTCGGTGCACTCCTCGAGCGGCAGCCGCGCCTCATGAAAGCCGGCAAAATCGCGCAGGCACAACTGCATCGCCTGCGCCGACTCGCTGAACACGGCAAAGTTCACCCCCGCCCCGTCCCACGTCGCCCCCAGCGGGTACGGCGCTCCCGGACGCACCCCCAGGCTGGCGGGGTCCAGATGGGCGGAGAGCGCACGGGTGGGCTGGGCAGTGTCGGTCACTAGAGCAAGTTTACCGCCCACGCCCTGCCGGGGCCGTTGATTGGCGCGGGGCCCCGCTCGGCTACGCCGAGCGAGTCGCGGACTACCCGAAGGTAAACGAGAAGGCCTGCACGCCGGGGTCGAGGAACTCGATGGTGAAGGTGCGGTCCTCGACCGTGCCCTTCTGGCGGACCAGTTGATACAGGCGGTGGAAGGTCACCACGCCGTTGCCCTGGGCGTCGGTGTCGGCGCCGTGATCGGGGCCGGGGGGCGTGCCGTCAATGGTTACCCGGAAGCGAATCGGCTTGCCGTGGCTCGAGCCCAGCACCAGATGCAGGTCGCGGGCATGAAAGCGGTAGACGATTTTCCCTGGCGCCTTGGTCAGTTCGGCTTGCCATGCGGCAACTTTCCAGCTGCCGGCCAGACCCCATTGGTTCAGCGTGGGGCGCAGCGGCTCGCTGTAGGTGAAATTGGCATCGGTTTGCAGCCGCTCGGGGGAGGCGAAGCGCTCGCCGCGCTCGTAGCCGATGTAGGTCTCGGGCGAGCGAATCTCGCGGGCGTCGGCAGGGGCTTCGGCTCCGGTTCCGTCCACCGCCACCAGACTGCCCGAAGGGCCGACCGCCTGATGGTGGGCATCGGCCAGCAACTCTTGAATGACGCGCTCGGACTCGCCGTACTCACCTTCGCCGAAGTGATGAAAGCGAATCTGTCCCTGGGCATCAATGAAGTAATCGGCGGGCCAGTACTGATTGTTGAACGCCCGCCAGATGCGCAGGTTGCTATCCACCGCCACCGGGAAGGTCAGCTTCAAATCGCCCACCGCCTTGCGCACGTTGGCGGCATCACGCTCGAAGGCAAACTCGGGCGAATGCACGCCGATCACCACCAGCCCCTGATCCTTGTACTTCTGCGCCCAGGCCTCGATGTAGGGCAGGGAACGCAGGCAGTTGATGCAGGAATAGGTCCAGAAGTCCACCAACACGACCTTGCCGCGCAGGCTCCTGGCGTTCAGCTCGGGCGAGTTGATCCAGGTCACAGCGCCGCCCAGCGACGGCATGGGGCCTTCGCTGTCGAGCGCCACCAGCTGCATATCCATGTGAATGCGCGGCGGTGCGCTCTTGCTGGCCGCCTTGACCACCTTCGCCGCGGAGCCCAGCCAGCCCACCAGGCGCTGCTCGACGCGGTTGGTGTTGAGGTACTGCACCGCCGCCAGCAGTTGCGTGTCGGCCCCGAGAGCAATCGCCACCACGCCCGCCAGCACAGCGCCGCCCAGCGCGCGGCGCAGCCAGGCTTCCGCGCCCAGGCCGCGCTTCAGCCGCTGCAGGAGCCTCTGACCGGCCACCATGGCCACCGCCAGCGAGCACGCCGCACCGGCGGCAAAGGCCAGCAGCAGCCCCAGCGAGCGGGGCGAGACTCCGCCCAGCGCGCTGGCGGCCAGCACCAACCCCAGAATCGGCCCGGCGCACGGCGCCCACAGCAGGCCGATGGAAGCTCCCAGCACGATGGACCCAACCGGGCCGGCTTGTGCCTTCTCGCCGCGCGCGGCGCGGCCGAGCCGATTACCCAGCCGCACCAGTGGGCGAGTGAACCACTCGGCCACCGCCGGCAACAGCAGACTGATGCCCAACGCCGCCAGGATGACCAGCGCCACCCAGCGTCCGGTCTCATTGGCGCGAATGATCCAATTGCCGCCGGCGGTGGCCAGCACGGCGAAGGCGGCAAAGGTGATCGCCATGCCCAGCAGCAGCGGCAGCGTGCTGCGCCGGAAGGAGCGGTCGGCACGGGCAAACACGAACGGAATGACCGGCAGAATGCAGGGGCTGAAGATGGTCAGCACTCCACCCAGAAACGCCAGCACGAAGAGCAGCATGAGATAGGGTCCTGCGCCAATAGACGCGCCAGTCCCCCTATTGTTGCAGACTTTTCCCGGCGCGGTCGGGGCGTCAGGCCGCCGGCAAGGTCACATAGAATCGGCTGCCGGCGCCCAGCTCGCTTTCCAGGCGGATACTGCCGCCCTGCGCCTCCACCAGGCGGCGGGTGATGGCCAGCCCGAGGCCGGCGCCGCTCTGCGGGCGGGCGTGGTTGGAGCGCCAAAATTCTTCAAACGCCTCGCCCTGCTCGCTGCTTTCGATGCCGATGCCGGTGTCGCCGACCACCAACTCCACCACGCTGTTGCGTTGCTGGGCGCCCATCCACACCTGTCCGCCGGGAGGGGTGAACTTAATAGCGTTGGAGAGCAGGTTGTACAGAATCTGGCGCATGCGCACCGGGTCGGCGACCACCCGCATCTCCGCGTGCGGCTCGATGCGCAGCCCGATCTGCCGCCGCTGGGCCATGGGCTCGACCTCGCCCGCCATATCGCGTTCCACCTGGGCCAGCGGCAGCGCCATCAGCGACAATTCCAAATGTCCGGCATCAATCCGCGCCAGATCGAGTACCTCGTTGAGCAGCGCCAGCAGATGACGGCTGCCGTTGTGGACGTGTTGCAGAAAGCCGCGCTGCTTGTCGCTCCACTCGCCCCGGCTGGACTCGTTCAGCAGGTCGGCAAAGCCCATGATGGACTGCAGCGGGGTGCGCATCTCGTGGCTCATCGCCGCCAAAAAGCGTTCCCGCGACCGCAGCAGGCCCTCCACCTCCTCGTTGCGCTTCCGCAGCCTGCCGTTGGCGTCGGCCAGTTCCGTCTCGGCCTCGCGTTCGGCGGTAATGTCACGGTTGATCTCGAAAAAGTGCGCCGCTCCTCCCCCCTCGTAATAGAACATGCGGCTGAGCACGTGCAGGGTGTCGCCGCCCTTGGTGCGGTGGATGAGTTCGCCCGCCCAGGTGCGCCGGCTGCGCAGCTGTTGTTTGATCTCGTCCAGCGGCGCCGGAAAGTGGGTGCGGATGAGGTCGAACGTCAACCGCCCCACCGCGTCGGCGGCGGTAAACCCGTACAGCCGCTCCGCCCCTTCATTCCAGAACTCGATGCGGTTGGTGCCGAACTCGCACACCATGATGGCGTCGCTGCTGAGGTTCAGAAGCTGGTGCTCAATTGAACCGGAGGACGGAAAAAACAAAGGCTTGTTCACGCGGTTGCCAGAATTGTATCAACCGCCGCGCGGTGTCTGCAGCGCCACCACAATCATGGCTTCCGGAGTGCCATGCAACAGCCCGCCCGAGGTGGCCGCAGGTCCGCCACGGCCGGCGATTGACCCGCATGCAGCGCCATGACACAATGGCGCATGGCGGAGTAACTCGCCGCGCACTCACTCCCGGTAGGAGGTTTCATGTCCACCATCGTGCATCGCTGGATTTCGGGGTGCGCCTCCGCCACCCTCTTGCTGGGCGCCTCGCTGGCTGCCCAGGTCCCGGCCAAGCCGGCGCCGCTCAGCCATGAGCAGAAATTGCAGATTCAGGACTACGCCAAGGACGTCAAGCTGGCGCAGCAGCAGATCGAACTGCTCAAGGTGCAATTGGCGGGCGCCATGCTCGGCGAACAGCGCTCGGTGCAGCAGTTCAACGCCTACCTGGAGCAGTTGCGCAAGGACCTCAATGCCCCCGCCAGCGACTGGGATTTCGATGGCGCCACCCTGGCTTTCGTGCCCAAGGGCGGCAAGGGCGCCGCTCCCGCCGCCAAGCCCGCTCCCGCCGCGGCCAAAAAGCCCGGCGGTGGCGGCGGCTATTGATTGGCGCGGGACCCCGAGCGGCTTCGCCACTCGACCCGCTTGACGCTCGACCGGGCCGGGGACCCCACGAGCCCCAGCCCGGTCCCCGCGTAGCGACCGGATCCAGGCCAGTGCAGCCAGCCGTCGGGAATGCGCGGCTGCAGGTAAAAATCAAATCCCACTTTGGGTAGGCCGGTGCGGTTCTCCAGCGGCGCGGCCCAGTCCAGCCGCCCGCTCAGATAGGGCGAGTTGAACACCACCCCCACCCCGGTGCTCAACAAATAGAGGTCCCGCCGCGGCCCGGCCACCCCGAAGATGCCGCCATGGTCGGCAAACACCGCCCCTTGCAGACCGCGGCTGAACGCGCCCCCAAAAAAATATTGCCGCAGCGGCAGCGGGTAATCGAGTTCATCGGTAAAGGCGTAGCCGGTGTCGGCGATCTGCCAGCCTTCGCCGTACCCGCGCACGGTGGCCAGCCCGCCCAACTGCATCTGTTCCACCAGCGGCAGCCCGCTCGCCGGCGCGAACAGCCGCGATTGCCCGGTGAACCGCAGGATGTTGGTGTAACCCGGCCACAATCGTTGCTCCCGCGCCAGCGCCAGCGTCTGTTTGCCGAAGCCGTGGTGGCCCGCCAGGCTGCCGCTGCCGAAGCTGAGCAGGCCCGTGGCCAGCCACACCCCGCCGTCATCAAAGGCCTGCACGCTCACCCCCAAATTGACCGCCTGCACCAGATCGCGCGACAGGGGAAAGGCGTTGCTGCGGGTCAACGACCTCGTCACCTGGTACCCCGTCGTGCCGCTCGCGACCAGGCCGGCGCGGGCCAGCAGCGGATGGCTGAGGTCCAGGTGAAAATCCAGCGAATTGCCGGTGATCCCCAGCGACCGCAACTGCCCGGCGCGAATGCGGATACCGGAAAAGTCTTCCCCCATCGTCAGCCGCGTCCCCAGCGTGTTCAGTGGCAGGCTGTACGCCACCGTCTGGCTGTAGGTGCCCGACGCCCAGGTGCTGGCCAGGGTGAGGGTGTCGCGATAGCCGGTCAGGCTCTCCTGGCGGAGCGAGAGCCCGAGGCGGCGCAGGCCGATGCTGGACCGCCCGCTGTCGTCCAGCGTCGGCTGCAGCGTGTACAGCGGCGGCTCCTGCACCTGAATCACCAGGTCGCTGGTGCCGAATTGCCGCCCCGGGGCCAGCAGCGCCCGCGCGGTAACGTCATTGCCCGTATTCAGCAGGATGAGGTCGTGCTTCAGCTGTGGCAGCCGCACCACATCCCCCGCCGCCGCATGGATGCGGTCGCGGTAAAAACCCGCCGGCGCCTGCCGGGCGCCCAGGATCCGGACCTGGTCCAGCCGCGCCTCGATCAGCTCGATGCGCACCACCCCGCCCTGCACCTGCTGCCGCGGCAGCACGGCGCGCGCGGTGAGCACCCCCTGCTCCCGGTACAGAGCGTTCAGGGCGGCGACGGCGCGGTTCAGATCCGCCAGCGTGACCTGACGGTGGCGATAGGGCGCCAGCACGCGGGCAATCGCCGCCGCGCTCAGGATCGCCGAGGGCGTGGTGACAATGTGGTCAAGCGGAAACGATGGTCCGCCGGCGCCCGCGCCGCCGGCCGCCCCCGCGGCCGGGGTGATCTGCGGCTGGGTGGGGTTGTCGCGGCGGTCCAGCTGCTTCTGCAGTTGCTCGAAGTCGCGGGTCGTCTTGGCGCCCTGCTGCACCGCCGCCGCGCCCGTGGCCGCCTGCGCCGGCGGCGGTATGGACCCCGGCCCCTGCGCCGCCCCCGCGGCGCATAGCAGCGCCGCCAGCAACGCACCCGCTCCGATGCGCGCGACTACCACCGCCCGCGGCTGTGCAGCTCCTTCATCATCATCCATTGTGTCGGGCTGGGATCGGACGGCATGGTGAAGCTCATCCCCGGCTGCAGCTTCAGCAGGCTGAAGTCGAGCTCGCCGGCCCGGCTGGAGAACTGATCGCCCACCAGGTCCAGATGCAGCATCTGCGGCTGCTGGTGGCGATCCGCGTTGTTGAAGTCCAACTGCAGCCAGTTGTTGCTGAAGCTGGCCGACTGCCCGACGGTGGCGTGGTCGAGGTACAGCCAGTCGCCGCTCAGCCGCAGGCTGCCGGTCTGGCTGGCGTATTCGTCCACCAGCACCGGGGCGGCGGAGGTCACCGCCACCTGAATGCTCTGCGCCATCCCGTCATGAGCGCCCTGCAGGGAAAGGTGCAGCGGCGCCACCGGGTCGGCATGGGTCAGGTTGCCGATGGCGATATGGTCCGCATCGGCATCGAGGGAGTTGGCAATCGCGGCGTTGCCCAGCGACAGCGTGCCGCCCGGCAGGTTGACGTCAACAAAGGCGAAGGGCGCCGAGAAGTTGGCGATGGAAGCGTCGCCGTTGGCCCACAGATGAACCGCGCCGGCTGCGGTGGTCAGCGAACCGGCGTCGAACCCGCCGTTGCTCACCAGCGCCACCCCCGCGCCGGCGCTGATATTCCACACGCCGCTGGCGGCGCCCAGCACCGGGTCCTGCTCCTCGCCGATGCTGCCCGCCGCGCTCAGCGTGACGTTGGCGCCGCTGAAATTGTTCACCGGCACGTCGTCGCGGTCATGGTCGTGGTCGCCTTCCCCGCCTTGGTCCCCGTTGAGGCCGTTGCCGATGGAACCCGCCGGGGTGGAGAGGCTGATGTTGCCGGGCGTCGTGATCACCCCCACCGGCACGTCGCCCGCCGGGGCATTCAGGTGGATGTCACCCGCCGCGCCCGCGCTGAGCAGGCCGCCGGGGGTGATGCCGATATTCAGCGGCTGGACCGCCGTTCCCATCGCGCCGCCCGCCGAGGTCAGGTGCAGCCATTTCGATACCGTCAGGCCGCTGCCGCCCATGTCGCCCTGGGCGACGATTTGGCTGCCGCCCCACGGGTTGCTGATCACACCCATCAGGCTGATGCCGGAGGCACTCTGCAGCGTGAGCTGCGGCACGCCCGCCCAGCGGTCATGACCGTAGGCGTTGCCGTTGTCCCAGCCCCACGCCCAGGCCCAGCCGTGGCCGCCCTGGCGGCTGTCGTCGCTCGAGGCATTGTGTCCCCACTCGCGCAACAGGGTGATCCCGGTGCCGTCATGGCCTGAGGAACGCTGCCAGTCGAAACTGCCGCTGCCGTAGCCCAGCGTGATGTCGTTGGCTTCCAGCGTCAGCCCCGCGTCCTGATTGAGGATGTCCACGAACGCCGGCCCGCGCGCGGCGTGAATATTTCCGGCTTCGGCCAATTGCCCATTGCCGGTGATGCTGACCACGCCGCCTTCCGCCGTATCAATGTTGTCCAGGTGAATGACGCCGCCCGCGATGCCGGCGAAGTTGATCGGCGCCGCGAAGCTCCGTCCCGCCACCGTCAGCACCGTGCTCCAGCCGCCGGTCGGATCCACCGTGTACTGGATGCCGTCGAAGCCGCTGGCCAGCAGGCCGTCCACATCGAGCGTCACCCCGTCGGCGTCATGCGCCGCGCCGGTCAGCTCGATGTTCATCGCCCCGCCGGCCACCGCGATGCCGTTGGAGGGAATCTCGTACCAGGCGTTCACCGGCTGCCCCGAGGCCAGCCCCGGGTTCAGCCTCAGGTTGAGGTTGCCGCCCGCCAGCAGGCCGTTGAAGTCGGCGTAGAGGGTGGCATCGCCGCCCACGGGCTCGTCATTCTTCGCCGGGGCGATGCCGTCGAAACTCACCGCCGTGACGTTGAGGTTGTTGTCGTAACGCGCCGCCGCGGTCAACTGCGGCGTGGCGCCGGCGATGGTGTTCAGTTGCAGGTTGAGGTCGTCGCCGGTGGCGCCGATGCTGCCGGTCACCGCGGTCAACTGCATCAGATTGGCGGTCACCGTGCCGTCACCGCTGAGGTTGCGGTTGGCGGTGGCCGTCACTGTCGGCGCGGTCACCGTTCCCAGCAGGTTGATGTCGC
Source organism: Terriglobales bacterium (assembly GCA_036561225.1). Classification (GTDB taxonomy): domain Bacteria; phylum Acidobacteriota; class Terriglobia; order Terriglobales; family SCQP01; genus SCQP01. Next base: position 36,899 of record DATBPS010000025.1, read on the forward strand.
GCGTCGTGGCGGTGAGCGTCGCCGCGCTGCCCGCCGTAATGCTCCCGGCGGCGCCCAGGTTGATGTCCTCACCCGCCGTGAGAGTGGCGTTGTTCCCGGCCGTGAGCGTGCCCAGCGAGATATCTTGCCCCGCCGCCAACGTCGCATCCGCGCCGGCCGTAATCGTGCCCGCCGCCGCATTGATGCTGTGGCCCGCCGTCAGTGCGGCGTTACCCGCCGTCACCGTCACCGTGCCCAGGTTGATGTCCCCTGCCGTTGTCGTCAGAGTGGCGTTGTTCCCGGCCGTAACCGTGCCCAGCGAGATATCCTGCCCCGCCGCCAGCGTCGCATCCGTGCCCGCGGTAATCGTACCCGCCGCGGCATTGATGTTGTGGCCCGCCGTCAGCACGGCGTTGCCCGCCGTCGCCGTCACCGTGCCCAGGTTGATGTCCCCCGCCGCCGCCGTGAGCGTGGCGTTGTTCCCGGCCGTGACCGTGCCCAACGCGATATCCTGCCCCGCCGCCAGCGTCGCATCCGTGCCGGCGGTAATCGTACCCGCCGCGGCATTGATGTTGTGACCCGCCGTCAGCGTGGCGTTACCCGCCGTCGCCGTCACCGTGCCCAGGTTGATGTCCCCCGCCGTTGCGGTGAGAGCGGCGTTGTTCCCGGCCGTGAGCGTGCCCAGCGAGATATCCTGCCCCGCCGCCAACGTCGCATCCGCGCCGGCCGTAATCGTGCCTGCAGCCGCGTTGATGCTGTGCCCCGCCGTCAGCACGGCGTTGCCCGCCGTCGCCGTCACCGTGCCCAGGTTGATGTCCCCCGCCGTCGCCGTGAGAGTGGCGTTGTTCCCGGCCGTGAGCGTGCCCAGCGAGATATCCTGCCCCGCCGCCAGCGTCGCATTTGTGCCCGCCGTCACCGTGCCCGCCGCCGCATTGATGTTGTGACCCGCCGTAAGCGTGGCGTTACCCGCCGTCGCCGTCACGGTCCCCAGGTTGATGTCCCCCGCCGTTGCGGTGAGCGCGGCGTTGTTCCCGGCCGTGAGCGTGCCCAGATTGATGTCTTGGCCGGCCGTCAGTGTGGCATCTTGAGCGGCGGTGATGGAGGCCGCCTGGATATTGGCGCCCGCCTCGAGTTGGGCGTGGTTGCCGGCCATCACCGTCTGCGCCTGGATATTGCCCGCGACGGTCTGCAGCACAGCGCTGCCGCCGGCGCTGACCGTATCCACAGTAATGCCCTGGGCGGCCTGCAACACCGCGTCGCCGGCGGTGACGATGACCGATCCGGGGTCAATGACCCCCTGCTCGGCCACCAAGGTGGCTCCGTTCCGCGCCTGAACCAGGCCAAGAACGATATTCCGGCCGGCATCCAGTTGCACCGTGCCGCCGCTCGCGACCAAGCCGCTGGGGCTCAGAATGATGTCCTGGCCGGCGTGCAGCGCGGCGCTGCCGCCGGCGATCAGCCGGCCGCTCGCCAGATCAATGTTCCCGTCAAGGGCATCGAGCGTGGCGGATGCGCCGGCGGTCACGTTCTCCAGCGCGATGCTGTCGCGGGCGTCGAGCAGGGCGTTGGCCGCGTTCAGGGCGCCGCCGTTCTGGACGATATCCTCGCCCGCCGTCAACTGCGCCGTGCCCTGCGCCGTCAGGTTGCTGAAGACCAGGTTTTGGCCCGCTGTCAGGTTGACGTTCACGCCATCGATGCTCCCCCCGGCGTCCAGCAGCGAAAGCCCGGCGCTCAGATTGACGTTGCCCTGCGGGCTGTCCACCTCGCCCGCGATCAGGGCGCCCTGCAGGCTTGTCAGGGTCACGCCGTTCGAGCCTTCCACCCCAGCCCCGGCGGTGATCAGGTTCTGTTGCGCCACCGCGCTGATCGTGCCCAGGGGGCTCAACAGATTCCCCGCCGCCGTCAGCCCGCCGGCGCTCGCCAGCGTAATCTGGCTGCTGCCCAGCCCATAGCGTACCTGGGGCTGGCCACCCGCGGGCGCCAAGCCCTGGAAGTTGATGATGCCAGCGCCCGGCATGGCCGCGATGTTTTGGGTGGTGAGGTTGAGGTTCGCGTCCTGGTTGCCGATGGAGACCGCGCTCGATCCGGCCAGCGCGCCCAGTTGCCCGTTACCGGTGATCTGGCCGGCGCCGGTGAAGCTGAGCACGCCGCCCAGGCCGGTATTAATGTTGCTCACCAGCGGCTCGCCGCCCTGCGACTGCAGGTAGTTGAGGAAGCTGGTGTTCGTCTCCCCCGCCGCGGTCACGGCGGAATGCAGCCCACCGCTCGAATCAATCTGGAAGTTGATGCCCTCGAAGCCGCTGGCGATCAGCCCCTGGTTGTTGAGCGTGATCTGCGACTGCGGGTTGGCGGCGCCGTGCACGTTCACCTGGCCCCCACCCGCCAGCCACTGGCCGCTGCCCACGTTGTAGGTGGTATTGGCCGCCGGTCCATTGACCAGCTCGGGTATGGTCACGTCAAAACCGGGCAGGATTTCGACCGTGACCAGCTGCACCCCCTGCACGTTGGCCGGATTCAGGTTCAGGTTGACGTTGCCGCCCGCCAGGATCTGGTTGAGCTCGACCTCCGGCGCCGCGACACCGTCCGCCACGCCCTCGCTGGGCGTCAAATCAAGGCTGATGTCGTTGCGCGCCGTGGCCGAAACCGTCGGCATCACCAGCGCGCTGCTTCCGCCCGGCACCAGCACCGTCGGCTGCACCGTCATCATGCCCACTGCCACGTTCCCGTTCACCGCATTGGGGCACAGCCCGCAGCCGTAGCTGCCGGGCGCCGCGCTGCCGATGGACCCGTGCGGCGCGTCCAGCGTCAGCCCGTTCACCGAGATCAGGTTGGAGAGAACGTCGAGGATGTCGCCGCCCTGGTTGGTCACCGACAGGCTGCCCGGACCATCCTGGATGGCCCCATTGAACAGCACATCGCCGGCGCCGTTGTTGCTGATGGTGATCGCCGTCGGGCTGGTGTTGGTCACCAGCTGCGGCACCATCAGGTCGCTGGCCGCGGTGATGTTGATCCCGGAATCGTCCGCGCTCAGCGCGATGGGCGCCAGTTGACCCACGATCAGGTTCTTGCCGCTGTTGTTGGTGATGTTGACGTACGGCAGCATCGCCTGTTCGTTGATCGTCGGTGTGCCTTCGAGCACGCCGCTGGGCACGTTCAGGTTGATGGCCAGCGGCTGGTTGACCACATCGCCCAGCAGGATGCTGGAGGCATCTTCGCCTGCGATGGTGATGTTGCCGCCCGCTTCCGGCAGGCCGTCGGCGCCGATCACCAGGCTGGCGCCGCTCGCCCCGTTGACCTGGTTGATCACCGAATTGAGCACGATCCGGCTGGCCGGGTTCAGCACCCCGGCGGTCTGGGTATGCACGCTGCTCCCCAGCAGCTTGGGCACCCACTCCGTCACCCACTCCGTAATCTTCTTGACGATCCAGCCGATGATGGGGATGTCCTCCACCTTGCTGACCACCTTCTGCACCTGCTGGGCGATGTAGATGATCTTGGAAACACCCGACACGTGGGGGTTCTGCTCGTAATCAATGTTGGCCGGCAGCAGGCTGCTGACGTCCAGCTCCCCGGTGGTGATGGTCGAGCCGCTTTCCAGGTTCACCAGCGGCGTCAGAGTGAAGTTATTGGCCGTGTCCGCCACCACGGCGCCGGTCACCGACTGGGTGCCGGCGGTGGCGTTGCTGTGACCGGAGATGTCGTTGTTGGCGTTGTTCGGGTCGCCGATGCTGGCCAGAATGTTCACCACGCCCGCGTCCAGGCTGGCGCCGTTGAGCGCCTCCACCGTGGGCCCCGCGTTGACGTTCAAGGTCGACAACGCGATGCCGTTGGCGTCGAGGCCGTTCTCCGCGTTGGCGGTGGTGTTGACATCGCTCTGCAGCCAGGGCAGTTTGGCGCTCAGCTCCAGCGTCCCCGCCTGGAGCGAACCGCCCACCGATACCGTCGGTGCTTCATTCACCGTGGTGGTGGCCGCCGATTCCAATAGCTGCATGCCCGCCCACCCCGACGTGTCCATCCAGGCGTTGCTGGTGGCGGCCGCAGTCGCCTCCGCCAGCAGGCTGGCGTCGCCCGACACGTTCAGGCTGCCGTTGTACAGCAGCTCGGTGGTGTCCTGGAGGTTGGTGCTGGCCGTGGTCGCGGCTCCCAGCACCACGCCCGAGCCGGTGCCGCCGGTGGCCGTGTCCTTGTCGACGTTATTGTTCGAGCTCACCGTCAGCGCGGTGCTGCCGCCGCTGATGCTGCCGCCCACCAGCAGCTGGTTGTTGTTGCTCAGCGTGGCGCTGGTCTGGGTCGTGCCCCCGGCGGCGAAATTGATGTCGCCCGCCTTGGCGTCCGCGGATGCCTCGGCGCGGTTGTCCGCCAGGCTCTGAATGATGCTGGCCACCGAGGCGTCCAGGCTGCCCCCGATGCTCAGCGTCTGCGTCGGCGACAGTTGGGTGTTGGCGTAGGTGAAGTAGGCGTCCACAATGCTGTCGGAGTCGGTGGCTGAGGTCGCCCCGGAAGCAAACTGATTACTCTGCGCCAGCAGGTTGGCGTTGGCGCCGGTGAAGCTGCCGTTGGCGTTCAACTGGAGCGTGGGGTTGTCGAGCACTCCCGTCTTGCCGTATCCCACGTTGATCGCGCCGCTCGCCCCCGCGTCCACCGCGCCCGTCACCGAGGCGTTGTCGGTCGCGGTCAGGTTGAGGTTGGGTGCCTTCGCCACCGCCCCGCCGCCCAGTGTCGCGCTTACTTCCGGGTTCACCTGGATGGGCGAACCGCTCAGCGTCCCCACCAGCGCGCCCGCGCCGTTTAGCCCGCCGCCCTGCTGCACGGTGGCGTTGGCGCTGTCGGTGTCGTGTTGCGTCGCCTGCACGGTGATCGTTCCCTTGCCGCCCGTGCCGCCCGTCACTGTGCCGTCGAGCAGCGCCGTGGTGCTGCCGCCCAGATCGAAGTTGGCCACCGAAATCCCCACCGTCAGCGCGCCATACGTATTGGCGGCGGCGGTCGAGCTCACGGTTCGGTTGCTATTGGCCTGCACCGTGGCGTTGCTGGCCGCGGTAATGGTCCCGTACTGGCTGGCGGCGTTGGTCGAGGTGTCTTGCACATCAGTCAGTGAACCGTGCCCGTTCAGCCCGCCCGCGCCGATGCCGCTGGCCGTGGCCTCCAAGGTCTCGCGCAGTTCGCTGTCCAGGTCTACGCTGCCCTGCGTGCTGGTCAGCGTCCCCTGGTTGGTGACCTTCGTCGCGCCTTCGCTGGTGAGGTCGGCCAGCGAAGCCCCGCCCACCGCAATCCCCGCCTCGGCCGCGCCTGCGGCGACATAGAAGTTGTCGGTATTTCGCGCGATCACGTCAAGGTCGTGCTGGCTGGTGATCGTAGCCCCATCCACCAACGCCTCGTCGGTCGCCTTTTCGGTGACTTCGACGTCGCCCACCGCCGCTCCCACCCCCGCCGCCGCCGCGCCCAGCACGCCGGTCGGCACCCCGGAGATGTCCAGCAACGAGGTGGGCAGGTACTCGGGAATCGTGTCCGTGAGATCGGCCTCCAAATTCAGTCCGGCGACATTCAATTGCGCCCCGCCGGCGATCTCCGCCCGCGTGGTGCCCTCGAAGTTGATGTACTGCAGGAAGCCACTGCCGCCCAGCACTCCCACCACCGCCGCGCCGCTCAGCGCCGCCACATTGCGATTGGTGGTGGCGTTCACCGTCAGCCCGCCGGTGGTGACATGCGCGTTGCCGGCGATGAAGGCCGCGTTGTTGCTCTCGTCGGTGATGCTGGCGTAGGGCACATTGACCGCGCCCAGACCCAGGCCGCCCGCCAGCGTGGCGTTGTCGAAGGTGTCGGTGAACAGCGAGTGGATGGCCGCCGCGCCCGTGGTCGTAAGCTGCGAACCCGCGCCCACGTAGGCGCTGGTGTTGGCTTGCACCGTCGCCAGCAGCACCGAAGCTCCCAGCGCCACCCCGCCCAGGCTGACGCCGCCCACCACGGACGAATCCGCGAACTGGTCGCTCGCCTGAATCGCCGCCGTTCCCAACGATCCCGTCGCCCCGCCGTTGCAACCGCTGGTTGTGGTGCAGGAGCCGAAGTAGGCCGCCGTGGTCGGGGTGTAGTCCTCGATCTGCACCGTCCCGTTGATGCCCAGGATGCCCGCCGCCACCGAAGCGTCGTACTCGGTCAGGTTCTCGCTCGAAAGCGCGCTGATGGCCAGCGCCCCGCGCGCATCCACCGTGGCACCGTTGTTGACGCCCGCCGAGGTGAGCTTGGTGAAGCCCGAGGGCGACGTGCTGGCATCACCGTTGGCCGAGTGCTGCAAGTCGCTGTCGAGGGTGCCGCTGAAGGCCGCGGGCAACAGGTTGAGCGGTCCGGCGAGGTTGATCGCCGCCCCCACGCCCACCCCGTACAGATCAATGCCCGCCGCCAGCGCGCCCGAGCCCGACAGCAGCGTCGTGCCGCTGTTCGCCAATATATCAACGCCCTGCAGCGCATTGGCGGTGGTGGCGTTGTCGGCGCTGGTATTCACCTGCGCGCCGGAATCTATGTAGGCCTGCGTGGTCTCCGAGATGTTGTTGAGCACCACCGAGCCTTCCACCGACACGCCCAGCGTCACGGCGCCGCCGGCCGCGATGGTCATCAGGTTGTCGTTGCTGTTGGCGGTTACCGCCAGACCGTTTACGAATCCGGCGGCGGCGGCGCCGTGGTTGTTCACCAGCGCGCTCGTTCCGCCCCGCTGCCCCAGCGCGGTGACCTGGGCGCCGGCGCCGATATCGGCGGTGGTGGTGGCGTCGAACGATACCAGCGACACCGCTCCGCCCACGCTGACTTCGCCCGCGATGCCCAGCGCGCCGTCAATCGTCGTCAGGCTGCCGCTGCGGTTGGCGCTCACCACCACGTTGCCCGGCGTATAAAGCACCGCGTTGGGCGCCACTTCCGCGGTGGTGGTCGAGGATCCCAGAATGGCGCTCGCCGCCCCGTCAATCGCCACCGTTCCGCCCAGACCGCCCGATCCGCCCACCGACCACAGGTTGCTGTCCAGGTTGGCCTGGGCGCTGATCAGCCCGTCTGCCTGAATGTTGCCGCCCAGCGAGGCCAGCACGGTGCGGTCGAGGAACTCCACATCCGCCGCCGCGCCCACGTTGGCCGTGCCCGCACCGCTGATCTGCCCCACCACATCGAGAATCTGTGCCGTGTCGCCGGCCTCCACCCGCGCCGCCTGGCCGGTGGCCGCGCCCGTGTTGTCGGCGTTGACCGTGGCCCCGCCCGCGATGGCGGCCTCGACGTCTTCGTTGAAGTAGTTGAGCGCCAGCGAAGCGGCGATCGCCGCGGTGCTCGCGCCCGCCACCCCCGCCACGATGGTATCGGCCCCGCCGCTCGCCTGGGCGCTCACCAGCAGCCCGTTCACTGCGTCGTTGCCGTAGTTCAGCCCCGTGCCCTTGCCCAGCGCTGTCAGGCGGGCATCCGGGCCCACCGTCGCCTTGACCGTGCGGTCCAGCAGCGGCTGATCCTGAATCGAAATCGCCCCCGCCAGCCCCACTCCGGCCTGGCTGCCGCCGCCCAGGCTGCCCACGATCAGCAGCAGTTGGCTGCTGTCGTTGGCGCCCACCACGGCGCTGCCCGGGGTGGACAGGGTTCCGTCCACGGTGGCCTCGGTGTCGTTCTGAATCTCGTCCTTGCTCGCCGAACCGCCCAGTCCAACTTCGTTGCTCACCCCCAGCGCCGCCATGATCGGCAGCAGTTGTTCGTCGGTCTCCGCCGTCACCTGTACATTGCCGGCCGCGTTGACCTTCGCCCCCTGATCGATGCTGGCGGTGGTGGTGTTGGTGTAGTTGGAAATATCCAGCGCCGCCCCCAGCCCGAACGAACCCGAGTACGACAGCGCCCCCGCCACCGCCAGCGCCCGGTCGGCAGCGCGCGCGCCCACCGTCAGGGTGTCGGCGTTGACCACGGCTCCGCCGCCCAGCTCCGCCGTGGTGGTATTGGTAATGACGTTGTTGTTCACCGCGCCCGCCAGCGATGCCCCCTGACCGACCGCGATCCCGCCGCCCGCCGAGATCGTCAGCAGATCGCCGGTGTTGTCCGCCTTGACTTCCAGCCCGCTCACGTTGCCCGGCATCCCGTTGCCCAGCAGTTGCCCTTCCACTGTGCCGTTGAGCACTTCGGCGGTGGTGGTCTTGCTGAAATCGTTGCGCGCGAAGGCGCCCCCCAGCGTCAGGCTGGTTTTGCCCGTGGTGGCCAGCGCCGCCGCCAGACCGCCCGACACCGCGAAGGAGCTGTCGCCGGCATCCACCTTCACCGTTCCCGGCGTGATCACGTTGGCCCCGTCGGCGATCGCCGCCAGCGTGGTGTCGGTAATGTCGTTGATGGCCACGTTGCCGCTGATGCCCAGGCCAAACTTGCCCGAGCCGCCGCTCTTGCCCACCTCCGACGTCCCGCCGCCCTCGCTGCCGCCACCCGCGCCGGTTCCGGTGGACGTCTGGCCCGTGGCGGCCTCCGCCGCCAGGCTGATGTTCCACAGGGTCTCGTCCGCTTGCGCCTGCACGTTGACGTTGCCACCCGCTACCACCGCGCCCACGCCCGCCGAACGCGTGTTCGCCGGGTCGCCGATATAAGCTTCCACGTCATTCGTGAACTGGTTCCAGCCCACCGTCGCGCCCACTTCAGCGTTGCCCCCGAACCCCAGAGCTCCGCCGATGGTGTAGTCCTGCAAGGTGTTCGCGGCATTGACGTCCACATCCTGCCCGGCGGTCACCAGTGCATTGCTGCCGATCGTTCCCTTGGCCGTATCGTTGGCCGTGATCCAGCCGAAAGCGCCGTTGATGCCGAACTTGGAGGCGTTGTCTCCCGCCTGCGTGACGTTGATCAGCGTCTCGTTGCCGTTGCCCGCCACCTTCACGTTGCCCAGTGTGGCCGTCGCCTGCGCCCCGTCATTAATGGAAGCGATCGCCGAGTTGGTCAGCGTTACTCCGTTGTAGCTGCCGCCCAGCGCGGCTTCGCCCTTGGCGCCGGGATTGAGGTCCTTGAGCTGGCCGATCGAGGCCGCCATGCCGCTGATATTGATCAGGTAGGCGTTGGCGTTGGCGTTCACGTTCACATCGCCCTGCGACGAGGTCAGCACCGCGCCGTTGGTCACCGTCGCGGTCGCCTGGTTGGTGATGCCCAGAATGTTGACGCTCCCCGCCACCCCCACCTTGTCACCCGAGGCGCCGGTATTGACGAAGGAAGTGACCAGGTTGCCCAGCCCGAGGTTGTCGTTCAGAAACTGCGCAATGCCGTTGCTGTTGCCGGGATTGAACAACGACACGATGTCGCCCCCCAGCGACTGCGTCGCATCCCAGTCCTTCTGATAGGCGGCGCCATCGGTGATCGAGTTCGGCGCCACGAAGCTGAAATTGTCAAACTCGCCCGGAATACTGGTGAAGGCGCTCAGATCGAACGGGTTGGGCAGCTCGGCGTCGGCATTCACCGCCACCCCCGCCTGTCCGCTCAGTTGCCCGCTCACCGTGGTGGTCGCGGTGTTGCTGAAACCGGCGTAGGCCACGCCCCCGCCCAGCCCCACCTTGCTGCCCCCCGAGGTGCCCGCCGCATCGCTATGCGGCTTGTCGGTCGCCGTCGAGGCCACCGCCGCGTGGCCGGCCGCCGCCGTCCCGCTGCCGCTCAGCGTCGCCGTCGCCGCGTTGCTGCTCTCCAGATACGAAACCGCCCCCGCCAGCCCCAGCGGACTCGAACCGCTCTCCTGCTTGGGCTGCGCCTTGCTGCCGATCTTCGACAGATAATCCGCCAGCCGCCCCAGGAAGGGAATGCCTCCCGACGCCGTGTCGGTCACCGTGCTCAGCGACGAATCGTCGCTCACCGACGAGGAGGAGTTCACCGCATCCGTCAGATTGTTGGAAACCGCCGTCAGATTCAGGGCCGGCGTGGTGCTGCCATCGGCGTTGACGCTATCCGCCCCGCTGGCGATCGCGCTGCCGCTCAGCGTGGCGTTGGCCTGCGAGCTGTACGATCCCAGCGCCACCCCGATCCCCACCAGACCGTTGTCGGCCGCCGCCGCCCCCGCCGCCGTCGAGAAGCTGTTCTCGTTGTCGGCGCCGATGGCCACCGTCTGCGCCTGCACGCTGCCGGCCAGCGTGGCGTTGGAAACCGAGCTGGCCTGCCCGTACGCCACCGCCGCCGAGGGCGTCCCCGGCCCGATCGCCGAAGGGTTCAGGCTCAGGGTGTTGGAAATGTTGGCGTTCTGCTGAAAGGCCCCGCCGGCGTTGATCACCGCATTGGCGGCCACGATGGCGTTGGCCGTGGCGTCCGTCGCCCCGTAGCTGAAGCTGCCCACCGGCGCCACCGTCGAGATGGTGGTCGAGGCGTCGCTCTCCGCCTTCAGGGTCAGGTTGCCCGCGGCGGTCAGTACCGCCTGCCCGTTCCCGCCACCCACCTGCACGCTGGCCTTGCTGGTGGCCGTGTTCCACGCCGCATTGCCGGTCACCTCCCACGGAAACGTGGTCAAGTCGCTGAACGGGTTCAATTGGCTGCCCAGCGTGTCGCTCGAGGTCGCCGAGGCCGTAGCCTCAATATCAATATTGTTGGCCTTCAGGGTGGCATCGCCCACCGTCACCCCGGCGGTGGCATTGGCCAACCGGTCGGTGTCGCTCTGGCTGGCCAGCAGGTTGATGTCGCCGGTGCCGGCGTCCAGCGAGGCGGCGGCGCTGCCGCCGTCAATGGTGATCGTCCCGCCGGAGATGCGGATTGTCTGCCCGGTCTGCAAGCCGGTGGTGTTGACCAGGTTGCCAAACTGCGCCGCGCCCGTGGTCACGCTGCCGCCCACTTGCACCGTGCCCGCCGTCAGCCCCGCCGGCCCCGCCGTATGCACCGCGCCCAGCACCGAGATCAGTCCGGTTGAGTCTATGGGCTCGGTTCCGGCAATCAGTTGGGCGCTGTTTCCCGCAACATCATTAAAAAAGTTGGTGACAAAGTCACTGGTCGGGGTCGAGAGGCTGAGCGAACCCGCATTCACCACCCCGCTCGCCCCGATGATGATGCCCTGCGGGTCGGCGAAGTAGAGGTTGCCGCCGATCTTGCCGTCGGCCGCCAGCAGCGCGTTCAGCGTGCCGTAGATCTGCGTCGCCGAGCCGTTGACCAGATTAATAAGGTTGTTGTTGCCCGCCGCCGTCGGCACCACCAGGTTGACGGTGTCGCCCGAGGCCACCTGGAAGGCGCTGAAGGCGTTGTAGCCGTTCCCGCCCTGCACCGTCGCCGTCGTCACCTGGGTGACCGCGCCGGTTTTGCTGACACTGGTGGCGGTGGCTCCCGAGGTGGTCACCTGGGTGGCGGCGGGCGGGGTTTGCGCCAGAGCGGCCGAGGTGAGAAGAAAGAACGACGCGATCAGCGTGAACGTGCAACGGCGCAGACCCATGGGGCAACCCTCCGCTACTGACTGATTGGCTGCCGTCTCCCCGAGTCTTACAACCCCGGCGCCTGAAGTCACTGTGAGCACTGTAGCTTTATAGTTTGTCGCGAGTCAATGCCCGATTGCCGACACTACGCCCCCGCCCGCCCCGCCTTTTGGTACAGGGCGAGATACTGCCGCGCCGCCGTATCCCATTGAAAACGCTTGGCTTGCGCCCGCAAACGCCCCGCCCATCCGGGGTCGGCGGCGTAGGCGGCGAGGCCGGCGTTGAGACCGGCCGCCATCGCGTTGGGGGAGAAGTCGTCCCAGTAGAAGGCGGCCTCGCCGCCTATCTCCGGCAAGCTGTCACAGCGCGATAGAAACACCGGCTTGCCCACGCTCATCGCCTCCACCACGGGCAGCCCGAAGCCTTCGGCCAGCGAAGGAAACACCAGCGCGGTGCAGCGCCGCAGCAGCCACAGCTTCACCCCGGCGCCAATCACGCCCGGCATGAGCAACCGTCCGGCCACGCCCCATCGCTCCGCCGCGCGGCGCAGCCCGGCGGCATAGGCGTGGCGCTGGTCACCCGCCAGCACCAGCCACAAATCGGGCCGTGCTTGCAGCAGCGGCAGCAGCACCGCCTGGTTCTTTTTGGGGTGCAGGTGGGCGATGGACAGCAGAAAGGGTCCCGGCGGCGCCCACTGCGGCCGCTCCTCGGATCCCTCGGGATCGAGCGGGTTGCCGTTGTGGATCACCGGCAGCGGACAATGATCGGCAAGCCGCAGATGCGCCCGCGCGATATCGGCCGTGGATTGCGAGATGGCGGTCACCACCGCCGCACGATCCACCCGCTGTTGCAAGGCGTGCAGGCGCCGCTCCCGCCGGCGCGGAGCTTCATCCTTCAAAAAGTTGAGGTCGTGCAGGGTGAGCACCACCGGCGTGTGCCGGTCGCGCGGCCAGTAGGCGGAGTCCTGATGCAGGCAGTGCCACACCCGGCAGCCGGGCGCGCGGACGCCGCTCCAGCGGTGCCAGTGACTCGCAACAAGATATTCTTCCTGGTCCCCAAATATGCCCACCGCGCGGCGCGGCACGTAGTAACCGCATCCGGCACCCAGGCGCTGTAGTGCCTGTCCCAAACCGAGACACACTTGTCCAAGGCCACTTTCTGGCACTTGCAGCTTTTGCGCTTCCAACCAGACGGTTGTCATGCCCATTCAGGTTCACTGGGAAGTGAACTTCCCTCTTTGGAGCGTGCTCCCGCACGGCAAGTGCTGCATTTTCAATAGGCCATTTCGGCACGCTATTTGCAACGGTACTGGGTGAGGTAATTTTTTCATGCCCGTGCCACAGTCCGATTTTGTATCCAAAGCTCTGCGCGCGCTGGCCGCTGTTTTGTTCCCTTGCCGCCACGCGCATGAATTATTCGATCGTTATCCGGATGGCCGTCCCGCTCTGCGTTGCCGCGACTGCTTCCAGTTGCGCCCCAACATCCTGGCCGATGTCACGCCCCAGTATCGCCTGACCCAGCCCCATGCGCTGCCGCATGCGCTGCACCAGGTGAGCTTCGCCTCCGGCATCGATCGCGCCTGGTCCGAGCTCGACTTCCCCGTCACCGACGCCGATCTATTTGATCTCACCGAGACTTCGACTCTGGTGCAGTGAACGGAGCGGAGCGGGGCGATAAGCGCCGCTTTCGCTCTGGTGCAATGAGCGGATCAGGCAGCGATCGCCGCCACCGCGGCTCGCAAGCGCGGCATCAGGCGGCGCAGATCCTCCACCGAGGCCACCCCCACCGACAGGCGGAACCAGCCTTCGCCGCCGCGCGACCCGAAGGCACCGAAGGGCACCGCGCCCAGTTGCGCGGCGTGCAACAGGTAGCGGCGGATGTCGTCGTCGTTGCGCAGCGTCTGGCCCTGGGGCGTGCGCCGTCCCTGCAGGGCAAAGCGGGCGGAGGCGTAGATGGCGCCCTGCGGCTTGAGGGCATCCACCGGCAGTCCCTCGGCGCGCATCGCCTGCATGCCGTCGTAGATCACCTCCAGCCGCGATGCGGCTTCACGCCGCATGTTCGCGATGTAGCGGTCCACGGCCTCCTGGTTGGCGAGCAACTGCGCCGCGGCGACCTGCTCCGGTCGCGGCGCCCAGGCGCCGACGTGGCCGTTGATGTTGTTCATGGCGCGGATCACTTCCGGCGCGGCCAGCGCCCAGCCGACGCGCAATCCGGTGGCGGCGAAACACTTCGAGATGGCGTCCACGGTGACCAGGTAGGGTTCGATCTCGGGTCGCAGCAGCAGCGGATCGGGATGGACGGTTCCCGGGGTAGTGATCATCCAGTAGACCTGGTCGTAGAACAGAAACAGCGGCCGTTCCTGGGCGCGGCGGCGGCGGTTTTCCTGCAGCACGGCGTCGCAGATGGCGGCCACTTCGGCGGCATCGAGCGAGGTGCCGGTGGGGTTGAGCGGGGTGTTCAGCGCCAGCAGCCGGGCGCCGCGCAGGTGGGGCGCAAGTTCCGCGGCGGTGGGCAGAAAGCCATGCTCCTGGGTGCACTCCACCCGCACCTGTTCCGCGCCCACCATGTCGCAGTAATACTCGTTATTCCAGCCCGGAACACCGAAGACCACCTTGTCACCCTTGTCCACCAGGGCACGATAGGCGGCGTAGATGGCCGGCCGCGCTCCGGCCCCCACCATGATTGTGTTCACCGGCGCGGTGCGGCCGCCGCGGGGGGCGTAAAAGCCGCTGATGGCCTTGCGCAGCGACTCCATGCCGATCGAGGGTGGATAGTTGGCCTCGCCGGCGCGCAGCGCCGCCACAATGCCCTCTTCCAACTCCGGCGGGATGCGGAACTGGCGGGGGTGGAAATCTCCCACGGTGAGGTTGAGAATTTCCTGTCCCTGGGCCATGAGGCCGCGAATTTCGTCCGCGATACCCAGGATCACCGAGCCGCGCAGGTGCTGCGCCAATTCTGACAATGGAAGGGCTGCTGTGGTGGCCATTGCATATCTAGCTTACATTGGTTCGCATGGTGGATTCCTACCCCCTGGGGCAGTCGTCGCGGCGTGATTTCCTGCGGGTGGCCGGCGCCGGCGCCGGTCTGCTGGCCACCGCCTGGATGCCGCCGCGGGTGAGCGCGCGGGCGCCGTTCCCGCCTCATTTCCTTTGGGGCGCAGGCAGTTCCGCCTACCAGATCGAGGGCGCGACCGAGGCCGACGGCAAGGGAGAATCGGTCTGGGATGAGTTCGTACGCCGTCGCGGGGTGATTGCCGACGGCCAGACCGGCGCCCAAGCCTGCAATTTCTACCACCTCTATAAGGACGACATCGCGCGCATGCGCGACCTCGGCCTCACCGCTTTCCGATTCAGCCTGGCCTGGACGCGCGTTCAGCCCGACGGAAGCGGCGCGGTGAACCAGCGCGGCCTCGACTTCTACCGCCGCCTGGTGGATGCGCTGCTGGCCGCCGGGATCGAACCCGTGGCCACGCTCTTTCATTGGGACACGCCGCTGGCGCTGGAGCGGAGCGGCGGCTGGCAGCGGCGCGAGATGGCCGATCGCTTCGCCGATTACACCGCGCTGGTCGCGCAAGCGCTGGGCGATCGCGTGCGTACCTGGCTGACCATCAACGAGCCGCGGTCGTTCATCGGCGGCGGCTATGTGGCCGGAGTGCAGGCGCCGGG
>DATBPS010000026.1:0-12861 GCA_036561225.1 Terriglobales bacterium
ATACCCGTGCGGGTTGAGAAACGCGTCCGGCATCCACTGATCCAGCAACTGCTTGCGGGTGCGCGATTCCGGATACACCGGATCCTCCTGCCCCTGGCCGCTGGACACATCCGCCGCCAGCGCCCCGTGGTAGCCCAGGTGCAGCAGGTTGTCGGGCATGATCTTCGCTTCCATCACCGAAAGCTGCGCCCCATCCGGATTGTCAATCGGATGCAGCACCACATTCACCTGCTTGAGGTAGGCGCGGGTCGCCGGATCGCTCACCAGCATCTCCCCCAACCGCTCCACATGGCTGGTGCTCGATACCTCGTTGGCGTGCTGGCGCGCGGAATACACGATGGACGCCTTCAGCGTGGTTTGTTTGGCCCACGAGGTCAGCGTCGAGGGGGAAGGCAGCATGATGTCGGCCGCCCAGATCACCTGCCCCAAATAGCTGCGTCCCATCGAGTAGACGTTCACCCCCGGGTACCGCGCCAGCCGCGCCAGGTTCGCCGCGCTCTCGGCGGGCGAAATCGGCTCGTCCCACTGCACGAAATATTTCTGCCCGGCGGGCGTGGGCGTGGGCGTGATGTCGGCGATCTGCGGCCGCGCATGCTCCGGTGGCGCGACTTTCCAGCCCAGGCTGACCCGCTGCTCCGGGGTGGTGAACGCCACCCCCAGCGGACGCGGCAGCGCCAACTCGATGGCCATGCGCGCCACCCCGGGATACGCCAGCTCGTCGCGGTACAGCCCGGCGGCGTGCAGGGCGTCGAGCCAGTGCAACTCGCCCCGCGCCTGCTCCACCGAAAACATGCTGCGTTCCAGTTGTTCCCGCCCCTCGAGCTTCTGCCAGGCGTCCATGTCGTAGCTCTCCGTGTCCGCCGGCAGCGTCCACGTCAGGCTCTCGACCCCCGGCTCTCCGATCGCCACCCGCGCCGCGATGAGCCGCGGCTCGAAAGCCCCGCTCAGCACCGGCAAATCGCGTTCCCGGGTGTGCACCTGCCCCTCGGCATCGGTCCAGCTCAGCCGCACCAGCGGGTTGGGCGCGGCCTTGCCGTAGAAGGCAATGTGGACTTCCCCATCCCTGCCGTCTTCCGACGGATGCACTACCGGGATGATCCGCCCGACGTAATCCTCCGGCCGGCCGTTCTTCAGGTCTCCCAGCGTGTCAATAAACGTTTCGGTGGAATAGAACACGTCCTCCTGCAGCGCCTCAATCGAGGAGATACGCTCCTTGTCCACGCCGATGTTGTAGTCCGGCTCGGAGAGATGGAAATCCATCTGCAGCGTATCGAAAGGCGGCACAAACTCCGGCCGCAACCGCCCCTTCGCCTGCGCCATGATGAAGCGGTAGACCCGCGGCAGCGTCACCGTCTGGTACTGATCCCAGAACTGCTCGATGTCGGTCTCCACCCGCTGGTCGAGCAGCGTCCTGCCGCCGGCCGCCAGCCTCGCCCAGCCCGTGTCCACCTGCACCTGCTCGTAGGACGGCAGCACGCTGATATAGGGGCGCATCGCCGTGGTGACGGTGAAATCGCGCTCCAGCATCAGCTTCCCGGCGGCATCGTAGGCGCGGACGCGATAGGTGGGGTGGGGCGGCGGGTTGGGCGGATCGGCCATGGCGATGGCGGTGGCCGACTCCACCGGCGGCGCGGTGTCGATCATCCGCAGATGAACCCCGCTCAGCGGCAGCGAAAGCTGCCTCGCCAGCACCTCGTCCACCGGGTACAGCTCCTGCATCCACCGCGCCGGCGAGTACATATCGCGCACCCCGGTGGCATCCACATCCTTGGCGGCCTCAATGTCCAGCCGGGCCAGCTTGTCACCGTGGGCCTGCATGGCTGCCAGCGCCGGGGCCACCTCGTCGGTGAGCCAGCTGTAGCCTTGCTTGTAGGCGTCGAGCACGGTGACCGTGGTCTGGCCCGGCGCCGCACCGGCGTGGGCGAGGATATCGCGCAGCTCCGCCGTCAGCTTCTGCCGCTCCGCCGGCCCTTCGCTCACCCGCGCCACCAGCGTCACCGGCTGCCCGGCGGCGAGCTTGCGCGCCGCCCCGCGCACGTCGTTGAGCAGCGTCGTCCCTTCCCACGGAATGTGTATGTCCTGGGTGAAGATCGGTTTGCCCGGATGGAACGGATACTCCGGGCTGCTGTAATGCAGGTCGGGGTTGGCCGCGCAGCATTGCGTCCCCGCCCGCAGGCTGGCCGAGCTCACCACCGGCGTGACGTGCAGACGCTGGGCGATGACGCGTTGCAGGAAGCCGTCCATCTTCGGATCCACCAGGTCGGCGTACAGCTCGGCGTGCACGTTGCTCACCGGCGCGCTTCCCATCTCCTCCAGCCAGCGGTTGAGGAAGAACAACCCCGCCGCCGACTGTCCCACCCCCGAGTGCTGGGAGAAAAACTGGTGGAGATCGTAGCGGATGTCTTCCAGCGTCACATACTGCTTGCCCACGCGGTCCAGGTTGGGCAGGTGATCGGCGGCCCAGTCGAGGGCGGCCGCGGCGGCGGCGTCATTGCCGCGCACCAGCAACCCGGCATGGCTGCCGAAGCCGTTATCCACAATCTGCAACTCCCCCTCGCGGGATCCCAGCGGAGATCCCTCCACGCCGCTGGCCTCCTCATCGGCGGCCAATTTCTCGTTCAGCGCCGCGGCGACCGCCGTCTCCCCGGCAGCCACCGGCTGCTCGTTGATGCGTTTCAGGTTGGCGCTCTCCGCCGGCGACGCCACCGGCAGCGTGATCCCGGTGGACTCCAGCCCCATGCGCGCCGCCAGGTTGGCCATCGCCACTCCGGCCTCGCCGCCCGCGACATAAAGATGCGAGGCGAGCACGGCGGGCACCGGCACCGCCCCGCTGGCGTTGAACAATCCGTGGTTCTCATACAGCCGCGCCAGATCAAGCGCGTTTCCGCCCCCCGCCGCGCCGACCGGAGTGCCGCCCCCCGCCGCGCCTCCGCCGCCTGCCGCCCCGCCGCCTGCCGCGCCCGCTTCCGGCTTGGGCTGAAACGGCTTCGGGTTGACCGCGCTGATCGCCTGCCCCCCCAGCACAAACAGCTCGTGCACGGCGGCCAGATGCCCGCCGGCAAAGGCCTTGGCCAACTCCGCGGCGGTGATCGGCCCCGCGGCGGTGAGATACGCCTTGGTGATGCCTGCCTTCCCGGCGGTGTAGTCGAGCCCCACCAGCTCCACCTGGGCCCCGGGCGCGACCGCGTTGACCGCGGCCACGATGGCGCTCAGCTTGTCACCGCCCTCGCCCACCGTCCATTGATAGGGGGCACGGGCCGAAAACGCATCGGCGGCCGTGGTCAGACCGCGGTCATCGCCCACCACCAGCACATCCGGGTTCGGCGTGCCCGGTTCCAGCAGCGCCACCCGCCCATCCCCCGCCGGCAGACGGAAGGTCCAGCCGCGCACCGCGCCCGACTCCGCCGCCGGCGCCGCGCCCGCTCCGATGTAGATATGCGGTCCTTGCGCCGCCCGCGCATCCGTGGCCGACACCACCAGCGGCGGCGTCAACCCCAGCGACAGGTGCGTCAGCCGCGCGGCGAAGTTGGCGGCGGCGGCGTTCTCCGCCTCCGACGGCTGCCCCGGCACCACCACGTGCCCCACAATCGCGTCGGCGTGCCCGTCGTGGTTGGTGTCCCGCAGCATCGCCGTCGGCGAGGTCTCAAAGATCCCCGTCAGGCTGGGACTCTGCGCTGCCACTCCCACCACCAGCCCCAGAACCATCACCGCGCCCACCGCCGCTCGCTTCGCCATCCCCGACCTCCTTGCGCTTCGGCAAGCAGTGTAGCTCTAAAATGGATGATCTCCATGCCCAAGACCTCAAGCCGCGTCGCGATAGATACCGGCGGGACATTCACCGATTGCGTCTGGATCGAAGCCGGCGAGCTGCGGGTGCGCAAATTGGCTTCCACCCCGCGCGACCCCGGCCAGGCGCTCCTCGACGCCGTCGCCCAAACCGGCCCGTCCGCCTCCGAGGTGCGCCACGGCACCACGGTGGGCACCAACGCCCTGCTGGAGCGCACCGGAGCCCGGGTGGCCTTCGTCACCACCGCCGGATTTGAAGACACCATCGTCATCGGCCGTCAGGCGCGTCCCCATCTGTATCGCTGGTCCAACCCGCCCCGGGTCGAGCTGGCGCCCGACGGCATGCGCTTCGGCATCGCCGAGCGCACTTTGCCCGACGGCGGCATTCTGCTCGCGCCCACGGCCGCCGCCCTCGATCAATTGGCGCGCGCCGTCGCCGCCGTCCAACCCCAGGCCATCGCCGTCTCCCTGCTGTTCAGTTTTGCCAATTCGGCCAACGAGCGCGCCGTCGCCCGCGCTCTGGAACCGTTGGGCGTGCCCATCTCCCTCTCCCATCGCATCCTCCCCGAGTTCAGGGAGTACGAGCGCGGGTCCACCGTCCTGCTCAACGCCTACCTGGCCCCGAAGATGGGCAGCTATCTCAGCGGCCTCGAAGCCAGACTCCACCGCGGGCGCGGGGCGCGCCTGCACGTTATGCAGTCCTCCGGCGGCATCGCCTCCGCCGCCCTCGCGGCGCGCGAGCCGGTGCGTACCATCCTCTCCGGCCCGGCCGGGGGCGTGGTCGGCGCCTGGCAGGTGGCGCGCCAGGCGGGCTTCGACCGCATCCTTACCTTCGACATGGGCGGCACCTCCACCGACGTCGCCCTGGTGGACGGCCGCGGACCTCAAACCACCCGCGAGTCCCAAATCCTCGGCCTGCCGGTCGGCGTGCCCATGCTCGACATCCACACCGTCGGCGCAGGCGGCGGCTCCCTCGCCGGCTTCGACGACGGCGGCGCGCTCACCGTCGGCCCTGCCTCGGCCGGCGCCGACCCCGGCCCCATCTGCTATGGCCGCGGCACACTCCCCACCGTCACCGACGCCAATCTCATCCTCGGCCGTCTCGACCCCTCCGGCTTGCTTGGCGGCGGCTTCGCCCTCGACCCGGCCCGCACTCGCCTCTACTTCGACCGCGCCAAGGCCCGCCTCCCCTCGGCCGAGGCCTTCGCCGACGGCATCTGCCGTCTGGCCGAAGCCACCATGGAAAAGGCGCTTCGGGTGATCTCGGTCGAACGCGGCTTCGATCCCCGCGAGTTCACCCTGGTCAGCTTCGGTGGTGCCGGACCACTCCACGCTTGCGCCTTGGCAGAAGGCTTGGAAATCCCTCGCGTCCTGGTCCCCCGGCTCCCCGGAGCTCTGTCGGCACTGGGAATCCTCTCCTCCGACCTTGTGAAAGATTACTCACGCACCGTGATGGAGCCCGTGAAAGATAGGCTCGGCCCTCGCTTGACCCAAGCCTTTCGCCAACTGGAGTCCGAGGGAGAGCACGAAATGGCCGCCGAAGGTCTGCGCGGCAAAATCCGGCGCACCATGGATATTCGTTACAGTGGCCAAGGTTTTGAGCTTGAGGTTGATGCCGGAGCGGGCTTCGCCGAGAGCTTCCACGCCCTCCACCAGCAACGCTACGGCTACGCCGACCGTACTCGGCCCCTGGAAGTGGTCAACCTCAGGGTGAGAATGACCGCCCCGGCTGCGGCGCTATCTTTCACGCGGCAGCGTCCACGTCCCGGAGATGGTCGTCAGGCAATTCAGGGACGCCGCCCGGTCTGGTACAGCGGCAAGCGCAGCTCGGCCACCGTCTACGATCGTGAGCGGCTACGGGCAGGCGACCGGCTCACCGGACCCGCGGTGGTCAACGAGTACAGCGCGACAACCTTCTTGCCACCGAAGTGGCGATTGCGAGTTGACAGTTTTCTCAACTTAATTTTGGAGCCGGGCATATGAAGGCCCATGACCCGATCGAGCTGGCCATCTTCAAGAGCGCCTTCCACGCCATCGCCCAGGAGATGGGAACGGCGCTGCGCCGCACTGCCTTTTCGCCCAACATCAAGGAGCGGCGCGATTACTCCAGCGCCATCTTCAACCCGCGCGGAGAAGTGGTGGCCATGGGGGATGACATGCCAGTGCATCTCGGCTCCATGCCCATGTCGGTGCGCGCCGCTCTCGATGCCCTCGACTTGGAGCCGGACGACATCGCCATCCTCAACGATCCTTACGACGGCGGCACCCACCTCCCCGACATCACCCTGGTTGTGCCTGTGTTCGCCGGTCGCGGCCGGCCCTTCTACGCCGCCAACCGCGCCCATCACGCCGACGTGGGCGGCACCTACCCGGGTTCGATGGGCCTGTGCCGCGAAATTTATCAGGAAGGCGTGCGCATTCCCCCGCTCAAGCTGGTGCGCCGGGGTGAGGTCCAGCACGATCTGCTGCGGCTGATCCTCAACAACATCCGTACCCCGCGCGAACGCGAGGGTGACTTGACGGCACAGATCGGCGCCTGCCGCATTGGCGCCGGGCGGCTGCAGGCCATGGTGGCGAAATACGGCCGTCCGCGAGTCGAGCGCAACATGGCGGCTCTGTGCGACCACTCCGAGCGTCTGATGCGGGCCGAGCTGCGCAAGCTCCCGGCCGGCACCTTCACCGCCGAGGATTTCCTCGACAACGACGGCCTCAGCGACCGCCCCGTGCGCCTCCGGGTGGCAATCACCCTGGACCCCCGCCGCGCCCGCGCTCACATAGACTTCACCGGCTCCGACCCGCAGGTCGAGGGCAGCGTCAACGCCGTGGCGGCGATCACCTGGTCGGCGGCCTTCTACGTCTTCCGCTGCCTGCTGCCGGAAGCCGCGGCTCCCACCGCCGGTCTGCTGCGCCCGCTGGAGATGGTCATTCCGCCCGGCACCATCGTGGATGCCCGCCCGCCGGCGGCGGTGGCGGGCGGCAACGTGGAGTGCTCGCAGCGCATCGTGGACGTCCTGCTGCGCGCCCTGGCCCAGGCCGCCCCCGACCGCATCCCGGCGGCCAGCCACGGCAGCATGAACAACCTCACCATCGGCGGCCAGTATCCGCCCGGCGACCCGCGCGCCGGCCAATCCTACGCCTATTACGAAACCTGCGGCGGCGGCATGGGCGCCGCCCCCGATGCCGACGGCCTGTCGGGCGTCCACACCCACATGAGCAACACCCTCAACACCCCGGTCGAGGCGCTCGAATATGCCTACCCCTTCCGCGTGCGCCAATACGCACTCCGCCGCGGCTCCGGCGGTCGCGGCCGGCACCGTGGCGGCGACGGCCTCGTCCGTGAGGTCGAGCTGCTCGCCCCTGCCCAGGTAACTCTGCTGTGCGAACGCCGCAACTTCGCTCCCTACGGACTCTCCGGCGGTGCCGACGGCGCGCGCGGCCGCACCCTCCTCACCGCCTCGGGCGTCACCCGCGAGCTGCCCTCCAAAGGCAACTTCTTCGTCCCCGCCGGCACCGTCGTCCGCCTCGAATCCGCCGGCGGCGGGGGCTGGGGGGTGGCTCAAGTACCAGCAAACTCGATCCGCAGGCGCAGGCCGTCCAAGTCTTCGGCGTAGTAGCCGGGCAGCGTGCGCTCCACCCGATATCCAAGCCGCGAGTAGAACGCCAGCGCACCGGCGTTGTTCACGGCAGCCTCCAGCAACATGCCGCTTGCTCCCCGCCCACGGTAGTGCTCCTCCGCCGCCCGCATCAGCTCTTCGCCCAGACCCTGCCGCCGGAAATCGGCCTCCACATCCACGGTGATCACATGGCCGTAGCGGCCGCGCGGCTGGGTGAGGATGAACGCCGCCAGGCGGCCCCCTTCTTCCGCACCGCGGTGGAACCCCTGGGGGTGGCGGAGCGCGGCCGCGATCTCAGCCTGGGAGTATGCGATGCCGGGCGGGAAGCAGCGCTGATCAAGGGCGTGCAGCGCCGGCAGGTCGGCGAGGATGAGCGGACGCGACGGCACTGGATCTGGACGAATTGTACGCTAGGGCAGGATGGCCCGCACCACACCGGCCGCCATGCGGCCCGCCAGGAAACCGGCCACCGCCGCCACGCTCATCGCCGCTTCCGGGTGGCGCTTCACGATGCGCTGCGGCGCAAGGTTGCGCGCCTCGCGCTTCACCCGCCCCCGCAGAGCTTCGGCGGTATTCACAAAGGCGCCCCGCTTTTCGATCAGACGGCGGTTCAGCTCCGGCAGGGTGGCACTGGACATAGCTAACGACGCCTCCGAACCAGGCCGATGGTTACGCCCAAAATGAGCCCTCCGGCGGCGCTCAGCACCAGCAACTGAGCAAGATTGCGTCGCCGCCCCTCCGGCGTGCGGGCGGCGCGCAGCAGTTCCTGAATGCGTCTGGCTCGCACCCGCGCCCGCCGCCTCCATTGGCGCGCCTGACTTTGCCAGCGATCCGCCGGCGAAGGCCGCAAAGGCAGCGGAATGGGCTCTCGGGTCACTGGCCGGTGTGATGCCACCGACCGCTAGGCCTGTTGCGCGTGAAAGCGCCGCGCCGAGGTGAAGGCATAGTGGATGCCCGACACCACCGCCAGCAGCGTCACCGAAAACCAGCCCACCCGCTCCAGTACATGCGTCACCACGTTGGGCGCCCAGCCTTCAAACAACGTCACCGCTACCGTCGCCAGCTCTGCCGTGGTGGAGGCCTTCCCCCACCAGGTCGGCCGGAAGTCGTGGAACCCGCTGCCGAAATACAGCACCGCGGCCGAGGTAAGGATGCAGGCATCGCGCACCAGCACCAGAATGGTCACTGGCCAGGGAATGGCGGCAATAATCGCCAGCGCGACAAACAGCGTAACCAGCAGCAGCTTGTCGGCCAGCGGATCAAGATACAGCCCCAGCGAGGAGCGCTGGTTGAAACGCCGCGCCACCCAGCCGTCAAAGCCATCACTGATCGCCGCCCCCACAAAAATGCCCAACGCCCAGTCCGGCCGACGCAGCACCACCGCCGCCAGTATCAGCGGGATGGCCACCAGACGCAGTTCGGTCAGGACGTTGGCCGGGTAAAAGTACTCCGGCAGCGCGGGTTTAACCGGGGCGGTGGCCACGGCAACATTATCGCCTGGCGGCAGGGCCCGAGTTGCCCCGGCAGCATGGGGCAAGATCGCAGGGCCAGGCGTGCGAAATTCGGAACGGCGCGCCCCTGCCGGGTAGCGACTCTGGGGAAGGGGCGAGAAGCAAGTGGCGCGAGGCCGCAGCCCGAGCTGACCGGGCTGGGGCTTGTGGGGTCCCCGGCCCGGTCGAGCCGTCAAGCGGGTCGAGCGGCGAAGCCACTCGGGGTCCCGCGCCAATCAACAGACGGCGAGGGAGCGTACACAGACGTACGTGACCGAGCCGGAGACGGCGAGCCACGCAGAAATGCCGCGGCGCGCCTCCTATCGCCCCGCCCCACTCCACGGGTTGAGGGTTACTGCTTGCCCGCGGGTGCGGCGGAGGTGGCCGCCGCCGGCTGGAGCTTTTCGAGCTCGGGCACATACCGGGCGCGCAGCGCCTCGAACTGCGGCAGCAGTCGCTTGCCCACCGGGTCGGCCGGCGGCAGCTTCTTGCGCAGCGTCTCGAAGTTCTCAAAGTCGCCGTTGTGCTCGATGCGGAAATCAAGATGCGGCCCGGTGGCCAGCCCCGTCATTCCCACCAGACCGATCGTCTGCCCCTGGGCCACCCGCGCCCCCAGATGGACCAGAATGCGTGACAGGTGCAAGTAGAGGGTGTGATAGCCACCCGAGTGCCGGATCTCCACCATATTGCCGTCCCCGCCGAAGCGCCCGGCCCGCACCACCACCCCCGACCCGATGCTCTGTACCGGGGTCCCGGTGGGCGCGGCAAAATCAATCCCCAGGTGGGGACGGTACTCCTTCAGGATGGGATGAAAGCGATGGCGGCTGAACCCGCTGCTGATGCGGGCGGCGAACTTCAGTGGCGAGCGCAAAAACTCCCGCTTCATCGGGCGCCCGTCAGGCTGGTAGTAGGCCAGCATGCCGAGCTCATCGTGAAACCGCAGCGCCTCGTAAGGATGACCGGCGTTGACGTATTCGGCCGCCACCACCTGTCCGTAGCCGGCGAACTTGCCGTCCAGATAGCGCTTCTCGATCAATACCCGGAACACATCGCCCGACTGCGTGTCGGTATAAAAATCCAGGTCCCAGCCGAAGATGTCCGCCAGGTCCACCGCCAGCTCGTCCTGCTCGCCGGCGTCTTCCACCGCTTGGAACAGCGACGACTGCACCTCGCCGCTCACCCCCGCCAGGCGGGTCTCGTAGGGGATGGTTTCGATCGCCGCTTTCCAGGTGGCGGCCGCCGCTGCCGCGCCCGCCTCCGGCTTCAGCCACAGAGTGTGGTTTTGATCAATCTGGTACCCGAACGCCTGCGGTGACCCGTCGGCGCCGCGCTCCAGCGTCAACTGGCGACCGGCACGAATGTGGGCCAGGTTGTAGACCGGCCGGGCGGCGGTGATCCACTGCTGCACCAGGCCGCTGTCGAGGTGGAAAGGCGCCAGCGCGGCCACAAAGTTGCTCCGTGGCGGTACGGTGGCCGTCTCTTCCTTGGTGGCGGGTGGCTGCGGCGGGGCAGGGATCGCCGCTGCGGCAGCGGTGGGCACGGTCAAGGAAGGTTTGGCTTTCCCGTGCGCACGCCAGCCCCAAAAGATCAGTCCGCCCGCCAGCACTACGAGCACGCCGACGAGGACGGAACGCCAGGGCTTATGTCCCATCTGGCCCCAAGTGTAACGGATGCCCGTCCCCCAGCGTCAGAACTTTCTTACCGGCGAGAGTGCAAATTCTGCTCAATGGTGAACCAGAGAAGCCGGAGGGCTAAATACCCGATGCCCGTGGTCAGCGCCGCCGCGGCCGTGACCACGGCCAGCGCCAGAGAATCTTGCAGTAAAAGTGCGGAACTCACGTCCAATTTGTATGCAGATTGGATTCCACTCTGCAAGAGGGGGTGGCTTGGGAATCACCCCAAGGCTATAATGAGGAGCACTGATCCCACCTTTGGTTAGCGAATCCCGCATGAAGAACCGCCCCCCGATTTCTCTCCACCGCCCCATTGTGGGGTGGGCGGCGCTTCTGCTGGTCACGGCCCTCGCCGCCGCCGGCTGTAATACCTACTACATTCCGCCGCCGGAAGTGCAGGTCTACATGTCGAGCCAGTCGGTGAATGTGGTGGTTTCGATTGTGGACAACACCGGCACCCTGGTCCCTTCCAGCGTGCAGTTGAACGCTCAGGTGCTGAACGCCACCGACCCCACCGTCCTCTATGCCGTGGGCCAGGCGGGGAACTTTGTGGACGGCGGCAACGACACCCTGGGCACCGTCTCAACCGACGGCGTCTATACCGCCCCCACCCGCGTCCCCACGCCCAACCTGGTGGTGGTGCGGGCGGAATCGAAGCAGGACCCCACCAAGACGGCCACCATTACGCTTACCCTGCTGAATCCCACCGCGGCGGTCAACACCGTGACCCCCACCCAGGTAACCGCCGGGCAAACGGTAAACCTCGACATCACCGGCGTCGCCTTTGATCCCGACGCGGTGGTGAATATGAGCGGCGCCCAGTTGAGCAACCAAGCCTGGGTCAGCAGCAATGAGATCAAAGTAACCGCCCACATCCAACTGCCGGGGCTGCTGGGGGTGAGCGTGGTCAACCCCTTCCCCTTCGGCGCGCCCAACTCGATTCCGGTGCGCAGTCTGCCGACCAGCCCGGCCACCACCAGCACCATCGCCATCATGGTGGGACCGGCGGGCAAGGACGCCGGCGGCAATACGATCACGGCGGCCCAGGCCTACGTCCCCCAGCCGGAGAGCCTGGCGGTGGTGAATCTGGACAGCGGCAAGCAGTACGCTTCCGTGGTCATGCCCACCGGATATGTGCCCACTCTCACCGCCGCCAACCCGGCGCAGAATGAAGTGATCGCCGCCAGCCGCAACAGCAACATCCTCCAGGTGGTCGAGCTGGCCTCCAACCCGCTGGGCGTGGCCCGCTCGCTGGCGGTGCCCGTCGCCACCTCCACCACCGTGGACGGCGCTGCGTGCACCGTCTGTTCAATGCTGGTGGACAGCACCCGCGACTTGGCCGTCCTCTCCACTGCCGCCGGGTACATGACCGTTAATCTCCACACCGGCGCAGCTTCGACCCTGCTGACGGCGCCGGCAGCGGCCGAGTTTGCTTACGATCCCATCGCGCAGCGCATCTTTGCCCCCTACGCCGCGGGCAGCGGAACCGGCCTGAACATCATTGACTTGGTGCAGGGCACCGTCACTCCGGTGCAGCTCACCAACGGCGCCCTGTTTGGCACGGCTCCCAGCGCCGCCGCCTTCGACCCGGTCAGCGGTCTGGCCTTCGTCGGCGATCTGAACTCGAGCACCTACCTCGCCATCAACCTGAACAACGCCAACTCGCAGGGTGGATTCGTGCAGGCGCCGGCCTCCCAATTCACCATCACCAGTGGTTGCGCCGGCCCCTGGCGAAGCCTCGACATTGACCAGGTGGAGCACCTCGGCTGGATGGTGAACGTCGGCGGCGGTTGTGTGGCCGCCGCCGATCTGCCCCCCGCCGCCATCTCCGGCGCGCCCGGACGCCCCACCCCCATCCGCTGGGCCATGTTGCCCAATGGTCCCGACGGCCTGTTGTGGCAGTCCACCCCGCTCGGCGCCACCCCGGCTCTCGCCGTCTACACCGGCAGCGATGGACGTGCTTATGGGCTGGCGGTGCGCAGCGACGGCGCCCTGCTGGCCAAAGTGGATCTCGACTACCTGCTCAACGCCAATGCCATCCCCGGCGGCGCCGACAGCAATCAGGTGGATGCCACCCGGGTCCTGGTCAACGGCCAGACCATATCCGCCGTCAGCTTCATCCCCCTGCACTAGCGCAAGTAGCGTTCGGAGGGCCTAAGGCTCTTGATCAACAACGGGGGTAGGCCGGGAACCCGGGACTGGTAAAACAGTCTTGGGAGAACAATTTGACCGAATCCGAGATTCTGTTGGGCCTACCCGACCTTCAGTGTAACGGGATGGAGAGGCGAGGCAAGGGGA
>DATBPS010000027.1:0-2818 GCA_036561225.1 Terriglobales bacterium
TCTGGCGGTGAACAAAGTGCTCAGTCCCTACGACCCCAGCGATAAGCTGATCACCCTGCCGTTCGTGATTGGCGCGTCCACCCGGTTCCGCTTCAACCGCAAGCTGGAGACGCTGGTGGCCGACGTGCTGGCCAAGGTCAAACCCGGCCCGCGGCCCGACACCGTGTACCCGGAAGAACCGGAGCAGGGCAATACCGGCGGCCGTACCTGGACAGGCTGGAAGACGCTTCCACCCGCCTGATGTGGATTCTCTACACCTGACTACGCGAACGTCTGTTCCCAGGCGCTGAGCTTTTTCACGCGGTCGGTCTTGACGGTGAAGCCGAGGCCGGGCGCGGTGGGAGCGGCAATCGTGCCCTGAGGAGAAACCACCACCTCGGGTTCAATGATGTCTTCGGCCCAGTAGCGCTTGCTGGCGGAGACGTCGCCGGGGAGGGAGAAGTTCTGCAGGGTGGAGAGGGCGATGTTGGCCGCCCGGCCCACGCCCGACTCCAGCATGCCGCCGCACCACACCGGGATGCCCGCCCGCCAGGCCGCCTCGTGCACCGCCTGGGCGGAGGTAAAGCCGCCCACCCGGCCGAGCTTGATGTTGATAATCCGGCAGGCGCCGATCTCAATCGCCTGCTCGGCGTCGCGGGCGTGGTGAATGCTCTCGTCCAGGCACAGCGGCGTGCGCAGCGCCCGCTGCAGACGGGCGTGGAAATAAATGTCGTCGTGCCACAAGGGCTGCTCCAGCATCATCAGATGGAAGCTGTCGAATTCGCGCAGGTGGCCGGTGTCTTCCAGCGTGTAGGCGGAGTTGGCGTCGGCGGTGAGGGCGATGTCGGGGAACTTCTCCCGCACCCTCTCCAGCACGGAGGTGTCCCAGCCGGGCTTGATCTTGAGCTTGACGCGCTGATACCCGGCCGCCAGCTCGCGGGCGATGGTGTCGAGCAGGTCCTCGAGGGAGTCCTTGATGCCGATGGAGACGCCGCAGGCGATCTCGCGGCGCGTGCCGCCCAGTTTTTGCCATAACGGCATGCGGTCGCGCTCGGCCTCGGCCACCCAGACGGCGTTCTCCACCGCCGCCCTGGCCATGGCATGGCCGCGCACCCGGCGCATCGCCCGGCCAACGTCGCCGGGGTGGTCAAACTCGCGCCCCACCACCAGCGGCAGCAGGAAGTCGCGCAACACGATGGCGGCGGTATCGGTGCTCTCCGGGCTGTAATAGGGGGCTTCGCCGCAGGTGACTTCACCCCAGCCGGTCACCCCATCCACCTGCGCCTCCACCAAAAGGATGCGCCGCTCCTGCATGCGGGCGAAGCTGGTTTCAAAAACGGTCACCAGCGGCATGCGGATTTCCCGCAGCGTGACGCGCTCGATCTTCATGCCGGTTCCTCCACCCCCAACAGGAAGGCGCCGCCCTCGGGCGTGCGCCGATACCCCACCGCGGTCAAACCGGCGGCGAAGCCGGCCTGCATTTTTTCACGAATGGCGGTCTGGGCGGCTGCCGCGCGCGGATCGCGCGCCTGCTTCCACGGCTCAATTTCAGCGCTGACCGGAATCTCCTGGGTGATGCGCGCCGCCGGAGGCGCCTCGCCCCGAGCCACGGCGGCGACCCGCGGCGTACGCAGC
Source organism: Terriglobales bacterium (assembly GCA_036561225.1). Lineage (GTDB taxonomy): Bacteria > Acidobacteriota > Terriglobia > Terriglobales > SCQP01 > SCQP01. The sequence goes on from DATBPS010000027.1 coordinate 1,615, forward strand.
CACCACTCCGCCGTCAGCCGATCGGTGGGCAGGCCGCCTTGCAGCGCGCTGCTGGTCAGACCATAGAGATTGGGATGGTAGTGCCGCGTGATCGCGCCCAGCCCATGCAGGTTGAAGTAGCCATTCTTGACCTCCAGCGGATCAAAGGTCCATTCGATCAGATCCAGGCCCTGGGCCAGCGCCTCTTCGCGCTGCCGCAGCTTGAGCTTGCGTCCCAGGCCGCGGTCGCGGAACTGCGGCAGCACCGCCAGCATGTGGGAGTGCCAGTAGGTCTGGCCCGGACGATGCCCGGGCAGCGCCATGGTGAAGCCCACCATCTGGTTGCCAGCCCAGGCGCCCAGCACCTGGCCGCCGATCTTGCGCGCCACCACGAAGACCCGCCGCGGCACCAGATCGAGATCGCTGAACCCCCAGGCCAGCCGCTGCATTTCGACACAGGCTTCCAGTTCCTCGATGGTCTCCAGAACGCGGATGTCTATGACTCGTTCCGCTTGACTTGCTGCCATTGTTCCTCCCACTGAGCTGCCGTGCGCCCGCTCTCCACGGGTTCCATGCGACGAAAGCGGCGCGCGAACTTGCGATTGGCGAGCTTCGCTGCCGCCTCCGCATCCAATCCCAGGTGCCGCGCCAGATTCGCCAGGGTGAACAGCACATCACCCATTTCTTCTTCCATCCGCTGACGATTCCCGGGTTCTTCAGCCGCCCGCCGCAATTCCCCCAGTTCCTCGTCCAGCTTGGTCCACACGCCGGCCGCGTCCGGCCAGTCAAACCCCACATTGGCCGCACGCTTGCCCATCTTCATCGCTTCCGACAGTCCGGGCAGGCCCTTGGGAATACCCGCCATCCCGGAGGTGTCGGCGCGCTTGCCTTCGGCCGCCTTCATCTCATTCCACCGAGCCAACGCCGCTTCCGGGTTGGCGGCACGCTCGCCAGTACCGAACACATGCGGATGCCGGCGCACCAGTTTATCCGCCAATTCGGTCAGCACGTCATCCATAGTGAAAAGACGCTGTTCTTCCGCCATTTCGGCGTAGAAGACCACCTGCAGCAGCAGGTCCCCCAACTCCTCGCGCAGCGCCGGCCAGTCGCGTTCGCCGATGGCCTCCAGCACCTCGTAGGCCTCTTCCAGCGTGTGCTGACGGATGCTGTCGAAATCCTGCTTCCGGTCCCAAGGGCAGCCGTCGGGCGCCCGCAGCCGGTGCAT
>DATBPS010000028.1:0-6283 GCA_036561225.1 Terriglobales bacterium
GCCGAAGCGGCTGTTCCAGAGGGCGTCGCTGATGTCGGCCACCGCCGGACAGCCGCGAAAGTCGTCCGTGCGGCTGAACAGCCGCCCGCGTTCCGCCCCGACTCCCAGGGTGGAAAAATAATCGCCGCTCGCCCAGTCGCCCTGCACCAATTGCCGTTCGCCGCCCGTGCCCAGGTCGAACTGCATCGCCGACCATGCCATCGCCCCGCTGAACACGTCCTGCCCGTCGCGCACCTGCTCCCACAGAGGGTTGGTGAAGGTAGCCGAGGGGCGACGCGACTGCGGTCCCTGCGTATACACCTGCATGAGCTGTTCCGGATGCGCCACCGGCAGCGGCCGCAGCATCACCGCATCGGTCAGCGAAAACAGCGCCGCGTTGGCGCCGATTCCCAGCCCCAGCGAGATCAGCGCCAGCGCCGTCACCAGCGGCGTGCGCCGCAGCAACCGCAGCCCGTGCCGCACATCCTGTCCGAACTCCCGCAGCCATCGCCATCCCCACATATCCCGGCTCCTTTCGATCAGCAACAATTCATTGCCAAACCTCTTGTCATCGCCCCGCAACTCGCGGTGCAGCCGCATCTCCTCCTGCAACTCCCGCCGCCACCGCCGCGAAGTCAGCATCCGGATTTTTCGCCACCACTCCATCCCCGCCCCACTCTCCTTCCCTGTTCCCTGTTCCCTGTTCCCTGTTCCCTGTCCCCTGTCCCCTGACCCCTAACCCCTAAATCCTGACCCCCGTCTTCTCACTCCTCCCGCAATGCCGATATCGGGTCGGCGGAACCCGCCCGCCGCGCCGGCAGCCAGGCCGCCAGAGCGGTCGCCGCCGCCAGCGCCAGCGCCGACGCTGCCCAGATGCCGGCGTCGGCGGGCGAGGTCTCGTACAGCAACTTGCCCAGCGCCGCCGCCCCGGCCCGCACCGCCAGCCAACTCAATCCCGCTCCCATCGCCAAACCCCAGGCCAGCGTGATCCCCGATTCGCGCCATATCTGGCGGGAGATGTCCGCGCCCCGCGCCCCCAGCGCCGAGCGAACGGCAAACTCCCGCTTCCTCCGGCCGGCGTTGTACAGCGTGACCCCGTACAGTCCCAGGGCGGCCAACAGCAGCGCCATGCCGCCCAACCCACCGGCGATCCACGCCAGCAACCTCTCTGGACGAAGCCCTCCGTCCATAATTCCGGTCAGCGACTGCATCTCCACCCGGGTTCCCGTCCCCAGGGATGTCCGGATCTCGGCTTCCATGTCGGATACCGGAATCGCTGACCGCAGTTCGAACCGTTTCCCCATCCAAAACTGCGCCGCCAGGGGAAAGTAAATGGTGGGCGGAGCTGCTTTCCTGAGGTTGTAGTACTTGGCGTCCGCCACCACCCCGATCACCGGCACTGCCATCACTTTAGTGCCCGGGAAGGGAGTGCTGGTCACGGTCTGCCCCACGGCGGCGCCGCTTCCGAACAGCCGCCGCGCCAAGCTTTGGTTCAGGATGGCGGCTCCGCGGGAGGCGTCTTCGGGGGTGAAGTCCCGCCCGGCCACAATCGGCGTGCGCAGGATGGCGAACGATCCCGGCGCGACCGCATTCCCGGCGACGTAGCGCAGCCGCAGTCCGGCATGGCTCACCTCCGGGCCCCAGCTGGACCCCTGGCTGGGGATGATAAACGTAGCGCTGGCCGCGGTGACTCCCGGCAGCGCCCGCAACCTGGCCAGCATGGCTTCTCCCGCCGCCGCGGCGCCCGCCGTGCGGCTGTTGGGGCCCTCCGGGAAGCGGACCAGCAGCACCCCGCGGGCGTCAAATCCCTTGCCCGGTCCGGTCAGCTGCGCCAGACTGCGCGCAAACAGTCCTGCTCCGGCCAGCAACAGCAGCGTGGTCGCCAACTGGCAGGCCAGCAGCTTGTGTCCCAGCTTTGCCCGCGGCCGTTCCCCGTGCGTCGTCGTCCCACTCCGCAGGGCTGCGGTCAGGCCAATGAGCAAGGCCGTCACGACCGCGGTCCCGGCGGTGAAGGCCAGCAACCGTCCGTCGGGACGCAGGTCTAAATTCAGTGACAAGCCTGGTGAAGACCAGAACCGCAAGGCGGCGCGGCAGCCCCAATCGGCCAGGGCCACTCCCAGCGCGGTACCGCCGGCGGTCAGTATCAGGCTCTCGATGAGCTCGTGCCTTACCAGGCGGCCGCGCGATGCTCCCAGGGCCGCCCGCACCGCCATCTCCGGACGCCGCGCGCCGGCGCGGGCCGTCATCAGCGCCGCCAGATTGACGCATGCCACCAGCCACACCAGCCCCGCCACGCTCAGCAGAATCCACAGCGGCGTTGCCTCCTGAGTCCGTATCCAGGAAGTACCTTGCGCCGCGGATTGCAGCCGCGTGTGAAAGTCGGCCTGCTCATCACTGGGCAACGCATTGAGCCATCGCGGCCTTGCCGCCGCCAGCTTGGCCGCCGCTTGTGCGCGTGTTTCCCCGAGTCGCAGTCGCCCGAAGACCTGCAACCAGCCGCCGTTCTTCGCCTGCAGCAGCGAATCCGCCCCACGCAGCACCGCCTCCGCGCACAGCGGCACGGTGAGGTCGAACCGGCTGCCCACCTGCATGCCGAAAAACGGCGCCGGGGTCACGCCGATGACCGTGAACGCGTGCCCGCCCACGGTCAGAACCGAACCCACCGCCGCCTCCGACCCGCCAAAGTGGGCGCGCCAAAATCCGTCGCTGATGTCGGCCACCGCCGGACAGCCGCGGTAGTCATCGCGGGGGCCGAGCAGCCGCCCCCGCTGTGCCGCAAGACCCAGGGTAGGGAAGTAACCTCCGCTGACCAGGCTGACGTTTACCTCTGACTCCGACCCGGCCAGCGGCCAGGTGTTACTGCCGATGGCAAACGCTCCGGCAAACGTTCCCGCCTGACCCCACAGCGCCTCCCACAGCGGGTTGCTGAAGTAAGGCCAGTCCCGGCTGGTCCGGTTCAGTTGCACCAGTTCCTGCGGCCGCTCCACCGGCAGGGGCCGCAAGACAATCGCGTCGGCGAGCGAAAACAGCGCCGTCGTCGCCCCCATCCCCAACCCCAGCGAGAGCAGCGCCAACAAGGTCACCAGCGGTGTCCGCCCCAGCCGGCGCACTCCCTGGCGGATGTCCTGCCCCCACGTCTCCAACCACGTCCACCCCCACGCCCCCCGGCTCCGCTCCAGAATCAACAACTCATTGCCAAACCGCCGATCATCGCCCCTCAGTTCCCGGTGCAGCCGCATCTCCTCCTGCAACTCCCGCCGCCACCGCCGCGACGTCAGCATCCTGATTTTTCGCCACCACTCCATCCCCGCCCCACTCTCCTTCCCTGTTCCCTGTTCCCTGTTCCCTGTTCCCTGTTCCCTGTTCCCTGTCCCCTGTTCACTGTCCCCTAACCCCTAAATCCTGACTCCTATCCGCTGCGTATCCAGCACCCGCGCAATCGCACCCATGACCCGCTCGAACTGACCCAACTCTTGCTCCAGTTGCCGCCGCCCGCTGGCCGTCAGGTGGTAGTAGCGGGCCCGCCGGTTCTCCGCCGTCAGCCCCCACTCGCCCACCACCCAGCCTTTGAGCAGCATCCGTTGCAACGCCGGATACAGTGATCCCTCCTCCACCCGCAGCACTTCCTGTGACAGCCGTGCGATGGCTTCGGCGATCTCGAAGCCGTGTAGCGGCTGATGGCGGTCCAGGGTCTTAAGGATGAGCAGTACTAAACTGCCGGGGGGAATCTCGTCGGGACGCATGACATAGACAATCTATGTCAGTGCCATGAGCCTTGTCAAAGGGAATCCGGTTTCCCTCGGCTTGCGCATCCGTCTGCACATACAGGCGCAAACCCGGCGGCTAACCCCTGTCTTTGCAATGCCGTATGCCGCCCGCGGTTTGGCACTGAAATTGCGTCACAAGGGCCATGAAGCACTTGCGCAAACTTCTGTCGATGATCGGCGTAATCACTCTCGGCAGCACTATGGCCATGGCGGGCTCGATCACTTTCACTGGCGTGAACGCCACCCTCAATGGCGGCGTCGACGCCCAGGCGGTGGTGACCACCGGGAACGGCACCATCACCGTCGTCCTCTCCAACCTCATTCAGAATGAGGTCAGCGTTGGTCAGGCGCTCACCGCCTTTAATTTCACCCTCAGCAACGGCAACGCCGGCACCGTCAACGAATCGTCGAGCTCGGTGGACAATGTCCTCTACATAAATGGCAGCGGCATCGCCACCAGCTACGGTTCCGGCTATTCCTCCAATTGGGGGGTGTCAGGTTCGGGTCTGGGCATCAATCTCTCGTGGTTCAACGGCACCAAACACGTGCCCATCGCTGGCTCCGGCAGCGCCTCAGGCACCCTTCTCGGCGTTCCCAACGGTTCCGGCAGTTACAACCCCTACGCCAACGGCTCCATCGCCGGCAACCCGGCCCACAACGACTTCTACAACGGCAACATGACCTTCGTGCTGGCGGTCAATGGCGTCACCGACAGCACCACCGTTACCGCCGCGACCTTCTCCTTTAGCACTTCCGCCGGCAGCAGCGTGGGTGGCACGATCGTACCCACCCCCGAGCCCGCCAGCCTGGCATTGTTGGGCACGGGTCTGCTGGGTCTCGCCTGGCTGGGCCGCCGCAAATTCGATGCTTCCCCCTCCAACGATAACCGCTGAGATCATCCCCCTGGCGGAGTACGATCGGCGTCAGGCCGCTTCACCTGCCGCACTGGTGACCGCCGCGCAAGCCCGGCAACAGCGGCAGGAGATGCATCTGCGGCAGCAAGCCATCCGCGCCTACCAGGCCGTTGCGCGCCTCGATTAGCTAGGCATTTTCGTCTTCCGGCTCAGCGCCACCTGCGGGTGGCGCTTCGTCTTTGACCGGCACCCGGTAGACGCCCGCCGCCCAGTTCGCCAGGTCCTGTGTCCGGCAACGCCGGCTACAGAAGGGAAACTCCTCCGCCTCGGCGGGCACCTCGTTGCGGCAGATGGGGCAGCGCATGAAATTATTTTCCCACCGGAACTTACCTTCCGCGAATCCGCACCCGCCTGCACATTCCCGCCGCCGAAAATCTGCACCAGGCGGCATACTCTCGTCTTGCCCCGCCCAACAGCTAACAGCTAAGAGCCAACCGCCACCAACCGTCCCACCAGATCGTAATCCTGGGCCTCGGAAATCTCGACCGTGGCAAACTCCCCCACCCGCGGCCGCACGCCCTCGGCGCAGTCGTTGATCAACACCTTGCCGTCAATCTCCGGCGCTTGCCCTTCGAGCCTTCCCTCCCACAACAAGTCGGTTTCGCTGCTCGGGCCTTCCAACAGCACCCGCCGCTGCTCGCCCACCTCGGCCCGCCGTTTGCGCCGCGAAATCTTCCGTTGCAGGGCCATCAGCGCGCGCCGGCGTCGCTCGATCTCCTTGGAGGGCACCTTGCCGTCGAGGCGGGTGGCCTGATTGGTGTCTTCATCCGAATAGGCAAACACGCCCATCCAGTCAAATTCCGCGGCGCTGACGAACTGACACAATTCATCAAAATCCGCTTCGCTCTCGCCCGGGAAGCCGACGATGAACGAAGTCCGCAGCGCCACCCCGGGAATGGTCGCCCGAATGCGCCCCAGCAGTTTGAGGAAGCGTTCTCCGTCGCCGCCCCGCTTCATGCGCTTCAACACCGCCGCGCTGGCGTGCTGCAGCGGCATATCCACGTATTTGCAAAGTTGCGGATGGGCGGCGATGGTATCGAGCAGCGCCTGGTTCACGCGGTTGGGATAGAAGTACAGCGTCCGAATCCAGGCCAGGTGTTCGCTCTCGGCCGCAACCCCCGCCAGACGTTCGAGCAGCGACGCCAGCCCATTCTTCAGGCCCAGGTCGTCACCATAGCAAGTTGTGTCCTGCCCGATGAGAACCAGCTCACGCGCCCCCTCGCGTCCCAGACGCGCCGCCTCGGCCGCCACCGACTCAAACCTTCGGCTGCGGAACTGGCCGCGGTACTGCGGGATGACGCAGAAGGTGCAGGGGTGATCGCAACCCTCGGCGATCTTGACGTAGGCCGAATGCCGTGGCGTGGCCCGCAGCCGCGGCGTCAGGTCGTCGTACAGGTACGGCGCCGTGGGCTGCGGATCAAAAAAATCGTTCGGCAATACCGGCAGCAGCGGGTGGCTCGCGACCGCCGGCGCCGCCGACCCACTGCACGCGGCGACGATCTGCTCCAGTTGGTTGGTGCCGACCACGGCGTCCACTTCCGGCATTTCGCGCCGCAGATCTCCGCGGAAGCGTTCCACCAGACACCCGGCCACCACCAGCCGCTGCGCCCGTCCGGTCTGCTT
>DATBPS010000029.1:0-2942 GCA_036561225.1 Terriglobales bacterium
CCGCAACCGCTACTTCCGCCGCATGGTGACGGATTCCATCAAAGACAGCCCCGATTACGACGGCGGCGAATACAAGCATCCGCCGGTGGGCCTGCGCGGCGCCTTTTATGCGCTGGCATTCATGACCAGCAGCCCCAAGGACTGGCAGCGAGAAATGCCGACCCAGGCGCTGGCCGATGCCGGTTTCGACCGTATGTTGGCGCGCGACTTCCGCGCTTACGATGCCAATGACATGCTGTACCAGTTCGCCTCTTCCAGCGACTACAACCCGCAACCGGAGCTGGGGAAGATTCAGTGCTGGCTGGCCGCCGTGAACTCAGCCGATGACCAAGTGAACCCGCCGGATTTGGGGGTAATGGAGCCGGACATTCAAAAAGTCCGGCACGGCCGCTACGTGCTGATCCCCGACGGCCCCACCACCCACGGCCACGGCACCCACACGCTGGCGAACGTATGGAAGCAGTACCTGGTGCAGCTACTGCAGGAGAGCGCGCATTGAAGAGAACGGCTTGGGTCCCCGCGGCGGCGCCCGCGCCGGGTAGCGACACTTGGGAAGGGGCGAGAAGCAAGTGGCGCGAGGCCGCAGCCGGAAACGGTGAGGGAGCGTACACAGATGTACGTGACCGAGCCGGTGACGGCTAGAACGAAGCGCAACGCCGCTTATCGCCCCGCCCCGCTCAGCCCCCGCTGACGCGCCGCCTCGTACAGCAGGATGGCGCCGGCGATGCCGGCGTTGAGCGACTCGACCCGCGGCTGGATGGGAATGCTGACCGTCACCTCGGCGGCGCGCAGCAGTTCACGGGGCACGCCGGCGGCCTCCTGCCCGATGAGGAGGCACACCGGTCCGTCGAGACCGGCTTCGGACAAGGGCGTGGAACCGCGGGCGGCGGTGGCCACCAGGCGGGCGCCGTGCGCCTGGCAGGCGGCAATCAACTCGGCCGCGGGCAGGCGCGGAACCACCGGCAGGTGGAAGAGGGAACCGGCGCCGGCACGCACCGCCTTGGGGTTATAGGGGCTGACGCTGTCGGCCAGCACCACCACGCCGGTGGCGCCAAAGGCGTCGGCGGTGCGGATAAGCGTACCGAGGTTGCCGGGATCCTGCAGGCCTGCCGCGGCCACCAGCAGCGTGCGCTCACCGAAGGCCTGCGCCAGCACCGGCGGCGTGAGAGCCACCAGCGCGGCCACGCCCTGGGGGTGTTCGGCGTCCATGGCGGCGGCGAAGAGGGCATCCTCGGCGACGCCGACGGCGGTGTGTTTCGAGAACTGCGGCAGCAGCTTACCGCCCAACTGCTCGAGGCCGCGGCGGCTAAAGAGGACTTTTTCCACCCGCACCCCGCTGCGGATCGCCTCGGCCAGCAGACGCGGCCCCTCGATGGCCAATGGTGTTTCCGGCGGGCCGCTGCGGAAGGCACGGCGGAATTCGGTCAGAAGGGCATGATGCCGGCCAATCGGCGTGGGTTCGGTGGGCACCTATCGAGTTTAGCCTGCCGGCGGGCATCCCTTGAGCGCGGCCCGCACCCTAACGCCAAGGAGGTTGCACCATGCGCATGCTCATGAAAGTCAATATTCCGGTCGAGCGCGGCAACCAGCTTGTGCGCGAGGGTAAGCTGGGGTCCACGCTGAAATCCATCCTGGGCGAGCTGAAGCCCGAAGCCGCCTACTTCTTCGAAGAACACGGCCAGCGCACCGGGCTGATGGTGGTGAATCTGAACGAAACCTCGGAGATTCCCCGCTACGCCGAGCCGTTCTTCATGGCCCTGGGCGCCAGCGTGAAGCTGCGCCCGGTAATGCTGCCGGAGGACCTGGCCAAAGCCGAAAACGACCTGCAGCGCGCCTCCAAGGCGAGCTGGCTTCAGGCAGCTTAAAGAATCAGCATGCAGTCGCCGTAGCTAAGGAAGCGGTAGCCGTGATCGAGGGCGTGCTGGTAGGCGTGGCGCACGTGGTCGAGGCCGGCGAAGGCGGCAATCATTATCAGGAGGGTGGTGCGGGGGGCGTGGAAGTTGGTCAGCAGGGCGTCCACTGCCCGGAACTCACGACCGGGATAAAGATAGATGCTGGTTGCGCCCTGGGTCTCGACGAACTCGCCGCCGGGGCCGGGGGCGACAGTTTCGAGCACGCGGGCGGCGGTGGTGCCCACCGCGACGATTTTTCCTCCGGCAGCGCGGGCGCGGTTCAGCTCCGCCGCCGCGCCCGCAGTGACCGAGTAGCGCTCGGTGTGCATGGGGTGCTCTTCAATCAGCTCGCTGGTCACCGGCTGAAACGTGCCCAGGCCGACGTGCAGGCAGACGGTGGTCCAGGCGATGCCGCGCTCCTGCAGGCGCGCCAGCACGCGCGGGGTGAAGTGCAGGCCGGCGGTGGGGGCGGCGGCCGAGCCCGAGGGGTGGGCGTAGACGGTCTGGTAGCGCTCGCGGTCGAGGGCCTCGTCCGGGCGGCGGATGTAGGGAGGCAAAGGCACATGGCCGTGCCGCTCGATCCAGGCGGGGAGGTCGCTGACACCCGCGAAGCGCAGGCGGCGCTCGCCGCGTTCACCTTCGGCTACGACTTCGGCTTCCAGGCCGGGATCGAAACGCAGCCTTGATCCGGGACGAACTTTGGCGCCGGGGCGCACCAAAGCCTGCCACTCCAGCGGCGCGACTTCGGCGAGCAGCAGTGCTTCCACCGCCCCACCGCCCTCGCGCTCGCCCAGCAGGCGGGCGGGGAAAACGCGCGATTCGTTGGCCACCAGCAGGTCGCCGGGCGAAAGCAGATCGGGCAGCTCGCGGAATTGATGATCCTCGATCGCGCCGCTGTGCCGACCGAGGCGCAACATGCGGGCGGCATCGCGCTCGGGCAGCGGAGCCTGGGCGATGCGTTCCGCAGGCAGTGGGTAGTCGAAATCGCTCAAACGCACCATCTCAGCATACGGTGGATACTCCACCTTGCGCGATAATGGGACCACGGTG
>DATBPS010000030.1:0-3667 GCA_036561225.1 Terriglobales bacterium
ATCGTTGAACAGCGCCGCGATCACCAGCGGATTGTTGTTCGCCGCCAGTGCCGTCGCCTCCTGCTCGGTCTTCACCGGCAGCGAGAGCGGCTGCGGCGCGACCAGATCGGCCGGCGGCAGGAAGCCGACGACCTGCTGGAACGTGCCGCGTGCGGTCTGCAGGTTGCCCGCGGCGGTCTGCCGCTGCGCCGTCGCCTGCGCCAGCGCGGCTTCGGCCTGCGCCACGTCGGTCCTGGTGATCTCGCCGACACGGAACCGGTCGTTGGTCGCCTTGAGCTGCTGTGCCAACACCTGCTCATTGTTGATGGCGAGTGCCAGAAGCTGCAGCGTCTCGATCACGCCGACCTGGACCTGGGCCGGGGAGACCGGCGTCGGTGGGCCGACATAGGCGATCACCGTGTTGATGAAGCTGGCCTGCTCCTGCGCGATCAGGTTGGCGCGCTCGGCCATCACCTGGTTCTTGGCGCGGTTCACGTTGGCCTGTGTCTTGCCGCCCGTGTAGATGGGCTGGGACAGCGTCGCCTGTGCGGTGCCGATCAGCCGGTCGGTCTGCGCGGTCAGCGTGGTGCCGCCCCCGCCCTGGTGAGCGCAAGGCTCATGCCGTCGCGGTAGCCGGCGGTTCCCGCCATCACGACGGTGGGCCGCCAGCCCGACAGCGCCTGCGGCACGTTCTCGTCGGTGGCCCGCAGCTTCGCCCGCTCGGCCAGCAGCGCCGGCTGGTTGGAATAGGTCAGTGCGAGGGCCTCGGCCAGCGTATGCGGCGCGCCAGGCTGCGAGGGCGCGGCCACGCCCGCCCGCGGCGCCCCTGCCGGCATCGGCTGCGCCACGGCGGCGCGCCTGGGCCCGGCGGCAGGCGTGCCTGCCGGCGCCTGGGCGAATGCCGGCACGGCCGCGAGGGCCATGCCGAGACCGAGCATCCACCCGTGCCGTAGGACCATTTGCGCTCCTCTTTCGCGCGGCACGCCTTCATGTGCCACAACGCGTTACCGGACGCCAAGAGCTTATGGCATGTCGTTCAGAACACGAAACCGGGCGATGGCAGCAGGCTGGGGATCGGCGCGGTGGCGCAGTCGAACATCGGCTGCGGCCGCAGCCCGGCCGCGGTGGCCTCGGCCAACACCGCCTGGCACGTGCCGGCGCCTTCGGTGAGAACCGCCACCAGCCGGCCGGTTTCACGGTGCAACTGTTCCCCGATCGCCCGCGGGATGCCGCGCACCGCGCCTTCGATCAGGATGACGTCGTAGGGCGCGCCGGGCGGCCAGCCGGAGGCGAGCGGGCCGGCGACGAGGCTGACCGACGGCGCGAGCTCCGCGAGCACTCCGCGCGCCGCGGTCTGTAGCGCCGCACTCTCTTCGAGTGCCGTGACCCTGGCGCCGCACGCGGCGAGCAGCGCCGCGCCGTAGCCGGTGCCGGCCGCCACCACCAGGGCACGCTCGCCGGCCGCGATGGCGGTGAGTTGCACCAGGCGGGCGATCACCGCCGGTTCCATCAGCACCCTGCCCTCGCCGAGGGGCACGTCCTCGTCCGCGTAGGCGCGGGCGGCGAGCTGCGGCGGCAGGAAGCGCTCGCGCGGCAGTTGCCGCATCGCGGCGACGATGCGGGGATCGGTCACCTTGTTGGGGCGGATCTGGCTGTTGACCATCCGGTTGCGGGCGTCTGCGAAAGCCTGGGCTGCGGGGGGGTCCATGGCGGGCTTCTCGTTGGGCTGGCGGTGAGGCCGCTTATAGAGGTGCGGCGGGCGGGGCGCCAAGCGCGTGTGCCACGCCAATCGCTTGAATGGCGGGGGTAGCTTCCGGCGCGGCTGAAAGTTCGATTCTAGGAGGCCTCATCGATGGAGGCCTCGCCATGGCTGCGCCGGTCAGCGTCCCGCTGTTGGCACACTTTGCCGCCCTGTCGGATCCGCGCCAGCGTGCCAAGGTGTTGTATCCGTTACCGGAAATCCTGCTTCTGGTGTTGGCCGCGACGATCGCCGGGGCAGACGACTTCGTCGAGACGACGCTGTGGGGAACCGAGCATCTGGCGTTCCTCAGACGGTTCTACCGCTACGACAGCGGCATCCCCAGCCATGATACGCTGTGCGACGTGTTCGCGGCCCTGGACCCGGAGCTGTTCAAGTCCTGCTTTCTGGCCTGGATCAACGGCTTACGAGACGATGACCCGGAGATCATCGCGGTTGACGGCAAGACCTCGCGGCGCAGCCACGACAGGCGGAAGGGCCGAAACCCCTTGCACCTCGTGTCCGCCTGGGCGGCGCGGCAGCGGATCGTGCTCGGGCAGCAGGCGACCGAGGAGAAGTCCAACGAGATCACCGCCATTCCGCTGCTGCTGAAGCATCTCGACCTGAAGGGTGCCCTGGTCACCATGGATGCCATGGGGACACAGACCGACATCGCCCGCGCGATCCGCGACGGGGGTGGCGATTACTGCATGTCGCTGAAGAAGAACTGGCCTGCCGTGCACGCCGAAGTCGAGGAGTTGTTCACCCATCCGCCAGACGATGTGACGTTCCAGACGACAGAGACGGTGGACCTGACGGCAGGGCGGATCGAAACCCGCCGCCATACGGTCTGTCATAAGGTCGACTGGATGACATCGGACCGGCATTACCCAGGCGAACCCGTGTTCCCCGACCTGGCCATGATCGGGCGGATCGAAACCGAGGTCGAGCGAGACGGAAAGATCGAGCACGAGACACGCTATTATCTGTGTTCGATCGCGCTCTGTGCTCTGAGCTTCGCCCGTGTCGTGCGAGCGCACTGGGGGGTGGAGAACCGCCTGCACTGGGTGCTGGACGTGATCTTCCGCGAAGACCTCGCACGCTTCCGGACCGGCGACGGGCCGCAAAACATGGCGATCATCCGCCACACAGCCCTCAATCTGCTCTCACGCGCCAAACCAACCACCAGTCTGAAGAACCGGCGGAAACGCGCGGGCTGGAACGTCGGCTATCTGGAAACCGTCATCCGCCAGACCGCCTGATGTTCAAGCGATTCCCCTGCGACTACAGCCCCACTTCCTCCCCAGCCGTCAGTCGCCCCACAACGTCCTCCCGCCAGCGGGTGAATTCCTCGCCGCGCCATGCATCGTGACGCCCTGCGGCATAGGCGAGGGCGTTGCGATGGTAGACCAAGGCGTTGCGCCGTGTGGCGAGGAAGTTGTTGCGCGTCGATACGACCTTACCGGGCACGCCCATGATCACTGATCCTTCAGGCACCTCGGTTCCGGGTGGCACCAGCGCCATCGCGCCCACCACGCAGCCTCGGCCGACCTTGGCGCCATCCATGACCACCGCGCCGATGCCGATCAGGCAGTCGTCGCCGATTTCGGCGCCATGCACCACGGCGCGATGTGCGATGGAGCAATAGCTGCCGATCGTCGTACCGCGCCCGCCACCGACATGGATCACTGCGCCATCCTGGATGTTGCAGCAGCGGCCGATGCGCACCGCGGCACCTTCGGCGCGGATCACCGAATAGGGCCAGAAGCTGCTGCCTTCGCCTGCGCTCACCCGGCCATATATGCGCGCGGTCGGATCGACGTAGGCAGGCCGATCCAGGTGAACGTCTGGGCCGAGACGGAAGGACATGGCCGAACATTCCCCAATGATGTGTGGCGACATTGCCGGAAGGGGGGCATGCCTGCAATCGCGCGATACAATTCCGCGCGA
>DATBPS010000031.1:0-4630 GCA_036561225.1 Terriglobales bacterium
CTGCGCGATCACTGGGGCATTGCCCACATCTATGCACAGAACGAGCACGATCTGTTCTTTGCCCAGGGCTACAACGTGGCCCACGACCGGCTCTTCCAACTGGAGATGTGGCGGCGGCAGGCCACCGGGACGCTGGCCGCAGTGCTCGGTCCGGAGGCGGTGCAGCGCGACATCGGCAACCGCCTCTTTCAGTATCGCGGCGACATGGCCCAGGAGTTGAACTGGTACCATCCCCACGGCGCGGCCATCGTCCAGGCCTTCGTGGACGGCATCAACGCTTACGTGGCCCGCACCGAACAGGATCCTTCCCTGCTCACCCCGGAGTTCAAAATCCTGGGCCTCAAGCCCGGCCGCTGGACGGCGGCGGTGGTCATCTCGCGTTTCAACGGCCTGCTCTCCAACATCAACCGCGAGATCACCCTCGCCCAGGCGGTGCGCGCCATCGGCGCCGATAGAGTCGAGGAGCTGGAAAACTTCCAGCCCGCCCATCCCGACATCAGCCTCGACCCGGACCTCAACGACGCCCCGCTCGGTCCGCAAATTCTGGCGCTGTACAACGCCTTCCGCCGTCCACTGCGTTTCCGCGGCACCGAAGCCGCCCCAGAGGCCGAGGCGGAGCGCGCCCCCTCGCCCTGGGAGCAGAAGCAGCAGCTCCAGACCATCGGCAGCAACAACTGGGTGGTGAGCGGACGCCTCACCCCCACCGGTTTTCCGCTGATGGCCAACGATCCCCACCGCACCCAGGAAGCGCCCTCGCTCCGCTACTGGGTGCATCTTGTCGCCCCGGGATGGGACGTCATCGGGGCCGGCGAGCCTTCCCTCCCCGGCATCTCCATCGGCCACAACCAGTACGGCGCCTGGGGCCTCACCATTTTCGGCAGCGACACCGAGGACCTTTACGTCTACGACACCAACCCGGCCGATCCGCTGGAATACAAGTACCGCGGCCAGTGGGTGAAGATGCAGGTCATCCCCACCACGATCGCGGTTAAGGGCGGGGCGGCGGTGAAGGCCGAGTTGAAGTACACCCTGCACGGTCCGGTCGTTTACGAGGATGCCGCGCACCACAAAGCCTATGCCATCCGCGCCGGATGGCTGGACAAGGGCGCCGCCCCCTACCTCGCCAGCCTGCGCATGGATCAGGCGCAGAACTGGGAGCAGTTCCGCGCCGCCTGCGCGTACAGCCGCGTGCCCGGCGAAAACATGGTGTGGGCGGGGGTGGACGGCGATATCGGTTACCAGGCGGTGGGCCTCACCCCGCTGCGCCCCAACTGGAGCGGATTGGTGCCGGTTCCCGGCGACGGCCGCTACGAATGGGACGGCTACCTGCCCATCCTCGACCTGCCGCACACCCACAACCCGGCGGTTGGATACTTCAACACCAGCAACAACTTCCTGATTCCTCCCGGCTGGAACCATCCCCAGGCGCTGCACTTCGAGTGGGCCGACGCCTTCCGCGCCCGCCGCGTCGCCGAGGTGCTGGGCAGCGGCCGTATCTTCACGGTGGCCGACATGGAGCGCCTGCAGGACGATGTGGTGTCGCTGCCGGCCCGCGCCCTGGTCCCCATGCTGCGCGGGGTGAGCATCCCCGCCGGGCCCGCCCACGACGCGCAGCAGCAGTTGCTCGCCTGGAACGATGTCCTCGACAAGGACTCCATCCCCGCCGGCATCTTCCAGGCCTGGAAACGGCGCCTGGAGGCCAACCTGCATACGCTGCTGGTCCCCAAGGCGGCGCAGCCTTACATCAGCCTCAGCCTGGCGAAATCCATCCGCTTCCTGGAAGCCCCCGACGGCCGTTTCGGCCCCGACCCCATCGCCGGCCGCGACGCCCTGCTGGTCAGAAGCCTGCGGGAGGCGACCGCCAACGGACCCTTCCAGCCCTGGGGCGCCTACCACCACGCGACCATCTTTCATCCGCTCAGCCCCATCCTCCCGGCCGCCGACCGCGCCCGCTTTGATGTCGGCGATGCGCCCCGCTCCGGCGGCGGCGTGACGGTGGATGCCACCGGCGACGGCCCCAACCAGACGGCCGGCGGATCGTTCAAAATCATCGCCGACACCGGCCACTGGGACGCCTCGGTGGGCATTAACAATCCCGGCCAATCGGGCGATGTGACGAGCCCTCATTATGGGGATTTGTATCCCCTCTGGGCGCAGGGAAAATACTTCCCGATCTTTTACAGCCGCGCCAAAATCGAGTCCGTCACCGAAGAGCATCTGAGCCTCGATCCCGCCACCCGGGGGCACTGAAGTCGGGGCCCTTCCCGGCCGATAACCGGCAGGTGAAGGGTCTTGTCTTCAACGTTCTGGAAGATGTCGTGGTACGCATGCATGGCGCCGGGGCGTGGAGCGCCACCCTGGCGGCCGCCGGCCGCCGCGGCAACTTTGCCGCGCTGGGCGACTACGACGAGGTCGAATTGGAGAGCCTGGTCGAGGTGGCCAGCCACATGCTCGACGTTCCCGCGCAGCAGATGCTGCGCTGGATCGGGAGCGAGTCGCTGAGCACCCTGGCGGAGCGCTACCCCGACATCTTCCTGCAGTTCGGCCACGCCTATCCACCCGCCGCCCGCATGGCGGCGCTGCTGCAGTCGGGCCTGGCCATCCTCTTCACCGACGAGAGCCGTCCCGATTTTGAAGTCAACCTCCAGCCCGACGGCGGCCTGCGGGTGCGTTGCCACGCGCCCCGCTGTCTGTGCACCATCACCCTGGGATTCCTCGAAGGCGCGGCGGCGCACTATGGACTGACCGCCGCCGTCTCACCGATCGAGTGCCTCGGCCGTGGCAACGCCACCTGCCTTTCGGTGCTCTATCTGGCCAGCGCGAGGATGCAGTAGATGGCGGTGGCGGTCCAGACACCGGGCATGGGCGACCTGTCGCCGCGCCGCACTCCCGCCGACTTGCGGCGGCGAGCGCCGGTCTCGGAAAGCGCTTACGCCGGGCTGTTGGAACAGGTGGCGCTGGCCGCCAACCAGGCGGCCAGCCTGGACGAAGCGCTTAGCTTCGCCGTGGCTCGCATCACCGACGCTCTGGGCTGGACCGCCGGACATGTGTGGATGGCGTCCGTCGCGCCCGCCCCCGCGCGTCTGACCCCGACCGGCATTTGGCATGGCGCATCCGGCGAGCGTTTCACCGCGCTGCGCGCCGCCACGCTGCCCAGCGATCGTCCCTTCGCCGGTCTCCCGGGAAGGGTGCTGGCCACCGCCCAGGCGGTCGCCATCTCCGACCTCGGCGCCGACCGCGACTTTCCCCGCCGCGACGCCGCCCAGGCGGCCGGCCTGCGTTCGGCTTTCGCCGTACCCGTGTTTGCCCAGGGCGAGGTGGCGGCGGTGCTGGAGTTCTTCGATCGCCGCGCCCAGGCGCCCGACCCCGAACTGCTCGACCTGCTGCGCCAGGTCTGTGGACAACTGGGCCGCGTCGCCGAGCGCCAGTTCCGCCACGAGCGACTGCTGCACGATACCTCGCACGACGCCCTCACCGGCCTGCCCAACCGCTCGCTCTTCCTCGACCGCCTGGGGCGCACCCTGGCCCGCGGCCGGCGTGACGCGCACGCCCGCTTCGCCGTGCTCTTCATTGACCTCGACCGTTTCCATCTGGTCAACGACAGCTTCGGTCACGCCGCCGGCGATCAACTGCTGCTGCAGGTCTCCGAGCGCATCTCCCACGTTCTGCGTTCGAGCGACATGGTGGCCCGCGCCGGCCTGGCCGAAGCGCCGGCGACGGAAACGCTGGCCCGCCTGGGCGGAGACGACTTCACCGTCCTGCTCGACGATCTGGAAGATCCGAGCGACGCGCTGCGCGTCGCCGAACGGGTGCAGGAGGCCCTCGCGCCGCCCTTCGTGGTCGCCGGCAGCGAGTGCTTCATGGCCGCCAGCATCGGCATCGCCTTCAGCGGCGCCGGTTCGCCCGCGCCCGAACAGGTGTTGCGCGACGCCGACCTGGCCGTGGGCCGCGCCAAGGCGCTGGGCGGCAACCGCGCCGAAATCTACGACCAGCAGTTGCACGCCGCCGCCCGCGCCCGCATGACGATGGAGACCGATCTCCGCCGCGCCCTCGCCAACCAGGCCTTCGAGCTGCACTATCAGCCCATCATTGATCTCGCCACCGGGGCCATCAGCAGCGTCGAGGCGCTGGTCCGCTGGCGCAAATCGCCCTCCGAGCTGATCTTTCCGGGTGAGTTCATTCCGCTCGCCGAGGACACCGGTCTCATTCTTCCGCTCGGCCTATGGGTGCTGCGCGAGGCCTGCCGCACCGCCCACGCCTGGCATCAGGAGTTTGCCAACCGCCTGACGCTGGGCATCGGCATCAACCTCTCCGCCCGCCAGTTCGCCCATCCCGGTTTTGTCGGCGAGGTGGAAAGCATCCTGCGGGAAACCGGCATTGATCCCGCCACGGTACGCCTGGAGATCACCGAGAGCGCCCTGGCCGGGGGTGAGCCCGGCAACCTCGACCGCGCCGTGGACGTGTTCACGCGCCTCAAGCAGTTGGGCGTGCGCCTCGGCCTCGACGACTTCGGCACCGGCTACTCCTCGCTCAGCTACCTGCACCGCTTCCCGCTCGACATCGTCAAGATTGACCGCTCCTTCGTCGCCCAACTGGGCCGCGAGCGCGAGAGCCAGGCCATCATCAAGAC
>DATBPS010000032.1:0-11023 GCA_036561225.1 Terriglobales bacterium
CGTAGATCCACAGACTGCGGCGGTTGAAGAGGGTCTTGCCGAGTTCGAGTTGAAACACCACCCAGCCCTGGCGGAGGCGCAGCATCCCTTACTCGGCGGTGTAGTCGAGTTCGAGGCGGCGGACGCGGCGCGCGGCGAGAGCGAGGAGCACGGCGGCGACGCAGAGGAGGCCGAGGATGGCCCAGAGCGGGGCGAGGGCGTCGGGGTCGGAGATGAGGAGCGAGAGCAGCGAAGGGGTGCCGGGGGCGGCGTTGAGGCGGGTGGGAAGGAGGGCGTTGAGGTAGTAGATGATGCTGATTTTTTTGAGCAGGGCGGGGAGGAAGGGGTTGATGCCCTCCCAGACGAGCAGAATGGCGGCGGGGAGGATGGGGTTTTTGGTGAACAGGCCGGCGGCGCAGAAGAAGGCTCCGTAGGCGGCGCAGGCGAGGAGGGTGATGGCCAGGTAGGCGGCGATCTGGTGCCATCCGTTCTGCACCGAGAGGAACTGGGCGCGGGCAGGCGGGGGCAGTTGCGCCCCCAATACCACGATCTGCACCGCCACGCTGGTGAGAAAGATGAGTCCGGCAGCCGCCAGACCGGCGAGGAACTTGCCCGCCAGCACGACTTCGCGGCGAATGGGGGCGAGGAAGTAGAAGTGCAGACTCTTGTCGAGCAGCTCGCCGCGGAAGAGGTTCATGAAGATGCCCAGGCAGCCGAAGAAGATCGCCAGGCGAAGCATGAAGAACTGATAGACGGTGGCGAAGACGTTCACCAGCTCACTGAAGCCGGGAGCGGCGCGGTTGCGGATGGCGTCCACCTTGCCGTCGAGCAGGGTGATCTCGTAGTTGGCTTCGGGCACGGCGTAGTAGAAGTTCAGCCCGTGGATGCGGATGCGGCGGCCCTGGGGGGTGCGGGAGGGGAAGCTGAAGGTATTGAAGTCGGCGGGCGGGCCGAGGCGTTGGCGGACTTCGGCCTCGGACATGCCGGTCAGCAGAGCGGAGAAGTCGGCGGCGGTGAGCGGCTGACCCTGGCGGGCGGCGGTCTCCGAGGCGATCCAGGAGGCGCGTTCGGAGGCGCGGTGGCCGGCAAAGATGCCGGCCATGATGAAGAGCACCACCGGCAGCGCGGCCAGCAGATAGATCCACAGGCCGCGGCGGCTGAAGAGGGTTTTGCCGATCTCGAGGCGGAAGACGGCGGCGGTCTGGTGGAGGCGCGAGCGGAAGACGGGGCTCATCGCGCGCCCTCGACCAGGTATCCGTAGATGGCCTGGGCGTTGTCGTCGGCGGGTTGCACCGCCTCGATGGGCAGGCCGGCGGCGGCCCATTGGTTGAGGGCGAGGTAGAAGGCGTGGGGATCGCGGGTGGTGATGAGCACGCCGCGGGCATCGAGGGAGGCTTCGATGACGCCGGGAAGCTGAAAGGCGGTGGCGGCCAGCTCGCGGGCGCGCGGGCTGCGGATACGCACCTGCAGGGGACGGTCGGGGAGTTCGGCGCGCACGCCCTGAATGGCGCCCTCGGCCACGACACAGCCGTTGCTGAGGAGAATCAGTTGATCGCTGATGGCGTCCACGTCGTGGAGGATGTGGCTGGAGAGGATGAGATAGCGCCCCTGGGCGGCGAAGGCGCGGAAGAGGGCGATGGACTCGGCGCGGGCCAGGGGGTCGAGGCCGTTGAGGGGTTCATCCAGGATGAGCACCTGGGGATCGTGGAGCAGCGCCAGGGCGAGGCGCATGCGCTGGCGCATGCCCTTGCTGAAGGCCGCCAGCTTGCGTCCGGCGACGGCGGCGAGGCCGACCTGTTCCAGGGCGGCGGTGACCCGCGGGGCGATGTTTTCGGTTTCCCCGGCCAGACGCAGATGGGCGCGCAGCAGCTCGCCGGCGCGCATGCCGCGGGGGAAGGAGTCGTACTGGGGGCTGTAGCCGACGACGCGAAACAGGCGCTCGGGATCGTCGCTGCCCACGCCCATGACCTGGATGCGGCCGCGGGTGGGCTGGATGAGTCCGGCCAGCAGGTTCATCAGCGTGCTTTTACCGGCTCCGTTGGGGCCGACCAGGCTGGTGATGCCGGAGGGGATGTCAAGCGAAACGTGATTGACGCCGAGCACCTCGCCGTAGAATTTGGAGACGTCTTCGAATTGAATGCCGGCGGCCATCAGCGCACCACCTGCATGCCGCGGATGCGGCGATAGAGGAGGGCGAGGGAGCCGCCGGCGAGAGCGAGGAGAATCAGCCAGGCGACAGGGGTGAGGCCGGGGGCGGTGGGGGGAGTATCGAAGAAGCCCGACCAGGCCATGAGATGCAACTGCATCAGGCTGAAGAGGTCGCCGACGTTGTTCTGCAGGGCGGCGTCGGCGGCGGCGGCAAAGCCGGAGCCCAGGAAGTAGATGCCGAGCAGCGCGCCGGCGGCGACGATGCGCCACTTCACCCAGGCGGAGACGGCCAGCGCCAACAGCGACAACACCACGATCCAGAGAGCCGAGGCGAGCAGCAGGCTGCCCGCGATCCAATAATAGTGGGCGCGCCAGTCGGGGGTGGCGAGGTTGTACTGCACCAGGAAGACGATCTCGGCCGGGACCCAGGTGAGCAGCGAGAGGAGGATGGCGAGCACGCTGAACTTGCCGGCGATGTACTGCCAGCGGGTGAGGGGGCGGGCCAGGATGATGCTCAACCCGCCGTGGGCGAGATCGGGGGCGACCAGGCCGGGCGCGGCAAAGGCGACGAAGATGAAGGCCACCACGCAGGAGTAGTGGAGGTAATCCTGGAAGAAGGCGTTGTCCACGGTCAGCGCCTTGAGGCCGCTGGCCTGCGAGAGGAAGGAAAGGTTGTGGGAGAGGTAGACCATCACCAACTGCACGAAGGGCACCAGCAGGCAGATGAAAAACAGCGCGGTGAGCACGCGGGAGTCGAACATGCGCCGGCGGGCGTAGTGGTGCACCACGGCGACGCGCCGCCACCCGCCGCTGAGCGGTCCCTGATAGGGGCGATAGATTTGCGGGTGGACGGCCATGGCGTTACGCTCCCGCGCTTTCGTCCTCCATGGCGCGCAGGAAGATGTCTTCGAGGGTGTCGCGGCGGAACTGGACGCGGCGCAACTCGAGGGAGCGGTCGGCGGCGAGTTGATAGACGTCGCGGAGTTCCATCTCCGGCGGGAGAATGGCTTTCCAGCGGCGCGCGCCACAGGCCAGCTCGCAGCCGCGGCTTTGCAGGGCGGCGGCAAAGTCGCCCGGCTCGCCGCCCAGCTCCAACTCCAGCAGGCGCGGACCGGGCGCCGCTTCCCCGCCCAGCTTGCCGTGATGCACGGCGCGGCCCTGCTTGAGGATCAAGACCTCGTCGCAGATCTCCTCCACGTCGCGCAGCAGATGGGAGCAGAGGATGATGCGGATGTCGCCGCGGTCGCGGATCTCGCGGATGAGACGCAGCATGCGCTCCCGTCCGGGGGGATCGAGGCTGTTGGTGGGTTCGTCGAGGATCAGCAATTGGGGGCCGTGGACGATGGCCTGGGCCAGTTTGGCCATCTGGCGCATGCCTTGGGAGTAGGTGCCCAGAGGGCGGTAGCGGGCTTCGCCGAGGCCAACGTAGAAGAGGCACTCGTGGGCGCGCTCGAGAGCCACGGCGGGGGGCAGGCCGCTCAACTCGCCCATCATGCGGGTCAGCGTGACCGCGTTCATCTTGGCCACGAAGGCGTCGTTCTCGGGCATGTAGCCGATGCGCGAGCGGATGGCCTGGTCATCCCGCCCGAGATCAAGATCGAGGAGGCGGGCGGTGCCCGCCGTGGGCCGCAGGAAGCCGAGCAGGGCACTGATGAGGGTGGACTTGCCGGCGCCGTTGGGGCCGAGCAGCCCGATGGCGCGTCCGGAGAGGTTGGCGGTGAGTTGATCGAGGGCGGTGCGATGGCCGTAACGCACCACCAGCCCGGTGAGCGAGATCACCGGGCTGGTGGCGCTTGCCTCTGCGGGAGCGTTATGGGTTGCCAGGCTTGGCATGCGCGGCGTGTACTTGCAGCGCCACCAGATCCTCCAGCAGCATTTGGATGACTCCCTGGCTGCTGGCGATTTCGATCTGATTGGGCTGTCCGTAAGCATAGACCAGCCCGGGGGTGGAGTTGGCAAACAGCGAGGAGATGGCCGCTTGCCACTGCGCCGGAGCGGAGCCGCTCAACTGTTTGGCCAAGGGCGCCAGGCTGGGGTTGAAGTTGTGGAATACGATGGCGGAGAAGTTGGTGCGGCCATCGGTGGGCAGTTGCTGCTGGAAGGCGGCGGCGGTGGGGAGGCCATCTCCGGACTGCCATGTCTGGAGAGCCGATTGCACCTGGGTGAGGCTGGAGCCTGCCACCAGGTAGCTGCCCGCGTAGGTATAAGCCGCGGCCAGAGTGCCGTCGCGGTTCACCTGGTAGTAAGTCTGGCCAGAGAGCGTCTGCTGGGTGAGGGTGACGCTGTGACCGGACTGCATATGAGAGTAAGCGTCATGCACGAATTGTGCGATGGCGCTCTGCATGGCGACCGAATCGTTGACCTCGGCGGCCAGCTTCCAACTCGGCTTGGGCACCACGGGGCCGTCCTGGGCGATGGTAAACTCGCCGCCCAACGGGGCGATGAGGTTGCGCAGGTCGGTGGCGAACTGTTGGCTCTGGGCGGAAGTGCCGGCGTGGGTGGTCATGCCCTGCACCAATGTAGCCGGGCTTTCGGTGATGATGCCTGCCGCCAGGGTGGCGCTGGGGGAGATAAAGGCCAGCCCGCCCATGGGGCCGGGTGCGCCAAGCAGCGCGGCACGGCCGGTGCGGGGGCCGGAGAAGGTGACCGCGAGATCGGTGGAATGAGCGCCGTTGAGCGACTTGCTCTGGGCGATCAAGTACTGCGGCTTGGAAGTGGTCGAAGTTCCGAGCACGGGGTTGAGTACGTTTTGTTGGTGCAGAAGGTTCAAATCAGCGGCCAAAATCCAATTGGCGCCCTTCTCGTACACCGGCGCGATCTGTTGATAGAGGCCGGTCTGGAGGAAGGGGCCGGGGGCGGATTGCTGGGCCAGGGCCACAGCCTGCTGCAGCAGCTTGCCGTTGTGGGAGGCGACCATGACCTGACCCGAGGCTCCGGCGCCGATCCAGACCATCAGGCCGTGGGTGGTGGCGGTGCCGGCGTTGGCGGGGTTGGTGATGATGGTGATGGGGACGGGCACGCCGGAGGAGGCGAAGAAGTCGGCGAGACCCGGCTTGGTGACCGCCGCCATGGCGACCATGCCGCCCGAGGTTCCGGGGACCATGGCGGCCACCAGCTCGTTGCCGAGGTATCCATTGGCCTGCTGCAGGCGCTGGATCATCTGTTCGATCAGCGCGCCGCGGGTGGGTGAACCGGCGGCGGAGCTCGAGGGCTGGTTGAGCCATTGCGCCAGCGCCGGGCTCTGGCCGAGGTTGCTTTGCAGGATCTGATTGGCCTGGCTAAGCGTGTCGCCGAGATTGGGGATGGCGGCGTAGACGGCGGCGGTGGGGGGGACGGCGTTGACCAGGGTGGAGGCGTAGCGGGGCGGCGGAGGCGTGATGGCCTCCAACTGCTTGCCCACGGCGCTCAACTCGCTGAGCATGGCGAGATATTGGGAAGCGTCCTGACTCCAGCCGATCTCCTCGGAGAAGGGCACGGTGTCGA
This sequence comes from Terriglobales bacterium, assembly GCA_036561225.1. GTDB lineage: Bacteria > Acidobacteriota > Terriglobia > Terriglobales > SCQP01 > SCQP01. Next base: position 5,611 of record DATBPS010000032.1, read on the forward strand.
GGCGCTCACTGGAAGTAGCCTCCTGGCCGGCGCTGACCAGTTCCGACTGGCTGCTGCCGTTGCGGGTGAAGTCGAAGGCCACGCTGCCCTGCACCACGGCGAGACGCGAGCCCAGCAGGCCCGAGCTCATGGAGAAGATGGTTCCCTTCACCGCCGCGCGACTGTCGGCGGTGGCGACGTAGAGATGATCTCCCCAGCCCTGGTGGGCGGCGCGCACGATCACCTGGCCGCGCAGCAGATGGACGGTGGTACCCGTCCAGCCGCGGGTGACGGTGAGCGAGGCGCGGGGGCCCATCTCGAGTTGCGAGCCATCGCGCAGGCGTACCGCCGCGCCCGCCTGGACGCCGGTGCGCAACTGGCTGCCCGCGGGCAGGGCGTAGCCCACCGCCACCGGGCGAACCTGGGTGTCGGTGACGGCGTAGATGCCGCCGCCGTTGCTGGTCACGGTGGCCATCACATCCGATTGACCGGGAAGAAGGCCGGCGCGGCCCGCCCAGAAGCCGACGACCATGGCCAGGCCAGCGGCCACGGCCAGCGACCACGCGGGCAGGCGGTGCGAGCCCTGCGAGCCCTGCGAGTGATGACCGGGCAAGTCCATCGGGGCCGTGGCGGAGGGGGCTGCGGCCGGGACAGCGTGCAGGGCGCGGCGGCAGGTGACACAGGCGTGCAAGTGGTCCTCCACCAGCAGGCGGCGTTCGGCGGGCAGGGTTCCGTCGCGGTAGGCGGGGAAGAGCGCCTGGAAGTCGCCGCAGGCACGCAGCGGGGCGTGAGCGGCGGCGGCGGCAATGGCGCGCTGGGCCAGCGCATCGGGATCGCAGCCGGCGGACTGCAAGAGTTGCCGTACTTCTTCGGGGCTCAATTGATCGTCGGCGGGCAGCAGGGACTCACCGGCGCGGCGGAGGGCTTCAAGATCGGGATTGGGCATGATGACCTCGGGGAGATGCGGACACGGCGCTCTGCGACCGCCAGAACTTGAGCAGACGGTGGAGCAGGCGCTTCTTGCGGTTTTCAATCTCGCTGACCGTGGTGGAGAGGCGGGCGGCGAGTTCCTGGTTGGTGTAGCCGGGCCAGCCATCGGGATCGAGCTGCTGGGCGGCGAGGGCGGCCAGTTCGGGTTCGCCCGCCAAATGGGTGAGGATGCGGTCGCGGTCCTGGGCGCGGGCGGCGCGGGCCTCGGGCGACTCCTGCGCACCGGCGACCAGATCCAGGGCGTCGGGAACCTCGGCGGTGTTGCGGTAGAGGGCGGCGCGCTTGAGATCCACGAAGTCGCTCCACAGCACGCGCTTCAAGTAGGGCAGCAGCGGGCCGCGGGTGGCTTCCCACTGTACGCCGGTGTCGGCGGGATCGTAGAGGCGGACGAGGACGTTCATGGCCAGGTCTTCCGGGCTCATGCCCGAGACCCGCAGGGCGGGCTCCGCCGCGGGATGGGGAAAGCACCCGAACAGACTGTAGGCGTAGAGCGTGAGGCGCTGGATCAGTTCGCCGGGATTGCTCGAGAGTGGGTCTGGCATCATGGGCGTCGGCATATATGCGAGTACGGGGCGGGGGTTTTTCCAGTTTTGGGGAAAAAAGTGGCCATTGGCCACCGGGTTAGCGGCGGCGGAGGAGGCGGGGGACGGCGGTGATTTCAGGGACGCGGAGCAGGTAGCAAAGCACAAAGTACAGGACGCCGAAACAGCCGAGGACAACCGCAGCGGTGGGCCAGGGGCCCCAGAGGGGGAGGCCAGCGGCCCTATGCGGCAGAGCGTTGAGCAGGGCGCGGGCGGCCGCCGCCGCCGCGGCGGCGGCCAGGGTCAGCTTGAGCATGTAGAGCTTGGGGGCGTCGGGGGCCTGGATGCGGCGGCGCAGGCCCCGGCGCAGCAGCACAAACTCGACCCAGGCGGCGAAGCCGGCGGCAACCGTCAATCCGGCGACGCCCCAGGCGGGGGCGAGGCCCAGCCATCCGGGGAGCCAGAAGGCTGCAATGATGCCCAGGACGGTGGTGAGAGCGACGCGGATGAGCGCGTAGTTGAGCGGGCTGCGGGTGTCGCGCAGAGCGTAGTAGGTGGACGAGTAGAGGCGGCCGCGGGAGGAAGCGAGCAGACCGACACTGGCGCCCGCCAGGGTTCCCCATACATAAATGACGTCGCGGTGGTTGAAAGCGCCGGTGCGGTAGACGGCGGCCACGATCACGTCGCCGAGGATCAGGAAGCCGAGCACCGAGGGGAGCATGAAGAAGGAGATTTGGCGGAGGCCGATGAGGAGGCGTTTGCGCAGCAAGTCGGCAACGGCCTCCTCGGAACCGGTGGCGCGGGACATGGCGGGCAATTCGGCCGCCGAGACGGACATGCCGAAGAGCGAGACGGGCAACAGGTACAGCGTCTGGGAATAGGCGAGGGTGGCGACCGCGCCGGTGGGGAGCAGGCTGGCCAGGAGGGCATCCACGTAGGCGCTGATCTGCACCACGCCGCGGCCGGCGAAGACGGGCATGGCGTTGACGATCACCTCGCGCAGATGCGCAGAGCCGCGGCCGAGCGAGAGGACGATGGGGCCGAGCAGCTTTTTTACCGATGGCCACTGCACCGCCACCTGCAGCACGCTGCCCGCCACCGCGCCCCAGGCGGCGTAGACGGCGAGCGAAAACTGATCGTGATGCCGACCGTAGTAGAGCAGGGCGGCGATGATGGCGCCGTTCCAGACCACCGGGGCGGCATAGGAGAGAAAGAAGCGGTGGTGGCTGTTGAGAACGCCCAGGCACCAGGCGGAGAACACCAGCAGGCCCGCGCCGGGAAAAAAGATGCGCACCAGCTCGATGGTGAGGGCGCGCTCGGGACCGTGAAAGCCGGGGGCGATGACCTCGATCAGCCAGGGTGCGGCGAGCACTCCGGCCAGGACCATCAACACGGTCGCCAGGGAGAGGACCGCCAGCACCGCCCCCGCCAGGCGGCGGGCCTCCGCTTCATCGCCCTGGGCCTGGAGCGATACGTAGACGGGGATGAAGGAGGCCGAGAGCACGCCTTCGCCAAACAGATTTTGCAGCAGGTTCGGGATGCGGAAGGCGGCCTTGAAGGCGTCGGCGGCGGCGGAGTTGCCGAAGTAGTGGGCGAAGATGCGCTCGCGCACCAGGCCGGCCAGGCGGCTGGAGAGAATGCCTGCCCCGACCAGCGCCGAAGAACGGCGGGCCGAGAAGCGATCGGCCTGTAGGGCGGGAGGCATCATCCCAATCTTAGATGAGCGGTCAGGATTTAGGGGTCAGGGGTCAGGGGTCAGCATTCAGGCGACGCGCCGTCGAGAGCCCCTGTCTCTCTGAGCACCGGCGCGCCCGAGCCTTCGCTAACCCCTAACCCCTGAATGCTGACCCCCGTTATGGCACTTGCACGTCGCGGTTGATCTCGGTGAGGGCGCCGGTGGCGTCCTCGACGACAACGCGGAGGCGGTATTGGCCGGCCGGGGCGTGGAGATCGAAGGCGGGGGCGAGGCCGTTCTTGCGGAGCTTCTTGAAGGTGGAGTCTTTCAGCGCCAGGTCCATTTCGCCGCGCTCGCCGGTGATGTAATCGCCGTTGGCGGCGAAGAGACCGGCGATCAGGCTGACGCGCTCGCGGGGTTGCGTGACGCCGACCCGGATCTGGACGCGGGCGGTGCCTGGTGAGTTGGTGACGCTGACCTCGGCGGGAACAGCCGATGCGGCGGCGGTGGTGTGCATGGCCTGGTTCAAGGCCTGCTCCATCTCGGCGGGGGTGAGGCCGGGAGGCGGTGCGAAGTAGCCGCGGCGGGCTTCAAGGGATGCGCCGGAGATGGAGGGGGAGAGTTCGATCTTGATGCGATGGAGCTTGCCGTCGCGCACCAGAGGGGTGGGGGTGAAGGCGAGATCGTAGGTGGCCGAGGGGGAGAGCCCGAGCTGCTCGAAGCCGACGGTGAGGTCGTTGTTGTTGTGGAAGTAGAGGCCGCCGGTGGCCAGGGCCATGCTGGCCATGGCGTCGGACTGAGCTTCGGCTTCGGTGATTTTGGTGCTCTCCTCGAAGGCCCAGGTGATCAGGGGGAGGAAGCCGCGATCGTCTTCGGGAGCGTTGCTGGCGGTCCCGGAGTAGAGGCCGCGGTCGTCGAGGGCGTCAATGATGACGTCGTCGCGCAGGGCTTCGCGGATGATGTCTTCGCGGGTTTGCTCGAGGCCTTCGGTGAGGAAGCCGGAAGAGGCCAGCACGACGATTCTTTCTCCCGGCTGTTGCGCGGTGAGGGCGACGGCGTTGCGCACCGTGGCGAGAGTGTCCTGGGAGACGCCGAGGGTCATTTCCCAGGTGGCATTGGCCTGGGTTTCCACCGGGATGCCGTCGGAGGTGGTGGGCGGGGGTGCGCCGAAGGTACAGTTGAGGCCGCAATCGCTGGCGCGCAGCGCGGCATCCTGGGCGGCCTGGGCTTGGTACTGGTTGCCACAGGACAGGGAGTCGGCGTTAGCCGACTGCAGCGCGCCGGGGTCGTGGATCTCGGCGATGAGATAGGCCTCGTAGGGGGTGATGCGCGGGCACTGCGCCAGGCCGCGGGCGCTGGCGCGGGGATGGGCGGAGATGTGGGCGATGGCGGCGGCGAGGGCGGCGCGATCCTGCGTGAAAGCCAGCGTCTGCGAGTTGGAGACGGTGTAGAGGGCCATGTAGCCGCCCGGGCCCAGTTGTTCCTTGAGGAAACGCAGGGCGGCGTTGCGCGCCTGCTGCAAATCTCCCTGATTGCTGTTGACGTCGTCAAACAACAGGGCGACGTAGCGGGGCGCGGCGTCGGCGCTGCCCGACGGCGCGGGGGTGAGGGTTGGGGCGGCGCCAGTGGGCGCCGCCGCCTCGGGCGCGGCGGCGGGATGGTTGGCGTGGAAAGAGGTCAGCGTCTGCAACGTTCCGTTGTCGCTCAAGCGGAAGCGATCCTGGGCGAGACCGGTGATGACCTTGCCGTGCGAGTCGCGCACCACGACGGTGAGCGGAACGGTGTCGGCGTGGGCCACCAGCACGACGGCAGGGAGCGTGTACGGCGCGCTGCGGAGACGGATTTCGCCGGGGGATTGGGCAACAGCCAGCGCGGTGACCAGCGCGAAGAACACGAAGAACACCAAGCAACGACTCGTCCTGAAACCTGCGAGACGCATGGGCGCTTACCTCTAAGGCGTAGTGTACGACATATCAGCTTTCAGGATTCAGGGGTTAGGGGTTAGGGAAGCCTCGGGTGGGTGAGCGCTCAGCGAGGGAGGCGCTGGCGCGGGCGTATCCCCTGAACTCCGACCCCTAAATGCTGATTCCTGGAGGAGTCAGGATTCAGGGGTTAGGGGTCAGCGAAGGCTCGGGCGCGTCGCTGCTCAGCGAGGGAGGCGCTAGCGCGGGCGTACCGCCTGAATCCTGACCCCTAAATGCTGATTCCTGCTAATCGAGTCGGAGGGCTTGGGCGGGGTCGACCTGGG